>NZ_JALQEK010000001.1:0-480863 GCF_023630765.1 Caballeronia sp. ATUFL_F2_KS9A | reverse complement strand
CCCGCGCATTCGCCGAAGCCCACGCGATATCCCTCGCCCTGGCACCATCCGCGCAGGGTGATTTCATCGCCGTCCTGTAGAAACGCGCGCTCGCCGCCCTCTTCCAGCTTCACGGCAATAGATTGCGTTATTCGACTGAAAGCGAGCGACCATTCAAGCAACCCGAAGAAGCCGCGTCGCAGAATTCTACGAAGATTTACAGATCGCCTCGCCGTTATTCGACGCAATTCGTTACCTTCTTTTTTTGACGACTTGAGCCGCTTGTCGCACGAAGCGGATCGACTGACGCGACGGACCACGAACAGCGCTACGAGAGGGCGGCGATGGCAAACGAAAATATGCAGCTGAGCGAGGCAGGCCGGGCCGAGCTGCGGACGCGGGAACACGCGGTCATGGCCTATTACAACGATCAAGCGAACAACTGCACCTTCGGCGTGGGCACGCTCGCACACACAGGGCTATGCACGGCCGAAGAACTGCGCCGCCCGGTTACGCCAGCTCAGGTCAATGCGCAGCTGGCTACGGGAGTCGGCCGAGCAGAAGCCCAGGTACGTAGAACCGTCACACAGCGAGAATTGACGCAGGCGCAATTCGATGAGCTTGTGGGCTACACCTACAATGTCGGCAATGCCGGTGCATTCGACGCACTGCGCTCGGCGAACCAGAACGATGATGCGGGCGTCGTGTCGCACATGAATCATCGCGTCTATATCCATCCGCGCGACGCTCGTGGGCGTCGACTTTCCGCTGTGCGGTCGAATGGTCTCGTAAACCGGCGTCGGCTGGAGACCGCCCCGTTCCAGCGACGGAGCGCACCGTGAGAAAACATTGCTTCTGGTTACTCTTGATGATGTCGGCCGCCGCGCGTGCCGATCAGACGCCGGCCGACGAGATCGCGGCCCGCAGCGGTCTGCCGGCCAGTGAAGTCGGCGCACTGCTAAACAATTGCGATTCAAGTCAGACCAGCATGAATTTCTGCGCGTGGCGCGACCAGATCGTCGCCGAGCGCGACCTGCAGCAGGTCGTGGAGAAGCAGATCGGCGAACATCCTGAGCGCAAGGCCGCACTCGAAGCGAAAATCGCGAATTGGAGAAAGGCCCGCGATGAATCGTGCGAAAAGTCAGCGCGCAGGGAATGGGGCAACGGGTCGATGCGGCCAGCGGCGCTTGCGATCTGCGCGACCGCGGCGACGAAGAAGATGACGAAGAAGCTATCCGCAAGCACGGGCGGTGCACCCTCTTAAGTGCGGCACGCGTTGCCGATTCATAGCCGAGTGCTCGAGCAACTCACACTCACGCTGCTCGATGTAATCCGTGTATTGCGTGAAGCGGCCCAATCGGGCCGCTCCGTCCTTCGTAATCGATCACCCGCGCGCCGGCAAAATCCGCCCCGCGCATTCGCCGAAGCCCACGCGATATCCCTCGCCCTGGCACCATCCGCGCAGGGTGATTTCATCGCCGTCCTGTAGAAACGCGCGCTCGCCGCCCTCTTCCAGCTTCACGGGCCGCTGGCCGTTCCAGGTGCTTTCGAGCAGGCTGCCGCACGAATCCGGCGTCGGCCCGCTTATCGTGCCCGATCCCATCAGATCGCCGACGCGCGTATTGCATCCGCCAACCGTGTGATGCGCGAGCTGCTGCGCCATCGACCAGTACATCAGCTTGAAGTTGGTGCGTGAAATGGTCGTCGGCGTGTGCGCGCCTTCCGGACGCAGCGTGACTTCCAGTTCGATATCGAACGCGTGATCGCCTTCGTGACGCAGATACGCGAGCGGTTGCGGATCCTGCGCGGGCGTCGCGGTGCGAAACGGTTCGAGCGCATCGAGCGTGACGATCCACGGCGAGATCGTCGTCGCGAAGCCCTTCGAGTTGAACGGGCCGAGCGGCACGTACTCCCATTGCTGGATATCGCGCGCGCTCCAGTCGTTGAGCAGCACCATGCCGAAGATATGCGCCTCCGCGTCCTCACACGCGATCGGCTCGCCGAGCGCATTGCCGCGCCCGATGATGAAGCCCGTCTCCAGTTCGATATCGAGCTTGCGGCACGCGCTGAAGATCGGGCGCTCTTCGTTCGGCAGCTTGATCTGACCGTTCGGGCGGCGCACGGGCGTGCCGCTCACGACCACCGACGACGCGCGCCCGTTATAGCCGACCGGCAATTCCGACCAGTTCGGCAGAAGCGCGTTCTTCGGATCGCGGAACATCGAGCCGACGTTCGTCGCGTGCTCCTTCGACGAATAAAAATCCGTGTAGCCAGGAATCTCGACCGGCAGATGCATCGTCGCATCGGAGCGCGGCACGAGCGCGCGGCGGCGCAAGGCTTCGTCGTCGCGCAACGTCGCATTGCCGTGCGCGAGCAACGCGGACAGCGCGATACGCACGCCGCGCCACGTCTCGCGTCCGAGCGCGATGAAGTCGTTCAGGCGCGATGCGTGGAACGTGCCGCGCGCATCGATCAGACGCGCGTCTTCGAGCACGGCGAGATCGGCGATCCAGTCGCCTATCGCGACGCCCGCGCGCGGCTGCGCGTTCACCGCGTCGCTGAATATGCCGAACGGCAGGTTCTGAATCGGGAAGTCGCTCGCGGGATCGTTCGCGGATTCGATCCAGCTCTTCAAAGTGGGCGCGAGTGTGGCCTTCAGCGCGTCGATCATCGTTGCTCCGGGTTGAAGTGTTTCGTGAGACCTTGCCAGCACTCGTAATAATTCGCCTGCAACTGCGCGGTTTCGAGCGCGAACTGAGTCGGCTTGATGAGCGTGCGCGTCTCGAACATGAAGGCCATCGTGGCGTCGACTTTCGCGGGCTTCGACGTATCGCTCTTCGATGCCTTCTCGAACGTTTCCGCATCCGGCCCGTGCCCCGACATGCAGTTGTGCAGGCTCGCGCCGCCGGGCACGAAGCCTTCGGCCTTCGCGTCGTAGACGCCGTGCACGAGTCCCATGAACTCGCTCGCGACATTGCGATGAAACCACGGCGGCCGGAACGTATCTTCCGCGGCGAGCCAGCGCGGCGGGAAGATCACGAAGTCGACGGAATCGACGCCCGGCGTGTCGCTCGGCGATTGAAGCACGAGAAAGATCGACGGATCCGGATGGTCGTAGCTGATCGAGCCGATGGTGTTGAAGTGGCGCAGATCGTACTTGTACGGCGCGTAATTGCCGTGCCACGCGACGACATCGAGCGGCGAATGACCGATGTCCGCACGCCAAAGCACGCCGTTCATCTTCGTGACGAGTTCGAACCTGCCTTCGCGGTCTTCATACGCGGCGTTCGGCGTGAGGAAGTCGCGCGGATTCGCCAGCCCGTTCGAGCCGATCGGACCGAGATCGGGCAATTGCAGCAGCGCGCCGAAGTTTTCGCAGATGTAGCCGCGCGCTTCGCCATCGGGCAGCGTCACCGAAAAGCGCACGCCGCGCGGAATCACCGCGATTTCGTGCGGCTCGATATCGAGCTTGCCGAGTTCCGTGAAGATCGCGAGACGTCCCTGCTGCGGCACGATCAGCAATTCGCCGTCGGCGTTGTAGAAGAAGCGGTCCTGCATCGAGCGGTTCGCGGCGTAGAGATGGATCGCGCAACCGGACATCGATTCCGCGGCGCCGTTGCCGGCCATCGTCACCCAGCCGTCGATGAAATCGGTCGGCGCGGCGGGCATCGGCAGCGGATCCCAGCGCAACTGGTTCGGCGGCGTCGGCGGAACATCGGCGAAATTGGCCACGAGTTTGGCGCGCAGCATGTCGGCGGGAATGCGCGTGAACGGCTTGTGCACGGCCGCCGGACGTATCCGATAGAGCCACGAACGGCGATTGTGCGCGCGCGGCGCGGTGAACGCGGTGCCCGAAAGCTGCTCGGCGTACAGGCCGTAAGCGGCGCGTTGCGGCGAGTTGCGGCCGATCGGCAACGCGCCCGGCAGCGCCTCAGTGGCGAAGTCGTTGGCGAAACCCGATTGATAGTGCTGGTTCGCGTCCGTGTGCGTCTCGAACGTTGGCATGGTCGGAATCCTCGACGAAAAGTGCGACGGTTCAGGCGACGGCGCCGTGCGCGGCATGTCGTCGCTGCGATTTACGGATGGTAAAACCAATTACGATTAGTGAAATTCATCGTATACCCTTAATCGACGGGCCTCGCCGCGCATATCAATATGTGAATTTGGTGCTGGACGCGGCGTTGCGCGCTGATACCATCGACCATTCGAATGAAAATTGCCCGGTACGGCACGCCTCACGAACTCGACGCTCCATCCATGATCGCCCCGTCCTTGCCTGAACTCGTCGCCCGCGCCGCGGAACATCCGTTTCTCGGCGCGCATGTCGTGCTTGGCGAGAACGAGCACGCCGGTCAGGCGATCGCGCATTACCGCGATCTGTGCATTTCGAGCGCCTACGAGCCTATCTTCGATGTCGGCACGCACAGCTTTCCGCAGACTTTGAGCGCATCGCCGGAGAGCGCGGAGCGTTTCGGCGACGAACTCGGCGTGCAGGCGTTGACGCTCATTCAGGGTGATGCGCCGCGCGATCCGTTCGGACAACTGGAAGACGATCGCGAGCTGGTCGTGCTGGACCGGCTGTCGCGCGCGCTGCATGCGTTCAATTTCTTCGGGCCGCATCGGCCGGGGCTTTTGTTTCTGCGCGTGCATGAGCGGCTATTGAAGAGCGTGAAGTATGACCACGGACTGCACTTCTCTTCCGTGCTGATGGAGTTCGGGATGAACCCGTCGCGGGTGGTGATCGAATTGCCTGCGGCGGCGGTCGCGCACAAGACGTTTCTTGGGTATCTCACGAAGAGCTATCAGCATTACGGATTCAAGGTCGCGGGGAATCTGCCGAATGCCGGGCAGATCATGGCAGTGTCGGATATGGCGCGGCTCGATTTCATCAAGATGGATGCGGCGCAGGCTTTACGGGATTCGGTGGTGAAGCATCTCGTGGCGTATGCACATCGGTTGAGGATTCCGCTCATCTTTTCGAATGTCTGCGATGAGGCGCAGTTCAATGCGCTTCAGCAGTTCGATGTGCATTTCGTGCAAGGACCGGTGTTTGATGCGCATCCGAGTTTGCATGCGCGGTGACGTGTTTTTTTCGGGGTCTTGGTTGTCGTTGGATCCCGTTTTCGTGTCGGTCTATTAGCACTGCCCCTGTGCGGGGCGGCACTCACTTTCTTTGCTGCTGCAAAGAAAGTAAGCAAAGAAAGCAGCTTCCGATACGCCCGCGGTCACACGCAATTTGGGTAGTCCTCTCGTCCATCGTGGGCTGCCTAAAGAGTGCCCTCACACACCTAATCGGGCTTGGATCGCGCACGGTCCGTCTCATCGCACCACACGCCAAACGGGTTCAGCACAAAATAGCTCCGGCCCGCTTCGCGGCCGACCGGTCAATCGGGGAGGCAGGCGCTTCGCTCCTAACATCTTTAGCGCACTGCGCGCGCAAACCGATGGTTTCCCTTGCAGACCCGGCGGCAGCGCGTAGCGCTGTGCCGATGCTGTTTCGTGCTGATCCAGTGTCCTTGGAAAACTAGCTCGTCAGACCGTGCGCGATCCAAGCCCCGCTATTGTGATGAGGGCACTCTTTAGGCCAGTGCCACCGGGGACGAGAGTACTACCCAAATTGCGTGTGACCGCGGGCCTGAAAAGCTGCTTTCTTTGCCTACTTTCTTTGCAGCAGCAAAGAAAGTAGGTGCCGCCCCGCACAGGGGCAGTGCAAATAGACCGACGCGAAGACAGGATTTCATGAAGGCGCAGATCCACGCGCTGGGAAATCGGCTCGAACAGCGCCCCCGATCCGAGGGCATCCGGCTCGCTTAGTGCCGAAAGCATCACCGCTAGGGGTTATTCCCGATCTCCCGCTGCCGCATCGCTTGTTGCACTGCAACGCCGCTCGCGAGCGCTCCACCACTCGCCTTCCCAACGCTCAAAGGCGCGCGAATTGCGCCGCATTGCGGCAAACCCCACGCCACCTCGCGCCTTGACTTTCGCCGAACCGAATACGATCATTCGATCATCGAACGAGCAAATGCTCACTCAAACCGCCTTGACCGCCGCCGTCGTGGCGCCAAAGCGACCAGCCGCCCGCGAAGAACGGGCGCGCCGCCATTCAGAGGAAGAGACGACATGACGAACGAAGCCAACGTGATCCTGCACATCGGCGCCGGGTCTTTTCATCGCGCGCATCAGGCGTGGTATCTGCATCGACTGAACGAGTCGGGCGACAAAAGCTGGTCGCTCGCGGTCGGGAATATTCGCGGCGACATGAACGCCGTGCTCGATGCCCTCGCCGCGCAGAACGGCGAATACACGCTCGAAACGGTCACGCCGAAGGGCGAGCGCGAATACGAGACGATCCGCGCGATCAAAAAGGTCGTGCCGTGGTCCGCGGATCTCGCCGAACTCGTCGCCGTGGGCGCGGACCCGAAGACGAAGATCGTGTCGTTCACCGTCACCGAAGGTGGCTATTACCTCGACGAGCACGACAAGCTCGACACCGCGAACCCCGATCTCGCCGCCGACCTCAAGGGCGCAAAAACCACGATCTACGGCGCGCTCGCCGCGATCCTCGATGCGCGCATGAAGAATGGCGCGGGCCAGGTATCGCTGCAGAACTGCGACAACCTGCGCAGCAACGGCGACCGCTTCAAGGCGGGCATGCTCGAATTTCTCGAACGGCGCGGCGAGACCGCGCTGCGCGAGTGGATGATCGCGAACACGTCGTGTCCGAACGCGATGGTCGATCGCATCACGCCGCGCCCGACGCCCGACGTCGCCGAACGCGTGAAGGCCGCGACCGGCTTCGACGACAAAGCGCCCGTGATGGGCGAAAAGTTCATCCAGTGGGTGATCGAAGACAGCTTCATCGCCGGGCGGCCCGCGTGGGAGCAGGTCGGCGCGGAGATGGTCGAATCGGTGCATCCGTATGAGGAGGCGAAAATCCGCATCCTCAATGCGAGCCATAGCTGCATTGCGTGGGCGGGCACGCTCGTCGGGCTGCAATACATTCACGAAGGCACGCAGGACATGGAAATCCGCGCGCTCGCCGACGCCTACGTCACCGACGACGTGATTCCCTGCCTCACGCCGAGCCCGATCGATCTCGAGAAATATCGCGATGTCGTGCTCGACCGCTTCAGCAATCCGTACATCAAGGACACGAACCAGCGCGTCGCGGCGGATGGCTTCTCGAAGCTGCCGGGCTTCATCGCGCCGACGCTCTCGGAATGCTTCGCGCGCAAGGTCGATCCCGATTCGACCGCGATCCTGCCTGCGCTCTTCTTCCGCTTTCTCGAACGCTGGCACGAGGGCAAGCTGCCGTATGCGTATCAGGATGGCGTGATGGATCCGGCGGTGGCGCACGGCTTCTTCACGTCGCCCGATCCGGTCAAGGCCTTCACGAGCGACAAGCTCCTGTGGGGCAGCATGGCGCAGACCGAAGGCCTCGAACGCGTGATGCGCAGCGCGATTGCGAAAGTCGATGCATGGCTCGCCAATCGGCCGTAGGCGGCAAGCGGCCATAAGCGGCCATAAGCCCGCTGTTATCGCCGCGTTAATGGCATCGCGAAACTGCAAGCCGCGCCGCTCGGGTAATGTGCTCATGGCGCGGCGTCGCGCGTGGCGTTAAATTAGCGCCTCCCGCCGATATGGCGTCCCGCCTGGTTTCTGACCAAGTTCGATTCCGGCAACGACAAAGGGTCCGTTCATGTACTTAGGCATCGACCTCGGCACCTCCGAAGTGAAAGTGCTGCTGCTCGCGAGCGACGGCAGCGTCGTCGGCACGGCCGGCACGCCGTTCACCGTTTCGCGTCCGAAGCCGCGCTGGTCGGAGCAGAATCCGCTCGACTGGTGGGAAGGCACGCGCGCCGCGCTCTTCAAGCTGCGCGAGAAATTCCCGGATGAGTTCGCGCAGGTGCGCGGCATCGGTCTGTCCGGTCAGATGCACGGCGCCGTGCTGCTCGATTCGCAGGACAAGGTGCTGCGTCCCGCGATCCTGTGGAACGACATGCGCAGCGACAAGGAATGCGCCGAGCTCTACGAGCGCGCGCCGAACTTGCACGAGATCGCCGGCAATCTGGCGATGCCTGGCTTCACCGCGCCGAAGCTGCTCTGGGTCGCGCACAACGAACCCGATGTCTTCCGTCAGACCGCGTGCGTGCTGTTGCCGAAGGATTATCTGCGGATGCATCTGACGGGCACGAAAGTGTCCGATCCATCCGATGCCGCGGGCACGCTCTGGCTCGATGTCGCGCGCCGCGACTGGTCCGACGAGTTGCTTGCCGCGTGCAGCATGTCGCGCCGGCAGATGCCGTCGCTCGCGGAAGGCAGCGCGCCCTCGGGCACCTTGCGGCCCGAACTCGCGCGCGAATTCGGCTTGCGCGAAGGCGTGATCGTCGCGGCGGGCGGCGGCGACAATGCCGCGAGCGCGGTGGGCATCGGCGCGACCGATCCGGGCGATGGTTTTCTGTCGCTGGGCACATCGGGTGTGCTGTGCGTCATCGGCGATCGCTTTCGGCCGAACCCGGCTTCGGCCGTCCACGCGTTCTGTCACGCGATTCCGGATCGGTGGCATCAGATGAGCGTGGTGCTGTCGGCGGCAAGCTGTTTGCGCTGGGTGTGCAAGCTGACATCGACGGATGAGCCGACGCTGCTCGCGGAAATCGAATCTTTGCCTGTCGATGTTTTGTCGTCTGCGCCGTTGTTTTTGCCGTATCTGAGTGGTGAGCGCACGCCGCACAACGATCCGTATGCGCAGGGCGTGTTCTTCGGCATGACGCACGCGACCGATCGCGCGTTGCTCGGCTATTCGGTGCTCGAAGGCGTGACGCTCTCCTTGACCGATGGCCTCGATGCGCTTCAATCCGCGGGCACGCAGGCGCGCGCGCTATCGATGCTCGGGGGCGGTGCACGTAGCGCGTATTGGGCGCAGATGTTCGCCGATGCCTTCGATACCCCGACGCGCACGCACGGCGGCGGCGAGACCGGCGCGGCGCTCGGCGCGGCACGGCTCGGGTGGCTTGCGGCGGGCGGCGATCCGGCGACGGTGCTCGCGAAGCCCGAGATCAAGCAGGAATTCACGCCGAATTCCGAACGGCATGCGTTGCTGCGGCAGCGGTTGAAGGGGTTTCGGGAGCTGTATCAGCATGTGAGGCCGTTGTTCGATTCGGCGCGGCCGCGGTTGGCTTGATTTTGTATTGGTATTGAGCTTCTATGAAGCGTGTGGGCGGTGCGGGGTTTGGCGCTTTGTTTCTCTTCGCCGGATCCCCGTTTTCATGTCGGTCTATTAGCGTTGCCCCTGTGCGGGGCGGCAGTCACTTTCTTTGCTGCTGCAAAGAAAGTAACCAAAGAAAGCAGCTCGACACGCCCGCGGTCACACGCAATTTGGGTAGTTCTCTCGTCCTCGGTGGCACTCGCCTAAGTGTCGCCCTCAAAGGACCAATCGGGCTTGGATCGCGCACGGTCTGACGAGCTGGTTTTAGATGGCCGCTGGTTCAGCACGAAAGAGCTTCGGCACAGCGCTACGCGCTGCCGTTGGGTATGCAAGGGAAACCAAAGGGCGGCGATTGCAGTGAGATGGAGACGTTAGTAGAGAAGCACGCGCGGACCCGATTGACCGGTCGGCCGCGAAGCGGGCCGGAGCTATTTGGTGCTGAACCAGTTTGGTGTGTGGTGCGATGAGACAGACCGTGCGCGAGCCAAGCCCGATGGGGCCTATGAGGGCACTCTTTAGGCAGCCCACGATGGACGAGAGGACTACCCAAATTGCGTGTGACCGCGGGCGTATCGGGAGCTGCTTTCTTTGGTCACTTTCTTTGCAGCAGCAAAGAAAGTGACTGCCGCCCCGCACAGGGGCAGTGCTAATAGACCGACACGTAATCAGGATTCCACGACAAACACCCTCGCCAGAAAGCGAAAATCAAAAACCAAGAACCGAAAACCAAACCCCCAGTGCCCAAATCCACTGAAAAACTCGATCTCGCAACGCGCGCAGCGTGGCTCTACTACGTCGCCGGCAACACCCAAAACGAGATCGCCGAAAAGCTCCAGATCTCGCGTCCGGTGGCGCAGCGCCTCGTCGCCTTCGCGGTCGAAAAAAACCTGATCCGCGTGCGCGTCGATCACCGCATCGCCGATTGTCTTTCGCTCGCCAAAGCGCTGAGCGACCGCTACGGCCTCGCGATGTGCGAAGTCGTGCCCATCGACGGCGATGCGCCCGAACAGGTCGACCGCAAGCTCGCCGTCGCCGGCGCGCAGGTCATGGAGCGCTATCTGCTCGAAGAAAAGCCGCTCGTCGTGTCGATCGGCAGCGGGCGCACGCTGAAAGCCTGCGTCGCGCAGATCGGACAGATCGACCGGCCGCAGCATCGTTTCGTGTCGATGGTCGGCGCAATCGCGCAGGACGGCTCGTCGAATCGTTACGACGTCGCGCAGCAGCTTTCGGAAAAGACCGGCGGCAAGCACTTCATGCTGCCCGCGCCGCTCATGGCAGATAACGTCGCCGAGCGCGCGCAGTGGGTCAATCACCGGCTGTATCGCATCGTCGGCGAACTCGCGCAGAAGGCGGACGTGGCGTTCGTCGGCATCGGCAACGTGGGCGTGAATTGCCCGCTGCACGAGGACGGCTTCATCACGCGCGCGGAAGTCGATGAAATGATGTCGGCAGGCGCGGTCGCCGAATGGCTCGGCCTGCCGATCGATGCAGACGGCCGCCGCGTGCAATCGAAGACCGGCGCGCGCGCGACGAGCCTCGCGCTCGACTCGCCGCCCAAACGTCCGACCATCGGCTTCGCGGGCGGCGAGCGCAAGCGCGAAGCACTGGTCGCGGCGTTGAAGGGAAAGTGGCTGTCGGGGCTCGTCACCGATGAACTGTGCGCGAAGGCCGCGCTCGAAGCCTGACGGCTCAGAAGTCGATTTCCGCTTCCACTTCCTGTCCGATCTCCAGCGCAACGCCCTCGCCTTCCAGAACGATCGCGTTCTTGCCGAAGGTGAGCGCGCCGTCGAACTGGTCGCTGCCACGGTACGCGCTCATCGTGTCGAGCGGTTCGTGCGGCCATGCCGGGTTCGGCGCGCCCGTCGCCTGATCGATCGACGGAATCGGACAGCGCGTGCAGAGCTTCACGAGCCGCAATTGCGCATTGCCGATCCGCATTTCGCCGACGTAGTCCTCTCCGTAAGCATCGAGTCCGCCGATCACGAGGTTCGGGCGGAAGCGATTCGCCGCGATGCCCGGCGCGCCTTTGGCCGACAGCCGCGCGTTGAGATCGTCGAGCGATGCCTGACCGACGACCAGCAACGGAAACTGATCCGCGAAACGCGTGTGCGTGGATTGCGGCGCGGTCCATTTATCGCTGACATCGCGGCGGGATGCCGGTGCGAATCGCGTGAGCCGCGCGGATACGCCGAGGAACGTGCTGAACCAGTGCGCGGCTTGTTCGCCCGCGTCGAGCGCATCGACGGTGTCGCGCCAGACGGTCGCGCGAATCGGCTTCGCATCGGCGAGCGCTTCGGCGCGCAAGGGCGTGCGCAGGGTCGGCATGCCGGGCGCGTCGATGACGAGATCATCGGCATCGAACGCGGTGCGGACCAGCGCCATGCGCGGATGCGAGCGTTGCGTGAACATGGCGCCGGCGGTGTCGATCACCATCCAGTGGCGGTCGTATTCGAGGCCGGTCTCGAAGAGCGTCGCGCGGCGCAGTGAAATGCCCGCGCAGGACTTGATCGGATAGACGAAGATTTCGTTCAGGACGGGCATGGCGGTATGGGGGTTCGGCGCCGGTCATCGGATGTGGCCGGTCGAAAGCCGAGATTATCGCGCATCGCCCGATACGGGTACGGTTTTACGACGCCCTCATCATCGCTGCGGCAAGTTCCAGCCCTAGCTTGTATTCGGGCGAACGCGGGCCGGCTTCGATGAGCGCATCGATCCTGTTCGTGTCGAGATTGGCATCGCCGGCGAAGAGCAGCCTGCGGATGGCGCCGATCGCCAGGCCGACTGTCTGATCGATGACGGGCGCGTCGAGTGCATCGTACGAAATCGTCGATGCGCTCATGTATTCCGGCGTTGCGAGGAACGGAACGACCAGTTGGCCGGAAAGCCCGTCGAAGTGCAGCCAGTGCCTGAAAAGCATGTCGACCGGCACGGCCTGGTCTTCCGACGCTGAATACAGCGTACGAAGTTTCTGCTTTCCCTTCGGCGTGACAACGTACGCCGCCGCACAAAACGCGTAGGTTGCCCTCGCGTCGAACAAACTGACATTGTCGAAATAGTGACGGCCATCGCCGAGCAATTGCGGATTCGCGCGGCCGTTCATGCGCTTCTCCGCCTCCAGCAGCAGAAGCGACACGCGGTCGAATACGGGTGCGCAATCGAGGAACATCAGGTCGAGGTCGGGATTGTTGCCGACGTGCGCCGCGAGTATGTGATCGTTGATGAGCGTCGGAAAGAGCGGGCTCAGTTCCACGTCGTCTT
The DNA here is from genome assembly GCF_023630765.1 of Caballeronia sp. ATUFL_F2_KS9A. Taxonomy (NCBI): domain Bacteria; kingdom Pseudomonadati; phylum Pseudomonadota; class Betaproteobacteria; order Burkholderiales; family Burkholderiaceae; genus Caballeronia; species Caballeronia sp. ATUFL_F2_KS9A. The sequence goes on along the minus strand of NZ_JALQEK010000001.1, from coordinate 468,421 downwards.
CCAGCACGACGGTGGCGGTGTCGGCGGAGGAGTTGAGGATTACCCGTTCGTGCGATTGCCGACATGCCCAGACGCAGTTCTTGCCCGCGTTGTCGAACGGTCCTTGCGCGATGCCGTCAACCGCGGGGAAACGCACGATTCGATCCTGATAGCCGATGCTCGCCAGTTGCGTCTCCATCGACTTGCGCCGATCCTGACTCCGATCCAGATTGATGAAATAGCCGTCGAAACGCACTGCTTCTCCTTGTCGCGTCAGGTGCATAAATGTGCACGACATGCTAGCGGCTCGCTGTCGTGATTTGATTAGGAGGAAGCCGAGAGAAGCAAGGTTTTGACGCGGATCATCGATTTGCAGGCAACTCAAATGATTAATCGATGCGCTGGTTCCTTTTGAGCGACATTGGGACGTAAGCTACGCGCCGACTCTATTCCTTCACTATTAGTAATGCCAAAAATATCAATCGTCGTTCCAACCTATAACACCTAATCGCATATCGTCGAAACGTTGAAATCGTTGCTCAACCAGGACGCCGACTTCGAAATCCTCGTTCTCGACGACGCCAGCACCGACGACACGCTCTCACTCGTTCGAAGCCTGAACGACGAGCGCATCCGCATCTTCCCGCTCGAGCACAATCAGGGCCGCCCTGCCAACGCCAATCGCGGTTTCGATCTGTGCCGGGGCGAATACATCGCGCGCATCGATCACGACGATCTGGCCGAACCGGGGCGTCTCCGAAAACAGGCAGATTTTCTCGATGCGAATCCGGATGTGACCGTGGTCGGCTCTCAGATCAGGCTCTTTGGCGACGAAGAATCCATAACCGACTTTCCGCTCGACGATGCGACCATCAAAGGCCGCTTTCTTCTCGGAGCGGCTTATCTAGCCAATCCGAGCACCATGTTCCGGCGCGCGTTCATTCAGAAACACGCTATCCGCTACGACCCGAATCTCGATATCGTCGATGCCCTGATCAAGCTGCACCGATCCGTAGGCGTTGCCATCTCCGATATCGATATGACTTGGGGCGCAAGCCGCGTCGAGCTCGAATGCCGGTTGCTGGGAATGCTCGACGAAGTCGTAAAGGCCCGCGAGCAAGTCTATCCGCGCAGTCCGGAGCACATTGCGCTTTGCACCGAAGCCCTTTGGGAAGGTGTCAGGTCGAATAACGCGGCATAAAACGAAAAAGCGCGGTCCCGACGAACCGCGCCCGCAACACCCGAGGAACGCTCAAGCGGCCGTCGCGTGCTCCCGCAGCCACGAATCGACCACCTTGCGCGTAAACGCCTGCCCTTCCGCGTTGAACAGATGACAATGCTCAGGCGACGCGCCGAGCTTCAGCTTCTCGCCACGCGCGTGCTTCTCCAGCGGCGGAATGCGCGAGATCAATCCATCCGGCGCGACTTCGGTTTCCGCGTACAGATACGCCGCATCGCCGAGCGTCTCGACGGTCATCGCCGTCGCGGAGAGACCGTAATCGCCCGCTTCCGGCGAATTCGGCTGCAGATGCTCCGGACGAACGCCGACCGTCACCGCATCGCCCGGCTTCGCATTGCCCGGCAGCACGCCGACGAGTTGCGTCTCGCCCGTCGCGTACTTCACGAGGACGCCGTCGTTCTGCACCGCGGCGACGGTGCCCGACAAAAAGTTCATCTTCGGCGAGCCGATGAAGCCCGCCACGAACCGGTTCGCCGGCGCGTGATAAAGCGTGTTCGGCGTGCCGACCTGCTCGATGTTCCCCGCCGACAGCACCACGATCTTGTCCGCGAGCGTCATCGCTTCGACCTGATCGTGCGTCACGTAGATCATCGTCGTCTTGAGATCGTCGTGCAGGCGCGCGAATTCCAGGCGCATCTTCACGCGCAGCGCGGCGTCGAGGTTCGAGAGCGGCTCGTCGAAGAGGAACACCTTCGGCTTGCGCGTGATCGCGCGCCCGATCGCGACGCGCTGACGCTGGCCGCCCGAAAGCTGCTTGGGCTTTCGATCGAGCAGATGATCGATGTGCAGAATCTTCGCGGCGTTCTTCACGGCGGCGTCGATCGCGGGCTTCTTCTCGCCCGCGAGCTTGAGGCCGAACGCCATGTTGTCGTACAGCGTCATGTGCGGATAAAGCGCGTACGACTGGAACACCATCGCGATGCCGCGCTTCGCGGGCGCGAGCTCATTCACGCGCGCATTGTCGATCATCAGGTCGCCGCCGCTGATGTCTTCGAGGCCGGCGATCATCCGCATCAACGTCGACTTGCCGCAGCCCGACGGGCCCACGAACACGACGAACTCGCCGTCGTTGATATCGAGGTTGATGTTGCGCATCACCTCGGTTTCTTCATAACGCTTGCTGATGTTGCGCAGTGTCAGGCTAGCCATGGTGTGTGTCTCCAGTCTTCATTGGCGATGCGATGAAACGCCATCGCTATCTGAGTTCGAACGTCGCGTTCTGCAGCCATTGCTCGACGAGCGCAGGCAGTCGCGTCATGTCGTCGAATACCGCCTGCGCGCCCGCTTTTTCGAGCGCGCCGATCTGCCCTTCGGTCGCGTGTCCGCCGCCGATGAAGCCGAGCACCGGCATGCCCGCCGCGCGCGCCGCCGTCACGCCGGTCACGCTGTCTTCGACGACGAGGCAGCGCAGCGGATCGATGCGCATCGCGCGCGCCGCCGCGAGATACACGTCCGGCGCGGGCTTCGGATTCGCGACCATGTCCGCGCAGAAACGCCGCTCGCCGAAAAAGCGCAGCAGACCCGTGCGCTGCAGCACGGCATCGACATACGCCGAGAAGCTGTTGCTCGCGCACGCCTTCGTGAAGGGCACGGCCGCGAGCGCCTCGGCGATGCCCGGCACGGTCGGCGCCTGCATCGCCGCGGCTTCGACGGCCCGCCGGATGGCGACGACCTGATCGTGCGTCAGCGTCCGGTTCACCGTATCGGCGGCGCTGGCGAGCACGGCCTCGATGCGCAGGCCGAGCAGCGGCATCACGACCGGCTCGACATCGACGCCCGGCCACAGCGCCTGCAACTCGGCGACGAGCACGCGCGCCGCCACCGTTTCGCTGTCGATCAGCACGCCGTCGCAATCGCAGATCAGCAGGCGATCTTCGAGATTGGCGTCTCGGGATGGAGTGAGATTCACGAGTGCGTCCTCACTTCACCGCGCCAAACGTAAGGCCGCGCACCAGTTGCTTCTGCGAGACCCAGCCGACGATCAGAATCGGCGCGACCGCGAGCAACGAAGCCGCCGAGAGCTTGGCCCAGAACAAGCCTTCCGGACTCGAATACGACGCGATGAACACCGTCAGCGGCGCCGCGTTCGAGCTCGACAGGTTGATGCTCCAGAACGCCTCGTTCCACGACAGGATGATGAGCAAGAGCCCCGTCGATGCGAGACCGGGCAACGCCATCGGCATCAGCAGATAGACGATTTCCTGCCACGTCGTCGCGCCGTCGATGCGGCCCGCTTCCAGAATGTCCTTCGGCACTTCGTTGAAGTACGTGTAGGCCATCCATACGGCGATCGGCAGATTGATGAGCGTGTACACGATCACGAGGCCGGACACGGTATCGAGCAGGCCCGTGTTCTTCCACAGCAGATAGATCGGCACGAGCACGCCGACCGACGGCATCATCTTCGTCGACAGCATCCACAGCAGCACCGACTGCGTCTTCTTGGTCGGAAAGAAGGCCATCGCGTAGGCGCACGGCACGGCGAGGATCAGGCAGAGCACCGTGACGCCGACCGAGATCAGCACCGAATTCCACGCGAAACCGAAGTAATTGCTGCGCGCGAACACTTCGCGGAAGCTCTCCAGCGTCGGCGTGAAGAACAGCGACGAGGAATACGCCTGCTGCTCGGTCTTGAACGCGGTGATCGTCATCCAGAAGATCGGGAAGAACAGCAGGATCGACACGATCCACGCGACGATGCCAGGCACGATGTTCTTCGCATGGCCGAGCGCGGAAGTCCGCGGCGGAACATTGACCGATTGCGTGCTCATGACTCGTACTCCCCTTTGAGGTTCTTCGCGAGCATTCTCACGAGGAAGAACGCGACGATATTGGCGAGAATCACCGCGAGAATGCCGCCCGCCGATGCAAGGCCGACGTCGAACTGCTGCAGGCCGAGCGCGTAGATCAGGTACGACAGATTCGTCGTCGCGGTGCCGGGACCGCCGCCCGTCGTCGTATAGATTTCCGCGAAAATCGACAGCAGGAAGATGGTTTCCATCATCACGACCACGGCCACCGCGCGCTTCAAATGCGGCAGCGTGATGAAGAAGAACATCGCGAACGGACCCGCGCCGTCGATGCGCGCCGCTTCCTTCTGCTCCTGATCGAGCGACTGGATCGCCGTGAAGAGAATCAGGAAGGCGAACGGCAGCCACTGCCACGCGACGATCACGATGACCGCGAAAAGCGGATAGTCGGCGAACCAGTCGATCGGTTGCATGCCCATCGAGCGCATCAGGCTCGCGATCAGGCCGTACACCGGATGCAGGATCATGTTCTTCCAGATGAGCGCGGAGACCGTCGGCATCACGAAGAACGGCGCGATCACGAGCAGACGCGCGATGCCCTGTCCGAAGAACTTGCGATCGAACAGCACGGCAAGCAGCACGCCGCCTACGACCGTGATGACGAGCACCGACACGATCAGCGTCAGCGTATGTCCGATGGACGGCCCGAACGCGGGGTCGGTGACGAGAAACTCGAAGTTGTCGAAGCCCGCGAAACCTTTGACATCGGGATTCAGCAGGTTGTAGCGCGAAAACGAGAACCAGATCGTCATCGCGAGCGGAATGGCCATCCACAGGAAGAGCAGTCCGGTCGACGGCGAGATCAGCCATCGCACCGACTTCGCGCGGCGCTTGTCGCGTTCGGCGGCGGACTCCTCCAGATGATGATCGGTGATGGGGGGATTCAGTTGACTCATCGTGTCACCTCTCGATGATGCTTCCCGGGCCGCATCAGGCGACGCGGCCCGTTACCACAGGAATTACTTCTGATAGCCCGCTTGCTTCACGGCGCGATCCGCCGCGGCATTCGCGGCCTTCAACGCCTGATCGACGCTCGTCTGTCCGGCGACGACGCCCGCGATCGACTGGCCGACCACCGTGCCGAACGACTGGAACTCCGGAATGCCGACGAACTGGATGCCGCTATACGGCACCTTGTGCAGCGTCGCATCGTTCGGATCGGCGGTTTCGATCGCCTTCAGCACGAAGTCGCCGAAGGGCGCGGCCTGCTTGTACTCGGGGCGCGCGTAGGTCGACTTGCGCGTGCCCGGCGGCACCGATGCCCAGCCTTCGTCCTTGCCGACCATCTCGATGTATTCCTTCGACGTCGCCCACGCGGCGAACTTCTTCGCGGCTTCCTGCTGCTTCGACGTCTTCGGGATCGCGAGCGACCACGACCACAGCCAGTGCGAGCCCTTCGGCGTGACGGCGACGGGCGCGGCCGCGAAGCCGATCTTGTCCGACACCTGCGATTGCGACTTGTTGTAGAGCATGCCTGCCGCGACCGTCGCATCGATCCACATCGCGCACTTGCCGGACGACATCAGCGTGAGGTTCTCGTTGAAGCCGTTCGAGCTCGCTCCCGGCGGGCCGTCGTTCTTCAGCAGATCGGCGTAGAAGCCGACTGCCTTCTTCCATTCGGGCGTGTCGAGCTGCGCCTGCCACTTCTCGTTGAACCACTCGCCGCCGAACGTGTTCACGACCGTCGACACGTACGCCATGTTCTCGCCCCAGCCCGCCTTGCCGCGCAGGCAGATGCCGTACTGGCCTTTGGACTTGTCGGTGAGCTTGTCGGCGAACTGCTTGATCTGGTCGTAGGTCGGCTGATCGGGCATCTTCAGTCCCGCGGCCTGGAACAGATCCTTGCGGTAGTACGTCATCGAACTTTCGACGTAGAACGGCAGCGCATACAGCACGCCGCCCGACGAGAGGCCGTCACGCGCGGTCTTCACGACATCGTCGAGATCGTAGTTGGCGGGCAGGCCGGTCATCGGCGAGAGCCAGCCGCGCTTGCCCCACTGCGGTGCTTCGTACGTGCCGATGGTGATGACGTCGAACTGGCCGCTGTTGGTCGTGATGTCGGTCGTGGCGCGCTGGCGCAGCACGTTCTCTTCGAGAATCACCCATTTCAGCTGGATGTCCGGATTGGCCTTTTCGAACGCCGGCGCGAGCTTCTTCAGCTCGATCATGTCCGGATTGTTCAGCGTCGCGATGGTGATGGTCGTCGCGGCATGCCCCGACAGCGGCACGAGCGCGGCCGCTGCAAGCGCGGCGGACAGCGCCGCGGTCGCGAACGGAGCGCGACGCGCGCGCGGTTGTGCTCGAACGATGCGTTGAGTGCGTTTCATTGAGTTCGTCTCCTTTTTGTTGGCACGGGCGCCGTGATGGTCTCGCTGCATGACGCAAGCGCCGTGGATGCCGCTGCCTGCTTTTTGAGGGTGCGCGATCGTGGATCGCGTGGTTGCCGGGGTTATCCTTGTTGCCGCCCTTGCCTTCGCCGACTTGGCGCCATCGACTCGACGCCGTTTCACTATAGACGGTGCTTCCCGCGCTTCAAGCTGCGTGGCGCGCGTGCGGCGCGTCAGCTCATCCAGTTGCCGCCGTCGACATTGAGCGTCTGCGCGGTGATGTAATCTGAATCCGATGACGCCAGAAAGAGCGCCGCGCCCGTCAGATCGTCGGGCACGCCCATGCGTCCAAGCGGCACTTCTTCGCCGACGAGCCGTTTCTTCTCGCCGAGCGGACGATTCTCGTAACGCGCGAAGAGCGCGTCGACTTCCTTCCACATCGGTGTGTCGACGACGCCCGGCGCGATGCCGTTCACGTTGATGCGCTCTTTCGCGAGCGCGAGCGCCGCCGATTGCGTATAGCTGATGACCGCCGCCTTGGTCGCGCAGTAATGCGACACGAGCGCTTCGCCGCGCCGCCCGGCCTGCGATGACATATTGATGATCTTGCCGCCGCGCCCCTGCTCGACCATGCGCTGCGCGACCGCCTGCATCAGAAAGAACATCCCTTTGACGTTGACCGCGAAGAGGCGGTCATAGACGTCCCAGGATTCGTCGAGGATCGGGCGCATGTCGAAAAGCGCCGCGTTGTTGAAGAGAATGTCGATGCCGCCGAAACGTTCGACGGTGCGCGTCACGATGCGTGCGATGTCGTCGCGCTGCGTGACGTCGGCCTTCAGCGCGAGCACGCGGTCGGCCACGTCCGCGAAGCGCTGGGCCATGTCGTCTTCGTTCTTCACATCCACGACGACGACGTTCGCGCCTTCTTCCAGATAGCGCCGCGCAACTGCTTCGCCGATGCCGCTCGCGGCGCCCGTGATGATCGCGACCTTGTCTCTCAATCTCACCGATGTCTCCGATAGTTTTTTGTCCCTCGCGGCGAGCGAACGCTCCGCGAATGAACAATTGCTCTCTGTTTGATCGAATGATCGGCGCTGCGCGTGATCGTGTCAAGGTGTCAACACAGCTTTCGATGCTGCGGCGCGCAAACATCGCAAAACCTCGGGAAAACCCCGTCCGGCAAGCGCGCGAGAGCAAAAGGCGTACCGCGGCCGCCGAAAATAAAGCGTGCGCGAATGTGCAACGGAACGTGATACGTTATATCATCGCCCAAACGTCCGACGAGCGGCCCTCGCTCGCGCTTCAACCTTTTGCAGCCACCTCTGCGTGGCCGATATCACATGACCGCATCCGTCGAAAACATGCTGGCGCGCGCCGAAGCGCTCGCTATCGAGCGCGGCGTCGCGCTGACGCCGCTGCGCCGTCAAGTCTACGAACTCGTGCTGAAGGCGCACAAGCCGATCGGCGCCTATGACCTCATCGACGCGATGGAGCCGCAACGCGGCGCGCGCGTGCCGCCGACCACGGTGTATCGCGCGCTGGAGTTTCTCGTCGATAACGGCTTCGTGCATCGCATCGAATCGAAGAACGCGTTCATCGCGTGTTGCGATGCCGGCAAGCCTCACGAGAGCCAGTTCCTCATCTGCGACGAATGCGGCGCGACGCTCGAAATTCAGGGCCGCGAACTCGCATCGTCGCTGTCGGCGAGCCCGCCCGCGCACGGCTTTCAGGTGCATCACCAGGTCGTGGAGTTGAGCGGGCTGTGCGCCGATTGCCAGCGAAAACATCGCGATGTCTGAATCGCCGCGTCTCAAGAACATCTCACTTGCAAGGAAATCGATGAAACTCGCGCACGTCCTGACCTGCTTCGCCCTCGCGCTCGGCTTTTGCAGCGCGGCATCGGCACAGACCGCGCGCGTGCCGGTCGTCGCGGCGGAGAACTTTTACGGCGACGTCATTCGCCAGCTCGGCGGCGATCACGTGCAGGTGACGAGCATCCTCAACAATCCGGACGAAGACCCGCATCTCTTCGAAGCCAGTCCCAAGACCGCGCGCGCGTTGCAGCACGCGGCGCTCGTCGTCTATAACGGCGCGGATTACGATCCGTGGATGGACAAGCTGCTCGCGGCATCCAAGAGCAATGGCAAGCGCACGGCGATCGTCGCGGCGAAGCTCGTCGGCAAGAAGGGCGGCGACAATCCGCACCTCTGGTACGACCCGGCGACGATGCCCGTCGTCGCGAAGGCGGTGAGCGCGTATCTCGCGAGCGCGGACCCGTCGCACAAGAGCGATTACGACGCGCGCCTCGCAGCGTTCCTCGATTCGATGAAACCGATCGACGCGACCGTCGCGCAGATGAAGTCGCATTACAAGGGCGTGCCCGTGACGGCGACCGAGCCGGTGTTCGGCTACATGGCCGATGCGATCGGCTTCGAGATGCGCAACCAGCGCTTCCAGCTCGCGTCGATGAACGAGACCGAGCCGGGTCCCGCCGACATCGCCGCGTTCGAGAAGGATCTGCGCGAGCGTCGCGTGCACGTGCTCATCTACAACAGCCAGGCGACGGGCGCGCTGACGAAGCGTCTGCTCGACATCGCGAAGGACGCGCATGTGCCGAGCATCAGCGTGACGGAGACTTTGCCCGCGAAGAAGACGTATCAGCAATGGATGCAGTCGCAGCTCGACTCGCTAGCGGGCGCCTTGCAAGGATGGCAGCGATGAATGCGACGATGCAGCCCGCGCTCGAAGTCGATCGCGTGACGCTCGCGCTCGGCGGGCGCGAGATTCTCAACGACGCGAGTTTCACGGTGAAGAACGGCGAGTTCATCGGCGTGCTCGGGCCGAACGGCGCGGGCAAGACCACGCTGATGCGCGCCCTGCTCGGACTCGTGCCTGTGAAGAGCGGGACGATTCGCGTGAATGGCGAAGCGGTCGTGCGCGGCAATCCGTCGATCGGCTATATGCCGCAGATACGCACGGGTCTCGCGAACCGGCGCGTGCTCGGCCGCGATTTCGTCGCGATGGCCGCGGATGGTCATCACTGGGGACTGCCGCATCGCAATGCCCGCATCCGTGCGGATGTCGAGCGCGTGCTGGAGCTCGTCGGCGCGCATCAGCTTGCTTCGCGTCCGTTGTCGGAGTTGTCGGGCGGCGAGCGCCAGCGTCTTTTGCTCGCGCAGTGTCTGCTCGGCAATCCGCGTCTGTTGCTGCTCGACGAGCCGCTGATCAGCCTCGATCCGCGGCATCAGACGGGGGTCGTCGAACTCGTGCGGCGCGTGCAGCGCGAGTTGAACATCACCGTGCTGTTCTCGGCGCACGAACTCAATCCGCTGCTCAATTCGCTCGACCGCGTGCTTTATCTCGGCAGCGGGCGCGCGGCGCTCGGAACTGTCGATGAAGTCATTTCGAAGCCGGTGCTCTCGCGTCTGTACGGCTCGCCCATCGACGTGATGCGCGTGAACGGCCGCATCTTCGTGATGTCGGGCGATGTCGAAATCGACAAGCTCGATCACGCGCACGAGGAAGGCGGAGAGCACGAGCATGAACACGATCACGGCCATGAGCACGATCACGGCCACAGCCACAGTCACGTCAAATAGAAAGCGCAATGTTCGAATACGACTTCATGGTGAATGCATTCGCGGCGTCGGGGATCGTCGCGGTGCTGTCGGGGATCGTCGGGTATTTTCTCGTGCTGCGCGGACAGACCTTCGCGGGTCACGCGCTATCGCACGTCGGCTTTACCGGCGCGACGGGCGCGGTGCTGCTCGGCATGCCGCCGCTCTGGGGGATGGTCGGATTCACGCTCGCGGCGGGCGTCGGGATGGGTGCGCTCGGCGAGCGGCTCTCGGGCCGCGATGTGGCCATCGGTGTGATTCTTTCTCTCTCGCTCGGGTTCGGGTTGCTGTTTCTGCACTTCTTCACCGCGTATGCGACTCAGGCTACTGCGCTTCTGTTCGGCAACGTGCTTGGCGTGAGTCATGACACGCTGGTCGTGCTTGCCGGGCTCGCTGTCGTCAGCCTCGGTGCGCTTGCGGTCATCATGCGGCCTTTGTTGTTTGCGTCCTTGCAGCCGGAGCTCGCGGAGGCCAAGGGCGTGTCGTTGCGGCTCGTCTCCGTGATGTTTCTCGCGATCACCGCGCTGGCAGTCGCGGCTTGCACGCAGATCGTCGGGGTGCTGCTCGTTTTTGCGTTGATGGTCGGGCCCGCGGCGGCGGCGCAGAACGTCACGACGCGATTGTCGTCAGGGCTCGTGCTTGCGGCGCTGTTTGCACTCGCACAGGCTTGGGTTGGGCTTACGCTCGCCTTCTATACCGATTGGCCTACTAGTTTCTGGATCACTATGCTGGCTGCGGTTGTTTATGGGGCGAGCCTGTTGGGAAGGCGGGGGAATTGATTTCTTCGCTGGAGCCCGGTTTCGTTGATTTCTTCGCCGGATCCAATGTTCATGTCGGCCTAATAGCACTGCCCCTGTGCGGGGCGGCAGTCACTTTCTTTGCCGTCGACCAGAGTTAGCGCTTTAGCGCTTACTCTGGTCCTGCGCAACGAAAGGATTCGTCCGCGAGACGCTTCCGACCGCAGTTCGGAGCAGCATAGCCGACTCATCTGGATACCCGTTCGTGCGTTCCGACGATCTTTCAAAGAAAAAGTCATGCACACAAGGCAGGATCATGCGCGAGGGCTTGGTTTCTCTGAGGGCATAGGCACTCTTCCACGAACTCTCGCGGGCGGTCAAAGAGCTTGCTACACGTGCTAGGGCCGGTACAGGTAGTGTGTTATGGTCAAGATTGCGTAGGGTAGCTTTGGAAAGTCCTTACGCTGGTTCACCATGATCCCCCCGTTAATGTACGCCTCCGCGAACAGGTTGACTTCATAGTGTGATCCCAGATTGTCCCGGTAAAAGCCCCTCGGCGCATCCCACTGGCAACAGGAGAACCGCAGGCGTTCCCATTTCGCCCAAGTACCGATCCAGTTATCGGTCGCATCGATATGTTTACCTTTGACGTGGTAAGTCGCTTCAAAACCAGGATCATTCGCATTGTTTCCTTCAATCGACCGGCACCCCACGAAAACAATTTCCGGTCGATCCCGTCCCATCTGCTTCAGAAAATCACCACACGCGAGCGGAGGCTCTGCCGTGTCATTGAATGAGGAGCTTGCATGAGTTACAACAGTCGGATCGCTATCCGCCCGCGCAATCGTTGCGAAGATCAAAATACTCAAACTTAACAGCTTCTTCATTTATCAACATCCAACAAAGCCACATACTTCCCGTCTGTATCCGGAAGCCGGTGCGAAATGAGGTAGTTATAGACCAAATTCCAGCGAACGATGTCATGCACGGTCACGCAACCCTCTGACAAGTGACCAATGTGCACGTATCGAGATGAGTTTCCGCGTCCGCCTTCAAGTTCGATGGGAAACCAGACATCGTTCGCTTTGATCCTTCCGGGATAACTATTTCGATATCCCTCGGTACTTACGTTCGCATGAGACCGATCTGGTGACATGATCCGGTGACGTCCCGAAGCGATCGGTGTGTATCCCTCATTCCAGACGCTATTGAGCGTGACTGTAATGGCCTCGCCTCCGACATTCAGCGTGGCCCATTGCTGCCGGAGTCGACCTTTGAACGGTGAGTCTTCTTTACCAAGAGTTCCGTACTTCACCGAGACCGTGTTCGTCGCAACGGTTGGCGCCGTCTTCTTGAAATGCGCTTTTGCGGCACTGCTTTTCATGCTTGCCAATTGACCAACGGCAATCGATCCATCTTGGATTCGGAAGTAGGTGCGCTCGCCATCATCCTTCACCAAAGCAACCTTCGTGTATTCGCAGAGGCTAACCCGGTCACGGGTAGCTTCAATGATTACGTCAATCCAGCCGTGTGTGTCGTCAGGCAAGCGTAGGTAGCGCGTCTCTACGGTCACCGCGTGCGTGCTCGCTTGATTGGCGTTAGTTTGTGCGCGGTGATTCCTCAAGAATTGGACATTCAATCCGGTCATCTCTATACCAAGAGTTCGATTTCGATTTGTAGGGGTGCATTCGTGCGAACGCGTACGGTCTCGCCTGCATCGCTCGTGATGCCCTCGTATGTCGCGCCGTCCGCTGACTTGATGCGAAAGCGTTGATGCGAAATTGGCTGGCCGTCCTCGTCCCGCAACACAATCAACTCGTCGAAGACAGAAGGAGCAATATCCGCTGGCGACGGCGCTCTCGTAGTTAGCGCGTGACCCTTGTCCCCGCCACTCCTTAGAAAGATGCCTGGATTTCTTCCCACGGCAACACGATTTTTACCGCACGGGCAAAGTACTATGTCGCCTTCGACGACCGCACAAAGGCCCTTTTCCTTTATGCCTAGACCGGTGCCATGAATTCTGTGCGCTCCGTTGCAGCTTCCGCACGTCGCTTGATCCTCGCTAAGAGCGACTTTCCGTCTGTCGTCGCTGATCGTCGATGAACCTGCGATGACGTAACCACCTGTGGTTGTTGGATCGCCCTCGCGTATCGCTGCTTTACGCATGGCTCAGCCTTGATCGGAGATTAAAAGGGAATCGTGGCCCGCAATTGACTCGCTGCCATTTATGGGTGTACCGAACGTTAAGCGCGGAGTTATTACGTTTCGATCTCGGTCGTTGAGCTTTAAGCCAACAAACGCGAACAGTGTATTAGCCCATATAGCGACTAGCCCCCTTTCGTCAGCAATGTTGGCTTCGTTTTCATCGTTATACGTGACCGATTTACCGATCGTCGACACTAGGTACGAACGTTCCTGCATATCTCTATCTAAGCCATTGATATGGATAACGAACTTACAGAGTTAAAAGCCAGATTGGAAGAGAACCCAGGTCATTTTGTGTTGACGAACCCGGAGCCTGCATTCTCGAACATATCGGCGCGCGAGCTTGTTTCACACCTGCGCAAACACTGTCGCATTAGATACGGGCCTGCTTCCAGGCATACATATCTCCCGAGGCAAGCAACCCGGATTGTCGTCCGGCCGCGACAAGCCTGTATCGATCGGGGTCCGCTCTCCTTCAACGCCTTCAGCGGACCGGAACATCAAAAAACCTCACCGACACAAAACCCGCGCATGATGCGCGACATGCTCCCCGACGAAGGTAGAAATAAAGAAATACCCGTGGTCATAGCCTTCATGCCGCCGCACGATCAAACTGTGTCCGGCATCACGCGCATTGCGCTCCAAGACATCAGGGTGCAACTGCTCGGCGAGAAACTGATCCGCCAGTCCCTGATCGATGAGAATCCCGCCTTCGAACCGGGCAGCCGCATCGCCGAGAATCAACTCGCTCGCATCGTACTGCGCCCACGCCGAACGATCATCGCCGAGATAGCCAGAAAACGCTTTCACGCCCCACGGACACTGTGACGGCGCCGCAATAGGCGCAAACGCCGACACACTCCGATAAAGATCCGGATTGCGCAACGCGAGCACGAGCGCCCCGTGCCCGCCCATCGAATGCCCGAAGATGCCGATACGATCCTCTCGCACCGGCAACTCCGCGAGAACTGTCTCGCGCAACTCCTGCGTCACATACGAGTACATGCGATAACGCCGCGCCCAAGGCTCGCGCGTTGCATCGACATAAAACCCCGCGCCGACGCCGAAATCCCACGAATCCGTCTCGCCCGGAATATCCGCGCCACGCGGCGAAGTATCCGGCGCAATCAGCGCGATGCCGTGCTCCGCCGCGTAACGTTGCGCGCCCGCCTTGATCGGGAACGTCTCTTCGGTGCAAGTCAGGCCGGCGAGATAAAACAACGCCGGCACCTTCGAAGAAGACGCGGCAGCAGGCAAAAAGACGGAAAAGCGCATCGGCAGGCCGATAGTCTGCGATTCATGCCGATAGATGCGCTGCACGCCATCGAAACAACGATGTTCTTCCACGAGTTCCAGCATCGCGTTTTCCTCGCTCAGTAGCTCAATAGATGACGACGGAACGAATCGACTCGCCCTTCTTCATCAGGTCGAAGCCGTCGTTGATCTGCTCCAGCTTCAGATGATGCGTGATCAGATCGTCGATGTTGATCTTGCCTTCCATGTACCAGTCGACGATCTTCGGCACATCCGTGCGGCCGCGCGCGCCGCCGAACGCCGAGCCCTTCCATTCGCGGCCCGTGACGAGTTGGAACGGACGCGTGCTGATTTCCTGCCCCGCCGCCGCCACGCCGATGATGAACGACTGGCCCCAGCCCTTGTGCGTGCATTCGAGCGCCTGACGCATGAGCGTGGTATTGCCGACGCATTCGAACGAATAATCCGCGCCGCCATCGGTCAATTGCACGATGTGATCGACGACGTTCTCCACTTCCTTCGGGTTGATGAAGTGCGTCATGCCGAACTTCTTCGCGAGCTCGACGCGGCCCGGATTGATATCGACGCCGATGATCTTGTCCGCGCCCACCATCTTCGCGCCCTGTATCACGTTCAGGCCGATGCCGCCCAGTCCGAATACGACGACATTCGCGCCCGCTTCCACCTTCGCCGAATACACGACCGCGCCGACGCCCGTCGTCACGCCGCAACCGATATAGCAGATCTTGTCGAACGGCGCGTCCTCGCGCACTTTCGCCACCGCGATCTCCGGCACGACGATGTAATTCGAAAACGTCGACGTCCCCATGTAATGGAACAGCGGTTTGCCATCGAGCGAGAAGCGCGAAGTCGCATCGGGCATGAGGCCTTTGCCTTGCGTCGCGCGAATCTTCTGGCAGAGATTGGTCTTGCGCGACAGACAGAACTTGCACTCGCGGCATTCCGGTGTGTAGAGCGGAATGACGTGATCGCCTTTTCGCAACGTGCCGACGCCCGGCCCGACATCGACGACGACGCCCGCGCCTTCATGCCCGAGAATCGCGGGGAAAATGCCTTCCGGATCCGCGCCGGAGAGCGTGTAGTAATCGGTGTGGCAGATGCCCGTCGCCTTCACCTCGATCAGCACTTCACCCGCGCGCGGACCTTCGAGATCGACCTCTTCGATCGTCAACGGCTTGCCGGCTTCCCATGCGATTGCTGCTTTCGTTTTCATCGTCTGACTCCCAAGGTTGTGATTGTTTCAGCGCACGATATTCAGGACTTCGTAGCATGCGCCCATCGTGTGATAGTCCGTCTTGCCCGCCGGGCTTTTCTCGTCGCTGTACTGGCGATTGTCGCGCGTGAGAATGCGATACCACGCACCCCACTTGTGATCGACGAAATGCTCCCAGCTATAAGTCCACAGGCGGTCGTAATCGTTCCAGTAACGCGCGGCAAGCGCCGCGTCGCCATCGCGTTGCGCGCGATCCGCGAGCAGCGCAGCCGCCGCGAACGATTCCGCCTGAACCCAGAAATACTTGTCTTCGTCGTAGAACTTGCCTTCGGTGTCGAAGCCATAGACCATGCCGCCGTGCTCGTGATCCCACGACAATTGCAGCGCGCGGTCGAACAGCTCGCGCGCACGCGTGACGTGCCACGCCTCCGACCGATGACGATCGAGGATCAGCAGCAGCTTCGCCCATTCCGTCTGATGCCCAGGCTGAAAGCCCCACGGCCTGAAAATATTGCTGCGATCGCCCTTGTTGTAGTCCCAGTCGATCGACCAGTCCGGCTTGTAGTGTTCCCACACGAGCCCGCCCGCGAGCGCGGCCTGCCGATTCACCATGTTGTCCGCGAGCAGCGCCGCGCGATCGAGATAGCGCGCTTCTCCGGTCGCTTCGAACGCGGCGAGCAGCGCTTCGCACGTATGCATGTTCGCGTTCTGCCCGCGATAGTCGGACACTTGCCAGTCCGCGCTCGCCTCGTCCTTGTAAAGGCCGTGCTGCGCGTCCCAGAAGTGCGTCTCCATCAGATGCCAGGTTTCGTCGAGATACGCGCGCGCTTCGTCGAATCCGGCTTCGACCGCCTTCGCATACGCGAGCACGACGAACGCGAGGCCATAGCAATGATTCGTTGCATCCGTGACGTCGCGGCCGTTCAACGTCCACGCATAGCCGCCCGTCTGCGGATTGCGATGAACCTCGCGCAGATATTCGATGCCATGCGCCACGCCGCCGCGATATTCGTCGAGGCCGAAGTGCTTGTAGGCCATCGCATAGTTGAAGACGAAGCGGGTGCTCGACACGAGATGACGCGACGTGCGGTCGTAGATCGTGCCGTCGTTCTTGTAGAAGTGGTAGAAGCCGCCCGCCGGGTCCATGCAGTGCGGATGATAGAAGGTCATCGTGCGCAGCGCGTGATCGAGCAGGAACGCGCGCGAGCGGAAATCGGGATGTGACGGTGACGGTGCGGGCATGGCTGAGTTCGATGTTGTCGTGACGAAGCGAGCTTCAGTTACCGCTCATATGAAGCGTCGCTTCATACTCCCCGGCGCGCATGGCGTCGGGATCCAAGGTACGCAAGTTTAAGCGGACTCGCGCCCGATCGCGAACCAGTCTTCGGTGCGCCGGTACAGATCGATGAAACGCGCGAGCCGCTGATCGAGCGACGGATTCGGACGCGGCGTCGCGGCGAGCGTCGCCTTCGGTGCGAGCGAAGCGATATCGCCGATGCGCCACTGCCCCGCCGCGATGCCGCCGAGCAGCGCCGCGCCTCGCGTCGCCGCGTTCGGGCAATCGACGGCGCGCAGCTCGACGCGCAATGCATCGGCGAGCAACTGCCGCCAGCGCGGATCGACCGAGCCGCCCCCCGCGAGCAGCATCGCATCGAGCGGCGTGCCGTTGGCGCGAATCGCGTCGAGTCCCGCACGCAATGCGAATGCCACGCCCTCGAACGCGGCGCGCATCATCGTGCCGCGCGTGTCCTCGAGGCCGAGTCCGAGCCAGCCGCCGCGCGCGTTCGGGTTCATCCATGGTGAGCGTTCGCCGCTCAGATAAGGCAGAAAACTCACCGATGCACTCGCGGACGCGGCGAAGGCGTCGTCGTAGGCGTCGGGCCACGATGCGTAACCGAGCCAGCCGCGCACCGCTTCCAGCGCGACGCCGACGTTCTGCATCGCCGCCATGCGATACCACGCGCCGTTGGCCGCGCGATACGTGTGCAGGCCGTGCACGGGCGCGGGCGCGTCGGCGCACATGACGACGATCTGCCCGCCGGTGCCGGTGGTGAGGAGCGCGTCGCCATCGGCGCAAAGGCCGCTGCCGAGCGCAGCGCACGGCGTATCGCCGGCGCCGACGGCCATCGGAATGCCCGCTTCGAGACCGAGCGCGGACGCCGACGCCGCAGACAACGCGCCGCCGACTTCATGCGATGCCGCGAGCGGCGCGAACCACGCGCGCGGCAAGCCGAGCCGGTCGATCAGCGCCTCGTCCCATTCGCCCGATGGCGCGGCGAGCGCGGTCGCGCACGCATCGGATGCATCGGTGACGAACGCACCGCCGAGCTTCGCGCGCAGCCAGTCTTTCGGCTGCAAGGCCCAGCGCGTTTGCGCCGCGATCCGCGGTTCGTTCGATGCGAGCCAGCGCAGCAACGGCCCCGCCATGCCGGGCGCGACCGGATTCGGCTGCGGCTCGCGCCACGCGTCGAGCAGATCGCGGGCACGGGTGTCGGGCCACAGCATCGCGGGGCGAAGCGCGTGGCCATGCGCGTCGGTCAAAACGACGCCGTGCATCTGCCCCGAAAAGCCGATGCCGCGCACCGCTTGACGCTCGTTGGCGGGCAAACGCGATGCTGCGTCGACGAGCGCGCCATGCCACGCATCGACGCTGGTTTCGGCCCAGCCGGGCTGCGCGCTCGTCACCGCGTACGCCGCACTCGACGACGCGATGTCGCGTCCGGCTTCATCGACGATCGCGAGCTTGAGGGAGCCCGTGCCGAGATCGATGCCTAAAAAACGCATGGGATTCCGAGTCTGAAAAGGCGTTAGGGAAAACGCGTAAAACGGGGGTTAACCCCGCCATCGCGCGATGAACGTGAAAAATGGACTATACGCGGGGCGTGATGCACATCATAACGACCGTCCGAAGATCGCGGCCTTCCGTCAGGCGACGAATTTCCCTTGATTTGCGTCAAACCCCTTGTGACAGGGCCGTTCGCACGTTTGCGCCGCTCGCGGCGCGCGAGACCCATATCGGCACGCGAACGCGACGTATAGCGCCGCGTGGTCTTGTTCATGGTTGCCGATGCACTTAACTTGGAGGCCATTCAAATGGAAGTAGACATAGGAGAGAGACATGGCTTCAAGTTCGGTGAACCCGTCGGTGCATCCGTGCGACGAACGGCTCCCCGCCGGTCAACTGCTGACGCTCGGCATCCAGCACGTTCTGGTGATGTACGCGGGCGCGGTGGCGGTGCCGCTGATCCTCGGCGCCGCGATGGGCCTGCCGAAAGATCAGGTCGCATTTCTCATCAGCGCGGATCTGTTCTCGTGCGGCGTCGCCACGCTGATCCAGACGCTCGGCCTGTGGATCTTCGGCATTCGCCTGCCCGTCATCATGGGCTGCACCTTCGCCGCCGTCGGCCCGATGGTCGCGATCGGCACGAATCCTTCGCTCGGCATTCTCGACGTGTTCGGCGCGACCATCGCGGCGGGCGTGATCGGCATCGTCCTCGCGCCGATGATCGGCAAGCTCCTGCGCTTCTTCCCGCCGGTCGTGGTCGGCACGGTGATCGCGGTGATCGGCCTCTCGCTGATGGGCGTGGGCATCAACTGGGCGGCGGGCGGCATCGGCAATCCCGACTACGGCAATCCGGTCTTCCTGCTGCTGTCGCTCGTCGTGTTGTCGCTGATTCTGCTCATCAACAAGTTCGCGCGAGGTTTCATCGCGAATATTTCGGTGCTGCTCGGGATCGTCGTCGGCTTCGTGATCGCCGCGATGCTCGGCCGCGTCGACATGGACGGCGTCGCGCACGCGCCGTGGGTCGGCATCGTGCTGCCGTTCCACTTCGGCATGCCGCATTTCGATGCGCTCTCCGTCGCGACGATGGTCATCGTCATGTTCGTGACGTTCATCGAATCAACGGGCATGTTCCTCGCGGTCGGCGATCTCGTCGAGCGTCCGGTCGACCAGAAGGCGCTCGTGCGCGGCTTGCGTGTCGACGGTCTCGGCACGCTGATCGGCGGCATCTTCAACTCGTTCCCGCATACGTCGTTTTCGCAGAACGTCGGTTTGATCGGCGTGACGGGCGTGAAGAGCCGCTTCGTCTGCGCGACAGGCGGCGTGATTCTCGTCGTGCTCGGCCTCTTTCCGAAAATGGCGCAGGTGGTGGCGTCGGTGCCGCCGTTCGTGCTCGGCGGCGCGGGCATCGTGATGTTCGGCATGGTCGCGGCGAACGGCATCAAGACGCTGTCGCGCGTGGACTTCTCGAAGAATCAGCACAACCTGTTCATCGTCGCGGTGAGCGTCGGGATGGGCATGGTGCCGGTCGTCGCGCCGAAGTTCTTCACGCAACTGCCGCACGCGCTGGAGCCGATCCTTCACAGCGGGATTCTGCTGGCGTCGGTGTCGGCGGTGGTGTTGAACATCGTGTTCAACGGCGTGCGCAAGGAACGCGACGCCGAACGCGATGCGCGTGAAGCCGCGCATGAGTTCGAAGGCGCGGCCCATGCGGGCGACGCGCACTGAGGAGTTTGGGCTGTGCTTGCGTTGAGCGCCGCGGCGGGAGCCGCGGCGTTTTTTTGTTTATCGAAGCGAGGGCCGCGCGTCAGCCCGCATCCGCCGCCCGCGGCGCATCGCCCGTCCGCTCGATCCACCCGCCTCCCAGCGCCTGATACAACGTCACGAGATTCGCCAACCGCTGCGTGCGCGCGGCAATCAGCGTCTGCTGCGCCGAATACAGATCCTGCTGCGCGGTCAGCACGCCGAGATAGCTGTCGACGCCCTGCTTGTATCGCAGCGTCGACAACTCCAGCCGGCGTTGCTGCGCGGCCGTATCGCGCACGAGCGCGGCGATCTGCTGATCGTAGGTGCCGCGCGCGGCGAGACCATCGGCGACATCCTTGAACGCGGATTGAATCGCCTTCTCGTAATTGGCGATCTCGATCTTCTTCTGGATATTCGCGTACTCGAGATTCGCGAACTGATCGCCGTAGATCGGCAAGGTGATGGTCGGCGCAAAGCTCCATCCCGCCGACCCCGCTTTGAACAGACCACCGAGCGTCGGGCTCAGTGTGCCGAGCATGCCGGTCAGCGAAATGTTGGGAAAGAACGCTGCGCGCGCCGCGCCGATGTTCGCATTCGCCGCGAGCAGATTCTGTTCGGCCTCCATGATGTCCGGCCGCCGCAGCAGCAAATCCGACGGCAGACCCGCAGGAATGTCCGCGAGCAGGTTTTGACCGTCGAGCGGCATGCCGCCCGGCAGATCGTCGGGCACCGGCTCGCCGAGCAGCAACACGAGCGCATTGACCGCCTGCGCCCGCGCGCGCTCCTGCGCCTGCAGATTCGCCGCCGCGCCTTCCATCACCGTTTGCGCCTGGCTCACGTCCAGCTCCGACGCGGCGCCGTTGTCGAATTGCAGCTTGACGATCCGGTACGATTCGCTCGCGCTGGCCAGCGTCTGATGCGTCACCTTCAGCAGGTCGTCCGTCTGCAAGACCTGAAGGTACTGCGCCGCCACTTGCGAGACGAGCGAAATCTCCGCAGCCTTGCGCGCATAGGCAGTCGCGAAATATTTCGCGAGCGCCTGATTCCGCATGCTCTGCACCCGGCCGAATAGGTCGATCTCCCACGACGCATTCAGGCCCACCGTGTAGGTATTCGAGATGGTCTGATTCAAGAACGACAGATTGTCGGGCTTGCGCGTTTTCGACTGCGCGCCCACGGCGGTGATGGACGGAAGCAGAAGCGTCGTGACGACCTGATACTGCGCCTGCGCGGCCTGCACGTTGAGCATCGCGACGCGCAAGTCACGGTTGTTCTTCAACGCGATGTCGATGAGCCGCTGCAAACGCGCATCGACGAAGAAATCGCGCCAGCCGATATCGGCCGCGGCCACGCCGTTCGCGCTGCGTGCGCCGTCCGGCGTCGCGACCGGCTGCGTCGCGTAGACGCCGTGCGCCGGAAAATTCGCCGACACCGGCGCGGCGGGGCGTTCGTACTTCGGCGCCATCGTGCAGCCGGTCGCCAGTACGGCGACGGCCATTGCAATCAAGGAAAGTCTACGCATGTCAGTGTCCTTCGTTGCCCTGTTGCGCGCGCCGCTGCGCTTCGTAACGCGCGAGCGCGGCATCCGTGTCCTCCTTGTCGCCGCCGAAACGCGAGCGCACCACGACGAAGAACATCGGCACCATGAAAATGGCGAGGAAAGTCGCGGTCACCATGCCGCCGATCACGCCCGTGCCGATCGCGTGCTGGCTGCCCGAGCCCGCGCCGTTGCTGATCGCGAGCGGCATCGTGCCGAGAATGAACGCGAGCGATGTCATGAGAATCGGACGCAGGCGCAGGCGCGCCGCTTCGAGCGCCGCTTCGATCGGCCCCATCTTTTGCGAGAGCTGGAGATCGCGGGCGAACTCGACGATCAGAATCGCGTTCTTCGCCGACAAGCCCACTGTCGTGAGCAAGCCGACCTGGAAGAACACGTCGTTCTCCAGTCCGCGCAGCGACACGGCGAGCAGTGCGCCGACCACGCCGAGCGGCACGACCATGATCACGGAGAAAGGAATCGACCAGCTCTCGTACAGCGCCGCGAGACACAGGAACACGACGAGGATCGAGATGCCGTAAAGAATCGGCGCCTGCGAGCCGGACTGGATCTGCTGATACGACAGCCCCGTCCATTCGTAGCCGATGCCCGCGGGCAGCTTCGCCGCGAGCGCTTCCATCGCGGCCATCGCCTCGCCGGTGGATTTGCCCGGCTTCGCGACACCCTGGATTTCGATCGACGACAGGCCGTTGTAGCGTTCGAGCTTGGGCGAGCCGTAGCTCCATTCGGTCGTCGCGAACGACGAGAACGGCACCATCGAGCCCGACGCGTTGCGCACGTACCAGCTGTTGATGTTCTCCGGCGACATGCGGAACGGCGCATCGCTCTGCATGTACACCTTCTTGATGCGGCTGTCCGTATCGAGGAAGTTGTTCACGTACTTCGACGCCCACGCGATCGAGAACGTCTGGTCGATGCTCGACGGATCGACGCCCTGCGCCAGCGCCTTCTGACGGTCGATGTTCACCTTGAACTGCGGCGCGTCGTTCAGGCCGTTCGGCCGGACCTGCGCGAGCGTCTCGTCCTTCGCGGCCATGCCGAGGAGCATCGCGCGCGCCTGCATCAGCTTTTCGTGGCCGAGACCGGCGCGATCCTGAAGTTCGAAGTCGAAGCCCGACGCCGTGCCCAGTTCCGGAATCGACGGCGGATTCACCGGAAACACGAGCGCGTTCTTGTAGCCCGCGAACGCGCCGTACGTGCGGCCCACCAGCGCTTGCACCTTCTCGTTGGCGCTCGTGCGCTGGGCGAAGTCCTTCAGCCGCACGAAGATGAGACCCGAGTTCTGGCCATGACCGGCAAAGCTGTAACCGTTCACGGTGAACACCGACTCGACGAGCGCGCTTTCCTTCTTCAGCAGATGGCCCGCGACATCGTCCAGCGCGCGCTGCGTCATCTCCTGCGTGGAGCCGGCGGGCGTCGCCACCAGCACGAACATCGTGCCCTGGTCTTCATCGGGCAGGAACGCCTTCGGCAAACGCGCGAACAACATGCCGACCGCCACGATGATCACCACATAGATGACGAGCCAGCGCCCCGAACGCCTGATGACATGCGCCACGCCGCCGTGATACTTCGCCTGGCTCTTCGCGAACGTGCGGTTGAACCAGCCGAAGAAGCCGGTCGTCTTTTCCGTGTGGCCTTCCGGGTGCGGCTTGAGCATCGTTGCGCACAGCGCAGGGGTGAGCACCATCGCGGTGAGCACCGAGAGACCCATCGCCGAGACGATCGTCAGCGAGAACTGGCGATAGATCGCGCCGACCGAGCCGCCCGTGAACGCCACCGGCACGAACACCGCCGCGAGCACGAGCGCCACGCCGACGAGCGCGCCGGTGATCTGACTCATCGCCTTCTTCGTGGCTTCCTTCGGCGACAGTCCCTCTTCGGTCATCACGCGCTCGACGTTTTCGACGACCACGATCGCGTCGTCCACCAGCAAGCCGATGGCGAGCACGAGCCCGAACATCGACAGCGTGTTGATGGAGAAACCCGCCGCCGCCATGATCGCGAAGGTGCCGAGCAGCACGACCGGCACGGCGATGGTCGGAATGAGCGTCGCGCGCAGGTTCTGCAGGAACAGGTACATCACGAGGAACACCAGCACGATGGCCTCGATGAGCGTCTTGACGACGTCGGCGATCGACTGCTTCACGAACGGCGTGGTGTCGTACGGATACTTCACGACGAGACCGTGCGGGAAGAACTTCGCGAGCTCGTCGACTTTCGCGCGCACCAGATTCGCAGTGGCGAGCGCGTTCGCGCCGGTCGCGAGCTGAATGCCGAAGCCGGCAGCCGGACGGCCGTTGTACTGCGTCTCGAAGTTGTAGTTCTCGCCGCCGAGACCGACGCGCGCCACGTCGCGGATACGCACCTGCGAGCCGTCCTGATTCACCTTCAGCAGCACGTTGCCGAACTGCTCCGGTGTGCGCAGCAGCGTCGCTTCGGTGATGGTCGCCTGCATCGACTGGCCCGGCACCGCGGGCACGCCGCCGAGCTGGCCGCCCGCGACCTGCACGTTCTGCGAAGTCAGCGCGTTCTGCACGTCGACCGGCGTCAGGCTGAATTTGGTCAGCTTGTTCGGATCGAGCCAGATTCGCATCGCGTACTGCGAGCCGAAGAGCGTGACGGTGCCGACGCCGTTCAGCCGGCTGATCGGATCCTGCACGTGCGACGCCACGTAGTTCGCGAGGTCTTCGCGGCTCATGCTGCCGTCTTCGGACACGAACGCCAGCACGAGCAGGAAGCTGCTGCTCGACTTGGTCACGCTGATGCCGAGCTGCTGCACGACGGCCGGCAGATTGGGCGTGGCCAATTGCAGCTTGTTCTGCACCTGAACCTGCGCGATGTCGGCATTGGTGCCGGCCGCGAACGTCAGCGTGACGGTGGCGGTGCCGCTGTCATCGGAGGTCGAGGACAGATACAGCAGATGGTCGAGACCGCTCATCTGCTGCTCGATCACCTGCGTGACGGTGTTTTCGACGGTCTGAGCGGATGCGCCCGGATAGTTCGCGGATATCTGGATCGCGGGCGGCGCGATGGTCGGATATTGCGCGACGGGCAGCGTCGTCACCGACGCGAGACCCGCGAGCATCAGAATGATGGCGATCACCCACGCGAAAATCGGGCGATCGATAAAGAACTTGGCCATGGACGTGTCTCCCGTCCTTACGCGCCGGAGGCGGCCGTTGCGTCGGCTTTCGCTTCGGGCTGACGCGCGGGCACGGCCTTCACTTCCATGCCCGGACGCACGTGATCGATGCCCTCGACGATCACGCGATCGCCCGCGTTCAGACCGCTGTCGACGATCCAGCTCTGGCCGAGCGTCCCGGAGGTGACGAGCGGGCGCATCGCGACCTTGTTGTCCTTGCCGACGACCATCGCGAGCGCGGTGCCTTTCTGATCGTGCGTGATGCCCTGCACCGGCACGACGAGCGCCTTCGGATTCACGCCTTGCTCGATGCGCGCGCGCACGAACATGCCCGGCAGCAGCACCCGATCCTTGTTCATGAAGATCGCGCGCAGCGTCACCGATCCGGTCGACGGATCGACGCTCACATCGCTGAATTGCAGCTTGCCCTGCTCCGGATACTCACGGCCGTCTTCGAGAATCAGCGTGACCTTCGCCGCGTTCGGGCCGTTGGTCGAAAGACGCCCTTCCTGAATCTGACGGCGCAGCTTGAGACCGTCGAGACTCGATTGCGTGAGATCGACGTACATCGGGTCGAGCTGCTGGATGGTGACCATCAGCGTCGCCTGCGCCGCCTGCACGTATGCGCCGGGCGTGACCTGGGAAATGCCGGCCTGCCCCGAAACCGGCGACGTGACGTCGGTATAGCCAAGCTTGATCTGCGCGGTGTCGATCGCGGCTTTGGCCGACGCGACATCGGCTTCGGCCTGGCCTTGCGCCGCCACGGCGTTGTCGTAGTCCTGCTTGCTGACCGCGTTCGACGCGACGAGCACCTTGTAGCGCTCGGCCTGCGCCGCGGTCGAGACGAGATTCGCATGGGCCTTCGCGAACGACGCCTTCGCGTTGTTCAGTTGCGCGATATACGGCGCCGGATCGATCTTGTAAAGGCGTTGCCCGGCCTTGACGAGGCTGCCTTCCGTGAATTCGCGGCGCAGCACGATGCCATCGACGCGCGCGCGCACCTGGGCATCGAGAAAGGCGCTCGTGCGGCCCGAGAGTTCTGTCGTGACCGGCACATCGGCCGGCTCGACGATGACAACGCCGACTTCCGGCGTGTGCGGCGCCATCGCGGGATGCTTCTCTCCGCAACCGGCTGCCAGCAAGGCGGCCGTCGTGACACCGATGAGGCGGTATGGAATCCGTATGAGACGCATGGAACGCGAGACCTCTGAGGTTACTGACAATGAAAGGCGCGCGTCTTCGCGTTGACCGCGAGCCGCGCGCAATGTGCTGTCGTGCGATGCGAAAGTCGCTGACCGCGGCGACCGGGGCATTCGTGCGGCCCGCGCGCCTTGGATGGGGCTGGCCGCTTTCGGAAGAAATGCGGCCATATTTTTGGGATAACTGAATGTATGCGACGCTCGCGGCGAGCTTCGTCAACGACTTTTTCGAACGATCGATGGAACGGATCGCGCCGTCACGACTGCGGCAAGCAGCCGATTATAGTTATCGCGCGCAGTGAGGAAGACGAAAGAGTAGGCAGATGTGTGGATCTTTGATGGCAACTGAAACAATGTGCCAAGTCTGTTGCATCACCCAGACATCGATGCAAAACGATGTGGAACAAGTTCGAAAGCGCGAAAAAAAGCCCGGCGCGCGGCCGGGCTTCGAGTGCGACAGTTTTAGGCGAATCAGCTCGCCGCGGGCGCCGAGGCTGCTTGCGGCGCGCCTTGCGAGCCGTAGTCGACGGGCGCATCGGCGGGACGCGGCGCGTCGCCGGAACGCTCGATCCATCCGCCGCCCATGAACTGATACAGATCGACGAGGTTCGTCAGTCGATTCAGCCGCGCCGTGATGAGCAGCTGCTGCGCTTCGTAAAGCGCCGTCTGCGCGGTCAGCACCGACAGATAGCTGTCCACGCCATTGCGATAGCGCAGGTCCGACAGCTCCAGACGCCGGCTCTGCGAATTGACGAAGCGCTCGAGCGCCTTGATCTGCTCGTCGAAGGTGCCGCGCGCGGCGAGGCCGTCCGCGACTTCGCGGAACGCGGTCTGGATCGCCTTCTCGTAATTGGCGATCTCGATGCGCTTCTGCACGTTCGCCAGATCGAGATTGGCCTTGTTCTGGCCGCCCTCGAAGATCGGCACCGTGATCTGCGGCGCGAACGACCACGCAGCCGACCCCGGCTTGAACAGGCCGCCGAGCGTCGGCGACAGCGTGCCGAAGCTGCCCGTCAGCGAGACGCGCGGAAAGAACGCCGCGCGCGCCGCGCCGATATTCGCGTTGGCCGCGAGCAGCGACTGCTCCGCCGCCGCGATATCGGGACGGCGCGTCAGCAGATCGGACGGCAGACCCGCGGGAATGTCGGAGAGCAGATTCTGCGTATCGAGCGGCATGCCGGCCGGCAAATCCGCAGGCAACGGCTCCCCGACGAGCAGCACGAGCGCGTTTTCCGCCTGCGCGCGCAAACGCGACTGCGTCTGCAGATTCGCCTGCGCTTCCTCGACCACGCCTTCGGACTGACGCAGATCGAGTTCGGTGCCGGTGCCGTTCTCGTATTGCAGCTTGGTGATGCGGAACGACTCCTGCGCCGTCTTGAGCGTGTTCTGCGTGACGACGAGTTGATCGTCGTAGGCGAGCATCGTCAGATACTGGTCCGCCACCGACGACACCAGCGAGATCTCCGCCGCCTTGCGCGATTCCGCCGTCGACAGATATTGCGCGAGCGCCTGATCCTTCAGGCTGCGGATGCGCCCGAAGAAGTCGATTTCCCACGACGCATTCAGGCCGACCGAATACTCGTTCGAGATCGTGTTACCGAAGAACGACAGATTCTTCGGCGTGCGCTGCTTCGTCTGCGACGCGGCCGCATCGAGCGTCGGGAACAGACCCGCGCGCGTGATCTGATACTGCGCGCGCGCCGCATCGACGTTGAGCACCGAGACGCGCAGGTCGCGATTGTTCTTCAGCGCGAGCTCGACGATCTTCTGCAGGCGCGCATCGGCGAAGAAATCGCGCCAGCCGATGTCCGGCGCGCTCTGGCCGTTCGCCGTGCGGCCGTTGCTCGCGCTCGAACTCGCATCCGGCTGGTGCGCGTACACGCCGCCTTCCGGAAACGTCTGCGTGACGGGCTCGGGCGGACGCTCGTACTTCGGCTGGAGCGTGCAGCCCGCGGCGAATACCGCCACGGCGGCCGCGATCAAGGAATGTTTAAGCATCTCAGTGTCCTTCCTTACCGTTCGTGCCTTCGATGTCGCCCGACGAACCCGGCGCCGGCACGTCCTTGCTCTTGCTGAACTTGCTGATAACGACGAAGAACATCGGAATCATGAAGATGGCGAGGAAGGTCGCGGTCAACATGCCGCCGATCACGCCGGTGCCGATCGCGTGCTGGCTCGCCGAGCCCGCGCCGTTACTGATCGCGAGCGGCATCACGCCGAGAATGAACGCGAGCGAGGTCATCAGGATCGGGCGCAACCGCAGGCGCGCCGCTTCCATCGCCGCTTCGACCGTCGACATGCCCTGAATCCGCAACTCGCGCGCGAATTCCACGATCAGAATCGCGTTCTTCGCCGACAGACCCACGGTCGTCAACAGGCCGACCTGGAAGA
Source organism: Caballeronia sp. ATUFL_F2_KS9A (assembly GCF_023630765.1). NCBI lineage: Bacteria > Pseudomonadati > Pseudomonadota > Betaproteobacteria > Burkholderiales > Burkholderiaceae > Caballeronia > Caballeronia sp. ATUFL_F2_KS9A. The sequence goes on along the minus strand of NZ_JALQEK010000001.1, from coordinate 440,197 downwards.
ACACGTCGTTTTCCAGACCGCGCAGCGTCGCCGCGAGCAGCGCGCCGAGCACGCCGAGCGGCACGACCATGATGACCGAGAACGGAATCGACCAGCTTTCATACAGCGCCGCGAGACACAGGAACACGACGAGGATCGAGATGCCGTAGAGAATCGGCGCCTGCGAACCCGACTGGCGTTCCTGATAGGAAAGGCCCGTCCATTCGTAGCCGATGCCCGCCGGCAGCTTCGCCGCGATCGCTTCCATCGCGGTCATCGCCTGCCCGGTCGACTTGCCCGCCGCCGCCGCGCCCTGGATTTCCACCGCCGAGATGCCGTTGTAGCGTTCGAGCTTCGGCGAACCGTAGGTCCAGTTGCCCGTCGCGAAGGCGCCGAACGGCACCATCGTTCCGGCGCCATTGCGCACGTACCACTTGTTCAGGTCGTCCGGGTTCATGCGGAACGGACCATCGCCCTGCACGTAGACTTTCTTGATCCGGTTGTCGACGTCGAGGAAGTTGTTCACGTACTGCGACGCCCACGCGATCGAGAATGTCTGATCGATGTCCGATACGGCGATGCCGAGCGCGCTCGCCTTCTCGCGATCGACATTCACCTTGAACTGCGGGGTGTCGTTCAGGCCGTTCGGACGCACCTGTGCGAGCGTCGGATCCTTCGCGGCCATGCCGAGCAGCATGTTGCGCGCTTCCATCAGCTTCGCGTGGCCGAGGCCGCCGCGATCCTGCAGCTCGAAGTCGAAGCCCGCCGCCGTGCCGAGTTCCGGAATCGAAGGCGGATTGACCGGGAAGATCATCGCGTCCTTGTAAGGCGCGAAGTGCATGAACATGCGTCCGACGAGCGCCTGCACCTTCTGGTCGCTGTGCTGGCGTTCCGCGTAGTCCTTCATCCGCACGAACACGAGACCGGAGTTCTGGCCGCGGCCCGCGAACGAGAAGCCGTTCACCGTGAAGACCGATTCGACGATCGATTTCTCGTCCTTCAGCAGATAGTCCTGCACGTCCTTCAGAACGTGCGCGGTGTACTCCTGCGTGGAGCCGGACGGCGCGTTCACGAGCACGAACATCGTGCCCTGGTCTTCATCGGGCAGGAACGACTTCGGCAGACGCAGGAACAGCATGCCCACCGCGACGATCACGACGATATAGATGATGAGCCAGCGTCCCGAGCGGCGAATGACGTGCTGCACGCCGCTGTGATACTTCTCCTGACTCTTGTTGAACGTGCGGTTGAACCAGCCGAAGAAGCCCTTCTTCTCGGGCTCATGCCCTTCCGGATGCGGCTTCAGGATCGTCGCGCACAGCGCCGGCGTGAGAATCAGCGCGACCATGACGGACAGCACCATCGCCGCGACGATCGTCAGCGAGAACTGACGGTAGATCGCGCCGACCGAGCCGCCGGAGAAGGCCACCGGCACGAACACCGCCGACAGCACGAGCGCCACGCCGACCAGCGCGCCGGTGATCTGCCCCATCGCCTTGCGGGTCGCTTCGCGCGGCGATAAATGCTCCTCCGACATCACCCGCTCGACGTTCTCCACGACCACGATCGCATCGTCGACGAGCAGGCCGATCGCGAGCACGAGGCCGAACATCGACAGCACGTTGATCGAGAAGCCCACCGCCGACATGATCGCGAACGTGCCGAGCAGAACGACCGGCACCGCGATCGTCGGGATGATCGTCGCCCGCAGGTTCTGCAGGAACAGATACATCACGAGGAACACGAGCACGATGCCTTCGATCAGCGTCTTGACCACTTCCTCGATCGACAGTCGCACGAACGGCGTCGTGTCATACGGATACTTCACCACCAGTCCATGCGGGAAGTATTTCGACAGATCGTCGATCTTCTGGCGAACCAGTTTCGCGGTCTGGAGCGCGTTCGCGCCCGTCGCGAGCTGGATACCGAAGCCGGCCGTCGGCTGTCCGTTGTACTTCGTATCGAAGTTGTAGTTTTCGCCGCCGAGCTCGATCCGCGCGACATCCTTCAGCAACACGCGCGAGCCGTCCTGATTCACTTTCAGCAGGATGTTGCCGAACTGCTCGGGCGTGCGCAGCAGCGTCGCTTCCGTGATGGTCGCCTGGAGCATCTGCCCCGGCACCGCCGGCGTGCCGCCGAGCGCACCCGCCGCCACCTGCACGTTCTGGTTCGTGATCGCGTTCTTCACGTCGACAGGCGTGAGCGCGAAGTTCGTGAGCTTGGTCGCATCGAGCCAGACGCGCATCGCGTACTGCGAGCCGAACAGCGTCGTCGTACCGACGCCGTCGATACGCGAGAGCGGATCCGCCACGTTCGACGCCACGTAGTTCGCGAGGTCGTACTTGCTCATGCTGCCGTCTTCGGACACGAACGCGAGCACGAGCAGGAAGCTCGAACTCGACTTCGTGACCTTCGTGCCCAACTGCTGCACGACTTGCGGAAGCAGCGGCGTCGCAAGCTGCAGCTTGTTCTGCACCTGCACCTGCGCGATGTCCGGGTTCGTGCCCGCCGCGAACGTCAGCGTGACGGTGGCCGTGCCCGAGTCATCGGACGTCGACGACAGGTACAGCAAGTGGTCGAGGCCGGTCATCTGCTGCTCGATCACCTGCGTCACCGTGTTTTCGACGGTGCTCGCGGATGCGCCCGGATACGTCGCGCTGATCTGGATCGCAGGCGGCGCGATCGTCGGATACTGCGCGACCGGCAGCGTGAAGATCGACGCCATCCCCGCCAGCATCAGGATGATCGCGATCACCCACGCGAAGATCGGTCGATCGATAAAAAACTTTGCCATGTAACAGGCTCCCTTTTATTGCGCGCCCGATGCAGCGGAGGCGGCCGATGCGGCTTGCGGACCGCTGGCAGCGCTCGCGCCGCTGGCACCGGCCGGCGCCGATGCCGCCTGCGCATCCGATGCGCCGGCTACGGGATACGGGAATTTCGCGTCGACCGGCTTCACCTGCATGCCGGGCTTCGCCTTCTCCACGCCGTTCACGATCACGCGGTCGCCCGGGTTCAGGCCGCTGTCGACCACCCAGTTGTTGCCGAACGTGCTGCCCGTGACGAGCTGGCGCAGTTCCACCTTGTTGTCCTTGTTGACGACGAGCGCGGTCGGCGTGCCCTTCTGGTCATGCGTGACGCCGATCTGCGGCACGACGAGCGCGTGGTCGTTCGTGCCTTCCTGAATCCGCGCGCGCACGAACATGCCCGGCAGAAGCACGCGGTCCTTGTTCTGGAAGATCGCGCGCACCGTCACCGAACCGGTGCTCTGGTCGACGCTCACGTCGGAGAACTGCAGCTTGCCCTGCTCGGTGTACGTGCGGCCGTCTTCGAGCTGGAGCGTGACCTTCGCGGCGTGGATGCCTTCGGTCTGCAGACGGCCTTCCTGAATCTGACGGCGCAGGCGCAAGCCTTCGACGCTCGATTGCGTCAGATCGACGTAGATCGGATCGAGCTGCTGCACGGTCGTGAGCAGCGTCGCGGCGCTCGCCTGAACGTAGGCGCCCGGCGTGACCTGCGAGAGACCGGTGCGGCCGGTGATCGGCGAGACGACGTCGGTGTAGCCCAAGTTGATCTGCGCGGTATCGACCGATGCTTTGCCCGCGGCGACATCCGCGACGGCCTGGCCTTGCGCCGCGACGGCGTTGTCGTAATCCTGCTTCGACACGGCATTGGCCGCGACGAGGATCTTGTAGCGCGCCACGAGCGCGTTCTGCGACGCGACGTTCGCCTGCGCCTTCGCGAGCGTCGCCTTGGCGTTGTTCAGCGCGGCGATGTACGGCGCCGGATCGATCTTGTAGAGACGCTGACCGGCCTTGACCTCGGAGCCTTCAGTGAACTCGCGGCGCAGCACGATGCCATCGACCCGTGCGCGCACTTGCGCGACCAGATAGGCGTTGGTGCGGCCCGGCAAATCGACGATGACCGGCACGCTCGTCGGCTGCACGGTGACGATACCCACTTCGGGCGTTTGCGGCGGAGGCGCTGATTGTTTTTGCCCGCACGCTGCCAGGAACACGGCAGCCGTCGCGGCGGTGATTAAGCGGAGTGGAACCCGTTCGACGCGCATGGAGCGACCTCTGTCTAAGACTGAGAGTGAAGTTTGGGCACGCGGCGGCCTTCCCCGGGCAACGCCGCGCACGAGCGTCCTTCGGGACGCTGTGAATACACCAACTTGTCCGGCGAGTGAGCGGCGACGCCAGCCTGCGCGTGACGCCTCATACCCGTGCGCGACGCTCGGAGGCGTCGCCCGTGGCCACAGGACGGCCAGAACGGGCAATGGAAACGCAAGCTTATGCGAAATCCGCCCGCCGGATGAATTTGTGAATATTCGTAAACGGGTGGTATTGTATATACATTCACGAATGAATGTAAAAAACCGTACGTGTTTCTCCCCATTGGCGATGAGAAGAAACCGCTCCGGGGAATCGATTACGTTCGACGAACCTTCGACAGAGTCGTCCTCAGAGCGGCTTTCAAACGGCAGTAGCAGGAGCAGACGGCCACCGGCCGCAGGATATGGTCAGACGAACCAAGGAAGAAGCGCAGTTGACGCGCAACCGCGTACTCGACGCGGCCGAGCGCGTCTTCTACGAAAAAGGGGTATCGCGCACGACGCTCGCGGACATCGCGCAGGCGGCGGGCGTCACGCGCGGCGCGATCTACTGGCATTTCGCCAACAAGGGCGATCTCTTCAACGCGATGTTCGACCGCAGCCTTTTGCCGCTCGACGAACTCGTGGAATCCACGCTGGACGGCAGGGAGGAAGACCCGCTCGCGCGTTTGCATGAACTCTTCGTCTGGTGCATGCGCAACATCACGACCGACGAGCAGCGGCGCCGCGTCTTCGACATCCTCTTCATGAAATGCGAATTCGTCGAGGAAATGGGGCCGGTGCGCGAGCGGCATCAGAACAACATGCGCGACGGCATGGAGCGCATCGAGCGCGCGCTGCGCAACGCCGTCGAAAAGAAGCAGCTTCCGGCGACGCTCGACACGCGCCGCGCGATGACCATGCTCCACTGTCTCTTCACGGGCATCCTGCACGATTCGCTGATGCTGCCCGACATCGTTCATCCGGAACGCGACGCCGAAGCGCTCATCGACGCATGCTTCGACGCATTGCGCTGCAGCCCGTCGCTGCTGATGCCCGCGAGCGCCTGATTCGCGCCGTCTATTGCGAACCGATGTGCTGCGCGAAATACGCGAACAGCGCGATGCACACGAGCATCGCCGCCCACGCCCATATCGGCAGGCCGAGCGGATGCGGATCGTGGGAATGATCGCGGTCGTTGTGCACGAATCCGTGTCCGTGCAGCCGATGCCGCAGCACGCCGCTCGCGTGGGCGTCGGCGGAGTGCCCGCGCATCGCGCCCGAGCGACGCGAGAACGCCGCCGACATCGCGCCCGGCCGCAAGAACACATGCCGGCGCTCGGCGCTTGCGCCTGCCGCGCGCATCGACGGCAAGCCGTGCTTCGCACGCACCACTTCGCAGAACTCGGCGAAGAAATCGTCGGCGCCTTCACGAAGCGCGTTTTCGATCTGACGCGCGGGCAAGCCGGCGAGCGGTCCCGAGACCGTCGCCCAGACGGTGTATTCGATCCACGTCGCGGCGCCGTCGTCATCGGGATTGAGCGCGACCGCGATCTGCCCGCGCAATGAGCCGACGCCTTCGCCGCGCGCCTTGAAGCTCAGCGTGCGCGCGTACGCGCCGTCGTGCGACGCGTCGCTTTCCCCTTCTTCATGCGCCGCCTGTCGCGTGCGCCCGGCGGCGTGCGCGCGAATTTCGTAGCGCGCCCGCAGCGCGCCGAGCGGCACGATCAGCGTGAGGACATACTCGCCGTTGGGCGTGCGCGTGAACGATTCGCAATTGTCGAGGCTCGCGCGCAGCAACGCGAGATCGGAGAGCGCCTCGCGGACGTGCGCGCAATCGAGCGGAACGCACAGCGCATCGGTGACTTCCATTCGAGCCTCCGGGACAAGGATCGCATGCGTTCGTTATGGCGGAGCGGATGTAAGGTGTCTGTTCGGATGCGCGCCTAGGAAGTCTCGTCGATGCGATCGACGCGCGAACCGTAGAACGCGAGATAGCCCTTGATTTTCGCGGCGGCGTCGAGCGGCGCTTCGTAGCTCCACGCGGCGTTCTCGACCGGGCCGTCTTCGGTCAGCAGATGATAGTGCGTCGCCTGGCCCTTCGTCGGGCAGTGCGTGGTGTGAATCGAGCGTTCGAGGCGCGCCATGTTCACGTCGGCGCGCGGAAAGTAGTGCACTTTCTCCGCGCCCTGCTCGACGAGCGTGAGGGATGCGTGCGTATCGGCGTAGGTCACGCCCTGATGGATCACGCGGCAGCGCCGCCCGTTCAGCGTGATCTCGATGTGATGCGCCGTTTCGTGCCCGACGTTCAGTTGCGTGCCCATCGTGCTGCCCCTCCGCGTAAGAACCGGCTTCCAAAGAAAAAGCCACGAGTCATCGAGACACCCGTGGCTTAATTATGAGACAAACTTCGGATCCTGCGTGAGCGCTTTCGACAGCCCGGGCGTTTCCCTTTCGACGCCCGCGCTTACTGAATGTTCCAGTGGAATGCCGCCTTGGCCTTGCCCGGCCCCGCGACCGTCACGGCCTGCTTTTTCTCCTGATCCTTGTACTTCGCGTAGACCGTATAGTTGCCGGGCGGCAGCTTGACGAGCATGTACGGTCCCATCGATTCCGTGGACAGCACCTCGCCGCCCTTGCCGCCGACGACGCGCACATGCACGCCCGAAAGGTAATCGGAAGTCGGCCCCGTGAAGCGCAGAGATAGCGGCCAGTGCGCCTGTTCGCGCAACAATGCGCGCGACTCGTCGAGGCCGACGCCGCCCGACGTATACGAAACGTCGCCTTGCTGCTCGATCTGCGGCAGGCCGCCGCCGTTGGTGTTGCCGGCGCTCGACAAATCGGTCGCCGTGCCGCCCGAGGCGCCGCTCGCCTGCTGCGCCCAGGCGCTGCCCGCCATGCTCGCGCTCGCCGCCGCAACGAGAAGCGCGGCCGCCAGCCTGCCCGTGGTTCTGCTCGTCATGTTTTCAGCTCCTTTTTCCGATGCCGCCGCGCTCGAAAGCGCCGGCGGCGTCACGCCCGATGCGTCGGTTTCACGCGATGGGGCACCAGGGAACCCGGGAGCATGCTTCGTGCCCGCGTCGCGGCCGCCGATGCGCTGCGTCAGCCGAGATCGACAGGCACGAAGATCTGCGCGTCGTCGCGCTGGATCAAAAGTGCGATGCTGTCGCCCGCGTGCTGAACCATCGACTTCAACTGTTGCACGGACGTCACCGGCTGGCCGTTGACGGCGAGAATCACGTCGCCCGGCTGAATGCCCGCGTTCGCTGCCGCGCCGCCCGCCTGCTGCACGAGCAGGCCGCGCGAGAGCGAATCGTTCTGCCTTTCTTCCGGCGTAAGCGGACGCACCGCGACGCCGAGGCGCGCATCCTGCGCCGACGATTCGTCACCGCCGCCGGTCTTCGCGCTCGCGGTCTTCGTGTCCTTCAACGCGCCGATGGTCACGCTGAGATCCTTCGCGCTCTTGTCGCGCCACACCGTGACCTTCGCGGACGTGCCCGGCGCGAGACCCGCGACCTGCGACGGCAGCGAGGTCGAATCCGTGACCGGCTCGCCGTTGAGCGCCGTGATGACGTCGCCCGGTTGCAGACCCGCCTTCGCGGCCGGCCCGCCCGGCTCGACCGAGCTCACGAGCGCGCCTTGCGGCGACTTCATGCCGAAGGAATTCGCGAGCGTCTGATTCATGCCCTGCACCGTCACGCCGAGACGGCCGCGATCGACGTGACCCGTCTTGATGAGCGCGTCCTTGACCTTGATCGCCTCATTGATCGGGATCGCGAACGAAAGGCCCTGGAAGCCGCCCGTCTGCGAATAGATCATCGAATTGATGCCGATCACTTCGCCTTGCAGATTGAAAAGCGGCCCGCCCGAGTTGCCCGGATTCACCGGCACGTCGGTCTGGATGAACGGCGTGTAGTTCTCGTTGGGCAGCGCGCGCGACTTCGCGCTGATGATGCCCGACGTCACCGTGTTGTCGAACCCGTACGGCGAGCCGATCGCGACGACCCACTGGCCGACCTTGCTGCCGTTCGGATCGCCGATCTTCACCGTCGGCAGGCTCTTCGCGTCGATCTTCAGCACGGCGACGTCCGACTGCTTGTCCGCGCCGATGACCTTCGCGCGGTATTCGCGCTTGTCCGTGAGCTTCACGGTGACGACGTTCGCGTTATCGACGACGTGCGCGTTGGTGAGGATGTAGCCGTCGCTGCTGACGATGAAGCCGGAGCCGAGGCCTTCGCTCGGACGATCCGCGCGCGGGCCGCCATCGCCGCCGCCGAAGCCGGGCATGCCGCCGAAGCGCTTGAAGAACTGATAGAAGGGATCGTCGGGGTCCATCGGCAACTGATTCTGGCCGCTGCGCGCGGACGTCTGCTTGACGACGTGCTTCGCGCTGATGTTGACGACGGCCGGGCCATACGTTTCCACGAGACCGGAGAAATCGGGGATGCCCGTCTTGGCCGCGGCTTCGGCGGGCATCATCGCGGCGGCTTGCGCGGGCGCGATGACTTGCGGTGCAGGAACGTTGTTATGACCCGCCACGTAACCCGCCGACAAGGCGACGGCAACGGCAGCCGCGACGGCGCTGCGGGTAAGAATCTTCGCTTTCATCGTGTGTGCTCCTGACGAGGGATGCGCTCTCACGGAGCGCGCTTTATCGATGGAGCAAGGTTACGGGGCGTCGCTTAAACCGCTCTTAAAAGAGGAGAAAGAGCGGCTTGCTTCGGCGCGGCGGCCACGCGCATCAGAACGTTACGGCCACCTTGAGACCGCCCGCGCTCGACTCCGCCAGCGTCACCGTCGCGCCATGCTGCTGCGCGATCCGCTTCACGATCGCGAGCCCGAGGCCGCTGCCGGACACATCCGTGCGCGCGCGATTCGCCCCTTCGCCCACGCGATAGAACCGGTCGAACACCCTTTCTCGCTCTTCTTGAGGAATGCCCGGCCCGGTATCGGAGATTTCGACGACGGGACGGCCATCGGCGAGACGAAGGCACACGTCCACGCGGCCGCCGCGAGGCGTGTACTTCGTCGCGTTGTCGATGAGATTGTTGAACATCACGCGCAGCGAATCGGGATCGCCGTTCACGGTCGCCGGTTCGCTCTCCTCGATGCCGAGATCGACGCCGCGTTGCTGCGCCACCAGCACCGAGCCGCGCACGCATGATTCGAGCAGCGCGGCGAGATCGACCGATGCGAACGCCGCCTTGCCATCCGGTTCCGAGCGGGCGAGCGCCAGCAGTTGCTCCGCAAGCCGCGTCGCGCGCGCGATGCCTTCGTGCAGATCCCTGAGCGCCTCGCGACGCGTTTCGTCATCCTGCGCGCGCGCGACGAGCTGCGCCTGAATCTGCACCGCGGCGAGCGGCGTCCGAAGCTCGTGCGCGGCATCGGCGACGAAGGCCTTTTGCGTGTCGAGCGCCGCCGACAAGCGCGACAGCAGCGCATTCAGCGCACGCACGACCGGCCGCACTTCCTGCGGCAGCGGCCGATCCGGCAGCGGATCGAGCGCTTCCGGATGACGCGTGTCGAGCGCGCGCGTGACGCGTTGCAAAGGCGCGAGCCCGAGCCCGACGATCACCCAGATCGCGAGCCCGAGCAGCGGCAGCAGCAGCACGAGCGGCCACAGCGTGCGCCACGCGACGCCCGCCGCGACGCGATTTCTGATTGACAGCGGCTGCGCGAGCTGCACGACGTTATCGCCGACGATCGCGCTATACACGCGCCATTCGCCGCGCGGCGTCATCTCCGTGGAGAAGCCGAGTTCGGCATGCGGCGCGAGCGGCACGCGCGGATGCGAGAAGTACATCAGCGCGCCGTTGCGATTCCAGATCTGGATGACGACGCCTTCGTCGCTTTCGCTGCGCGAACTGAGCACCGAAGAAAACGGCTCGGACGGCAGCGCGGCCGCGATCTGCTGAAGCTGATAGTCGAAGAGTTCGTTGGCTTCGGCGAGCGCCTGCCGGTAAATGAGCCAGCCCGCGAAGCCCACGCCGACGATCACGAGCGCAAGCAGCCAGATCAGCAATTGCCGGCGGATCGACCGCATCAGGCGTCCTTCGCGACCATGTAGCCGAGGCCGCGCACGTTGCGGATGAGATCGGCGCCGAGCTTCTTGCGCAGCGAATGGATGTAGACCTCGACCGTATTGCTGCCAATTTCCTCGCCCCAGCCGTAGATCTTTTCTTCGAGCTGGCTCTTCGACAGCACTGCGCCGGGCCGCGCCATCAGCGCTTCGAGCAGCGCGAATTCGCGTGCCGACAGCGACACGGGATTGCCCGCGAGCGTCACCTGATGACCGACCGGATCGAGCGTCAGTTCACCGTGCCGAACGAGCGATTCGCCGCGCCCCGCATGACGGCGGATCAGCGCACGCATGCGCGCGCCGAGTTCGTCGAGATCGAAAGGTTTGACGAGGTAATCGTCCGCGCCGGCGTCGAGTCCTTTGACGCGATCCGCGATGGCGTCGCGCGCCGTCACGATCAGCACCGGCAGCGAGTTCGAACGCGCGCGCAGGGTCTTCAATACGTCGAGGCCGTCGCGCTTGGGCAGGCCGAGATCGAGCAGCATCAGATCGTAGGACTCGCCCGCGACCGCCGTGAGCGCGGCCTCGCCGTCCTGGACCCAGTCGACTGCGAAGCCGTCCGCGCGCAGCGCACGGCGCACGCCTTCGGCGATCATCCGGTCATCTTCGACAAGCAGGATTCGCATGGCACATGTCCGTTGATGGTTACGTGGGGCAGCCGGGGGCCGCGAGTCATTGTATCCGCGCGGGGCTTAAACGGGACTTAACGGCGCCGATCGTCCAGCATCGGAGGACAACCGCATGCCGCACCCGAAGCGCGTCGTGCAATGATTTTTTACCCGTACGATTTCCGCAAGCCAGCTTGTCTACAATAGCCGCTTCCTCGCGGCGCGACCCCGCCCGGCCACGCGCCGCCGCTCGTCATCCAGCCAAGAACAACGCTCGTCCATGCCGCCCGTTTTCCGTTCCTTCTCTCGCCGACTGTCTTCGTACGCTCTGGCCGCAGCGTTCGCCTGCGCGGCCCTCGGCCATATGCCGGATGCCGATGCGCGCGGCGGCGGCTCGAAGGCCGATGCGCAAGGTCACGCGCCGCAGCGCGCGGCCATCGGCGGGGCGAAGTCGAAGCGCGCGAAAGCCGAGCGCGCCGCGAAAGCGGTCGTGCCGGCCGGCCCGCTGCCCGCATCGGTGATGACGGCGCTCGCGCACGCGCATGTGCCGCTGTCGTCGATGAGCGTCGTCGTGCAGCGTGTCGGCGCGCCGCTGCCGCTCGTCTCGGTGAACGCGAACGAGCCGATGCTGCCCGCATCGACGATGAAGCTCGTCACGACCTTCTCGGGCCTTTCGATGCTCGGCCCGGACTATCGCTGGAAGACGACCGCGTACGCCGACGGCCAGCTCGATGCGCAAGGCGTGCTGCACGGCAATCTGTACATTCAGGGTACGGGCGATCCGAAGCTCGTGCCGGAAGAGCTGATCGATCTCGTCGATCAGATTCGCAAGAACGGCATCACGGGCATCGACGGCGCGCTCGTGCTCGACAAGCGCTACTTCGACGCGTCGACGCGCGATCTGCCCGCGTTCGACAACGACGACAGCGCGCCCTACAACGTCGGCCCCGATCCGCTGCTTTACGCGTTCAAATCGCTGTCCTTCACGCTGACGCCCAACGCCGACGGACAAGTATCCATCGACGTATTGCCGCAACTCGCGCAACTTCAGATCGACAACGAACTGCGCGTGACGCGCGGCGCGTGCGTCGGCTCGCTTTCGGCGGCGTCGCCGAGCGTCGCGCAGACGCAGGGCGGCTTCGTGCAGGCGTCGTTCGTCGGCGACTATCCGCTGCGTTGCGGCTCGCGCACGATCAACGTCGCGGCGCTCGATCATTCGACCTTCTTCGCGGGCGGTTTCCTCGCGCTCTGGAAGCAGGCGGGCGGCACGTTCGCAGGCACGACGCGCGAAGGCCCGACGCCGTCGAATGCGCGCCTCGTCGGCACGCATCGCAGTCCGGTGCTGTCCGATGTCGTGCGCGACATCAACAAGTTCAGCAACAACGTGATGGCGCGCAACCTGTTCCTGACGATCGGCGCGGCGCAACTGAAGCCGCCCGCGACGACGGCGAAATCGGCGACGGCGATCCAGGCGTTCCTGAAACGCAGCGCCCTGCCGATGAACGGTCTCGTGCTCGACAACGGCTCGGGCCTTTCGCGCGACGAGCATATTTCCGCGATCTCGCTCGCCGATCTGCTGATGGCCGCGAACGCGAGTCCGGTCGCGCAGGTGTTCGTCGAATCGCTGCCGATCGCGGGCGTCGACGGCACCATGCGCAACCGTCTAACGAACGCGGGCGCGCTCGGCAACGCGCACATCAAGACCGGCACGCTGCGCGACGTGCGCGCGATCGCGGGCTATGTCGGCGCGGCGAACGGCGAGAGCTATGTGGTCGTGAGTTTCATCAACGATCCGCGCGCCGAGGCCGCGCGCGCCGCGCACGATGCGCTGCTCGAATGGGTCTACGAAGGCGCGCGTCGGCCGGGCGTGGCGGATTGAGCGGGCACGGGCGTCTGCAAACACCGAAGATTTCTTCTACGAAGTCGCGTTCGGAAAGACGCGCGCCGCGTGTACGCTGTCGGGCACGGCGCTCGGCCGTAAGCTGCGCGCGCGCCAGGATGGCGCGCGGCATCGCTTAAACTCGCAGCTAGCGGCATGAAGACCGCGACACGGTCTGACGCCGTAATCGAACTAGAAAACAGGTAAGAAGGGAGACGAGGTCATGAAGAAGCAACGCTCGACGCGCGCCGCACTGGTGCGCTTTGCCCAAGTCGCGACGGCCAGCGCGGCCTTCGCCCTGATCGCCGCGTGCGGCGGCGGCGGCGATGACAACAATTCGACGCCCGCGGGCGGCGTGAAGCTGCAAGTGGTGTCGTTCGGCGACAGCCTTTCCGATGTCGGCACGTATGCGCCGGTCGCGGCCGCGAACTTCGGCGGCGGACGGTTCACGACGAATCCGGGTCAGGTGTGGGTGCAGAACGTCGCGCAGTATTACGGCGATACGCTGACGCCGGCGATGACGGGGGGGTTTGGGGTTGCGCCGACGAATCAGTCGGGACTCGGCTATGCGCAAGGCGGCGCGCGCGTGACGAATCCCATGGGCATCGGTCACGCCACCGATCCGAACAGCTACGCGGGCGCGTTGACCGTGCCGGTCGCGACGCAAGTGCAGAACTACCTTGCGGCGCACGGCAGTTTCAACGCGAATCAGCTCGTCATCGTGAATGGCGGCGCGAACGACGTCCTTTACAACTTGCAGTTGGTTAAGGCCGGCGCGATCTCGCAGGCCGATGCATCCACTGCGATCATCACGGCGGCCAAGCAACTCGGCGGAATCGTCGCGACGATCCTGCAGCACGGCGCGACGCATGTGCTGGTATCGAACGTGCCGGATATCGGCACGACGCCGCAGGGCACGATGAGCGACGCGGTCACGCGCGCCGGTCTTTCGAGCGCTTCGATCGGGTTCAATACTGCGCTCGATCAGACGTTGCAGGCGCTCAACATCAAGTCGAAGGTCATCTACCTCGATACGCCGCCGAAGCTGGCGCAGATCACCGCGAACTATCAGCAGTTAGGCTTCACGGTGTCGAATACGGGCACCGCGTGCAACCTGAAGGCGATGGCCGCGGCCGCGCAGAAGTACGGCGAGCCGAATCCGCAGGATTTCGCGACGTCGCTGTTCTGCTCGCCGGAAACGTTGACGGTCGCGGGCGCGGATCAGACGTACATGTACGCCGATACCGTGCATCCGACGACGCATCTGCACGCGCTGTATGCGCAGGCCGCGGAGCAGACGATTGCGGCGACGGGGTTGGGGAAGTAAGGGTTGGGGTTTTAGGATGAAAAACCGCTCGGGCGAGGGATCGCCCGAGCGGTTTTTTTTGTTGCGGTGAGAAAGGCTCCGCGGGGCGGAGGAATTCGTCGATACGGTCCAGTTTGACGTTCTAGTACGGTCTATCTCCGCGCACGCGGAGGAACCTACAGCGGAAGCGTACGCATCCAGCGCCGGATGGGTCTATCTCCGCGCACGCGGAGGAACCGCTGGGACTGGGTCGAGAAGGCAATCGACTATCGGTCTATCTCCGCGCACGCGGAGGAACCCCTGCATCATAACTTCCTGACCGGAAAGCAAAATCCCCCAAACCCATCTTTCACAAACAGGCGCAAAGTCCAGTAATCACTCTTCCGCCTCGAACGCCGCCGCCGCCCTGCCAAGCCGATCGTTGACAGCAATCCACTCCACCGTCTCCGGCAGCTTCTCGATCAGAATCCGCTCGACATTGGCCCGATCCAGCGCCCGCAGCAAGCCATAAAGATCGCGCGCGTAAGTCTGCGGATCCTCAGGCGCCGCCACGAAGTGAACGTCGGCAGCCCGCGCCCATTCCCCCGCGCTCGACGCCCGCGCCACCAGCGCAATCTTCCCGTCACGATTACGAAGCAACGGCTCGATCGACGCGAACGGCAGCAGCAAAAGCGGCGTGCGCGGCGCGTAATGCGCCTTCAGCGTCCCGGAAGCACGCGGCGCGGTCGCATCCGATCCATCCGGCAGCTTCGGCGCGATCCCGATGACATCCGCGATCTGCCGCGGACTCACATGTCCCGGCCGCAGCAGCGCCGGAAAGCCCCGCGACAAATCCAGAATCGTCGATTCGATGCCGACATCCGCCGCGCCGCCATCGAGCACATGCACGGCATCGCCGAACTCGTCGCGAACGTGCTGCGCGGTCGTCGGGCTCACATGCCCGAAACGATTCGCCGACGGCCCCGCGACGCCGCCCTGCTTGCCCGTCCCCATTCGCCGCCGATGAAACGCCGACAACAATTGCTGCGCCACCGGATGCGACGGGCACCGCACGCCCACCGAATCCTGTCCGCCGCTGACCGCCGCCGGAATATGCGCGGCGCGCTTGAGAATCAGTGTCAAAGGGCCGGGCCAGAACGCATCGATGAGCTTCTGCGCATCGGCGGGCAACTCGCGCACCCAATAGCCCGGATCAGCCTCGGGCGCGAGATGCACGATCACCGGATGATTCGCCGGCCGCCCTTTCGCCGCATAGATGCGCGCGATGGCCTCGGGATTCTCGGCGTCGCCGCCAAGCCCGTAGACCGTCTCGGTCGGAAACGCGACGAGTTCGCCGGCATCGAGCAGGGCCGCGGCTTCGTCGATCTGCGCGGCGCTCGGATAGATGATGGTCATTGCTTCTACTACGAAAAAACTCAATCGAGCGGGATATGCAGCATGCGCGCGCAGTCACGCGCCGCCGTGCGCGCTTCCTCGAGCGTCGCCGCCGTGAAGTTGATGTGGCCCATCTTGCGGCCCCGGCGCGCCTCTTCCTTGCCGTACAGATGCAGCCGCGCCGCCGGCATCGCGGCGACTTCCGCCCACGCGGGCGAACGCGCCTTGTCGCCATCGAACCAGATATCGCCGAGCAGATTCAGCATCGCGGCCGGCGAATGCTGGCGCGTGTCGCCGAGCGGCATGCCGGTCATCGCGCGCACCTGCTGCTCGAATTGACTCGTGGCGCAGGCATCGACGGTGTAGTGGCCGGAATTGTGCGGGCGCGGCGCCATTTCGTTGGCGATGAGCGAGCCGTCTTCCAGCACGAAGAATTCGACGCACAGCACGCCGACGTAACCGAGCTTCGCGGCGATCGTCAGCGCGGCGTCCTGCGCCTGCGCGACGAGCGCATCGGGCGCATCGGGCGCGGGCACGACCGTCCTCGCGAGAATGCCGTTCACATGCACGTTCTGCGCGAGCGGAAACACGGCCGATTTGCCGTCGCCGCCGCGCGCGATCAGCACGGACACTTCGTACTTCAGCGGCATGCGCTTTTCCAGCACGCACGGCACGCCCGACAGCGACGCATGCGCGTTGCGCAATTCCGCGACGTTGCGCACGCTGACCTGCCCCTTGCCGTCATAGCCGAGACGCGCGGTCTTGAGAATGCCCGGCAGCACGGCCGCGATCTTCTCGTCGGGCAGCGCGGCGAGCGCTTCCGTCGATTCGATCACGACATGCGGCGCGACCGGCACGCCCGATTCCGCGATGAAGCGTTTCTCCGCGACGCGATCCTGCGCGATCGCCACGCAACTCGCCGCCGGGCTCACGAACGTGCACGACGCGAGAAATTCGAGGCTGGCGGACGGCACGTTCTCGAATTCCGTCGATACTGCCGCGCACAGTCGGCCGAGTTCCGTGAGCGCGGCGCGGTCGTCGTAGGCGGCGCGGATATGGCGATCCGCGACGGCGCCAGCGGGGCTCGTCTCATCCGGATCGAGAACGGCGACGCGATAGCCCATCGATTGCGCGGCGAAGCAGAACATGCGGCCGAGCTGGCCGCCGCCGACCATGCCGAGCCATGCGCCCGGCAGGATGGGAGAGATCGGGGAGTTTTGTGGATTCATCGTTGGGCCAGATTGCGAAGTGGGATCACAGCGGCGGCAGCGTCATGTCCCGCGCCGCCTGATTCTGCTTCACGCGAAAAGCGGCGAGCGCATCGGCGAATTTCGCATCGGTGACGCTCAATATCGATACCGCGAAGAGCGCCGCGTTCGCCGCGCCCGCCTCGCCGATGGCGAACGTCGCGACCGGCACGCCCTTGGGCATCTGCACGATCGAATGCAGCGAATCGACGCCCTTCAGATACTTGCTCGCCACCGGCACGCCGAGCACCGGCACCGTGGTTTTCGCGGCCAGCATGCCCGGCAGATGCGCCGCGCCGCCCGCGCCCGCGATGATCGCGCGCAGGCCGCGCTCGCGCGCGCTTTCCGCATAGGCGAACATCTCGTCCGGCATCCGGTGCGCCGAGACGACCTGTGCCTCGTACGGCACGCCGAATTCCTGCAGCATCGCGACGGCATGCTTCATCACGTCCCAGTCGGAACTGGAGCCCATCAACACGCCGACGAGCGGCGCTTCGTTCTTGTGTACTTCGTTCGTCATCTTTCTTACTCAGTCGAGCGTCTTGCCGGTCAAACGCTGGAGCGCTTCCTGATACTTCTCCGACGTCTTCGCGATCACGTCGTCGGGCAGCTTGGGCGCGGGCGGTTCCTTCTTCCACGGCTGTGTTTCGAGCCAGTCGCGCACGAACTGCTTGTCGAACGACGGCGGATTCGTGCCCACCTGATAGCCATCGGCGGGCCAGAAGCGCGACGAATCGGCGGTCAGCACTTCGTCCATCAGATAGAGATCGCCCTTGTTGTCGAGGCCGAACTCGAACTTCGTATCCGCGATGATGATGCCGCGCGTCGCCGCGTACTCGGCCGCTTCCTTGTACAACTGGATGGAAATGCGCTTGATCGTCGCGGAAAGCTCCGTGCCGATGCGGCGTTCCATCTCATCGTAGGTGATGTTTTCGTCGTGATGGCCCATTTCGGCCTTGGCCGCAGGCGTGAAAATCGGCTCGGGCAGTTTCTGCGCGTTTTGCAGGCCCGGCGGCAGTTCGACGCCGCACACCGCGCCCGTCGCCTGATAGTCCTTCCAGCCGCTGCCCGCGAGATAACCGCGCACCACGGCTTCGACGAGAATCGGCTCCAGGCGCTTCACGACGACCGCGCGGCCCTTCACCTGCTCGGCTTCGTCCGCCGCGACGACCGTCGCCGGATCGATGCCCGTGTTGTGGTTCGGCACGATGTGGCCGAGCTTCTCGAACCAGAAATCGGCCATCGTGTTGAGCACGCGGCCCTTGTTCGGAATCGGCTCGCCCATGACGACGTCGAATGCGGAAAGCCGGTCGGTCGTCACGATAAGGAGCTTGTCGTCGCCGACGGCGTAGTTGTCGCGGACCTTGCCGCGGCCGAGCAGCGGCAGCGATTTGATCGTGGATTCGTATAGCGTGGACATCGTCATGTACCGGAAAAAAGTGATTCGCCGCTTCGACGTGGGAAGCGGCGAGGAGAAAGACGAACGGGTTCCGAACCCGGAACCCGTTGATTTTACTTTACAAAACCCGGCTGATTCAGATCAGTCTCATTTCACGATCTGAGCCAGCGCGCCGGACTTGTACTTTTCGGCGATCTTGTCGAGCGAAACCGGCTTGATCTTGCCGGCCATGCCCTCGCAGCCGAACTGCATATAGCGCTGGCGGCAGATTTCCTTCGCTGCTTCGCGCGCGGGCTTCAGATAATCGCGCGGATCGAACTTCGACGGATTTTCGAACAGATAGCGGCGGATCGCGCCGGTGATCGCGAGGCGCAGATCGGTGTCGATGTTCACCTTGCGAACGCCGTGCTTGATGCCTTCCTGAATCTCCTCGACCGGCACGCCATAGGTTTCCTTCATGTCGCCGCCGAATTCGCGGATTTCGGCCAGCAATTCCTGCGGTACCGACGACGAACCGTGCATCACGAGGTGCGTGTTCGGAATGCGCTGGTGAATTTCGCGGATGCGGTCGATGGCGAGGATATCGCCCGTCGGCTTCTTCGAGAACTTGTACGCGCCGTGCGACGTACCGATCGCGATCGCCAAAGCATCGCATTGCGTCTGCTTGACGAAATCGGCGGCCTGCTCGACGTCGGTCAGAAGCTGCTCGCGCGTCATCGTGCCTTCGGCGCCGTGGCCGTCTTCCTTGTCGCCCTTCATCGTTTCGAGCGAGCCGAGCACGCCCAGTTCGGCTTCGACCGTGACGCCGATCGAATGCGAGAACTCCACGACCTGCTTCGACACCGCGACGTTGTACTCGTAGGAAGCGACCGTCTTGCCGTCGGCTTCGAGCGAGCCGTCCATCATGACGCTGGTGAAGCCCGAGCGGATCGCGGCCATGCACACCGCGGGCGACTGACCGTGATCCTGATGCATCACGACCGGAATATGCGGATACGACTCGACCGCCGCTTCGATCAGATGACGCAGGAACGCTTCGCCCGCGTACTTACGCGCGCCAGCGGACGCCTGCATGATGACGGGCGCGTTGACTTCGTTCGCCGCCGACATGATCGCCTGCACTTGTTCCAGATTGTTGACGTTGAACGCCGGGAGACCGTAACCGTTTTCCGCAGCGTGATCCAGCAGTTGACGCATTGATACGAGAGGCATTGTGGTGAGACTCCATAAGTGAAACGAATTCTTCAGCGCGCGAACTCGCTCTCGGGCGGTTTTCGGCTTCATCGTCCTGCGCGCTTGACGAAACGAGCGCGGCTGCTGGGACCGCGCTCGCTCCGGACTTGCGACAAATCGCGCGGCGTTTGACCGCGCAGCGTTCTCAAAAACGCTTAGAAGTGATCGCCCACGCGCACGATCTTGAGCGTGTTCGTGCCGCCTGCCTGGCCCATCGGTTCGCCGACCGTCAGCACGACCATATCGCCGCGCGCCGCGTAACCCTTCGACACGACCACTTCCAGCGCCTGATTCAGCGCCGTGTCGCGGTCCATGTTGGTGTCCACGTGCAGCGGCGTCACGTTGCGGTACAGGGACATCGTCCGTTCGCTCGACACGCGCGGCGTCAGCGCGAAGATCGGCACGTGCGTCCAGTGACGCGACATCCACAGCGCGGTCGAGCCGGATTCCGTCAACGCGACGACGGCCTTCGCGCCGAGATGGAACGCCGTGAAGAGCGCGCCCATCGCGATCGACTGGTCGATGCGCGTGAACGTGCGGTCGAGGAAATCGCGATCGAGCTGCGATTCTTCCGACTTCTCCGCTTCGATACAGATGGCGGCCATCGTTTCGATCGTCGTCACCGGATACTTGCCGGCCGCGGTTTCGGCGGAAAGCATCACGGCGTCGGTGCCGTCGAGCACGGCGTTCGCCACGTCGGAGACTTCGGCGCGCGTCGGCACGGGCGCGTGGATCATCGATTCCATCATCTGCGTGGCGGTGATCACGAGCTTGTTCGACTCGCGCGCCATGCGGATCATGCGCTTTTGCAGCGCCGGAACCGCCGCGTTGCCGACTTCGACCGCGAGATCGCCGCGCGCGACCATGATGCCGTCCGATGCGTCGAGAATGCCTTGCAGCGCCGGAATGGCTTCGGCGCGCTCGATCTTCGCGATCATCTTCGGCTTGATGCCGTACGGCGCGCCCGCGATGTTCGCGAGCTGACGCGCCATTTCCATGTCGGTCGCGTTCTTCGGGAACGACACCGCGACGAAATCCGCGCCGAGCGACATCGCCGTCTTGATGTCCTCCATGTCTTTCTCGGTCAGCGCGGGCGCGGTGAGACCGCCGCCCTGACGGTTGATGCCCTTGTTGTTCGAGAGCTCGCCGCCGACCTTCACCGTCGTGTGAATCTCTTCGCCGATGACGCGCACCACGTCGAGCACGATGAGGCCGTCGTTGAGCAGGAGCACGTCGCCCGCGCGCAGGTCGCGCGGCAGATCCTTGTAGTCGAGCCCGACGCGCTCGTTGTTGCCGAGCGTGCAGTTCGCATCGAGGATGAACGGATTGCCCGCGACGAGCATCGTCTTGTTGTTCTCGAACTTGCCGACGCGGATCTTCGGGCCCTGCAGGTCCGCCATGATCGCGACTTCCCGGCCCACCTGACGCGCCGCCTCGCGGACGATTTCGGCGCGCTGGCGGTGATCGTCGGCGGTGCCGTGCGAGAAGTTGAAGCGAACGACGTCGAGGCCCGCCTGCAGCATTTGCAGCAGGACGTCCGGGCTCGTTGAAGCCGGGCCGATGGTGGCAACAATCTTGGTAGCGCGATGCATGTCTTTCCTCGTCTCTGTAGGAACGCCCGTGTTGAGGCCGCGAGCACGTTGCGCTTGCAGTGAGGTGTTGCTCACCGGTTGCGCGCGCGCGCCGGTTCGTGCCGGCGTCGCTTTGTCGATTTCATTCAGGGCATGGGCGGGCACGCCGCCGATGATGACCGGAGGCGTTTCCGGAATCACCGATTCGTCTTCGGGCGCCGTCTGATCGGGTTGAGCCGCTTCCGCGATCACCCGCGCTGCTTCGGCGGCCGCGTCGAGCGCGGCGCCGTTTTCCATTTCTTCGGTTTGCGCGCCGCCGGCTGGCGCGCCCTTCTTTCCTGCTTTCGCCGGATTGTTTCGGGCGGCCAACGCCTCAAGCCCCGGCGCGGGATTCGAGCACTTCGACCGCGGGCAGCTTCTTGCCTTCGAGGAATTCCAGGAACGCGCCGCCGCCGGTCGAGATATAGCTCACCTTGTCGGCGATGTCGTACTTCGCGATGGCCGCGAGCGTGTCGCCGCCGCCGGCGATGGAGAACGCCGACGAATTCGCGATGGCCTGCGCGAGCGTCTTGGTGCCGTTGCCGAACTGGTCGAATTCGAACACGCCGACGGGTCCGTTCCAGACGATCGTGCCGGCCGTTTCGAGTTGCGCGGCGAGCGCCTTCGCGGTGTCCGGGCCGATATCGAGGATGAGGTCGTCGTCGGCGACGTCGGCGACGGGCTTCGTTTCCGCCTTCGCGGTCGCGGCGAATTCCTTCGCGGTGACGACATCGCTCGGAATCGGCACCGATGCGCCGCGCGTGCGCGCCTGTTCGATGATTTCCTTCGCCTCGCCGACGAGATCGGCTTCGGCGAGCGACTTGCCGATCTTCAGGCCCGACGCGAGCATGAACGTGTTGGCGATGCCGCCGCCGACGATGAGCTGATCGACCTTCTCGGCGAGCGACTTGAGAATGGTGAGCTTGGTCGACACCTTCGAGCCCGCGACGATCGCGACGAGCGGACGCTTCGGGTTGCCGAGCGCCTTGCCGAGCGCATCGAGTTCAGCGGCCAAGAGCGGTCCCGCGCACGCGACAGGCGCGTACTTCGCGATGCCGTGCGTCGTGGCTTCGGCGCGGTGCGCGGTGCCGAACGCATCGTTGACGTAGACGTCGCAGAGCTTCGCCATCTTCTGTGCGAGGCCGTCGTCGTTTTTCTTCTCGCCCTTGTTGCAGCGGCAGTTTTCCAACAGCACGACGTTGCCCGGCTGGACCTGAACGCCGTCGACCCAGTCGGCGACGAGCGGCACGTCGCGGCCAAGCAGCTCCGACAGACGCTTCGCGACCGGCGCGAGCGAGTCTTCCGGCTTGAACTGGCCTTCGGTCGGACGGCCGAGGTGCGACGTGACCATCACGGCCGCGCCCGCGTCGAGAGCGGCCTTGATCGCCGGGACCGAGGCGCGCACGCGCGTATCTTCGGTGATGTTGCCGTTATCGTCTTGCGGCACGTTGAGATCCGCGCGGATGAACACACGCTTGCCGGAGACTTTGCCTTCGGCGATCAGATCGGTGAAACGCAGTACTTTCGTCATGGGAGTCAACGTAGATAAAGAAGCGGTTCGGGCGGGAACGGCCGTCGGGGCGGGCCGGTTCGTGGAGTCGCCGCGCGCAGGCCGCCGGGCAGGACGGCTCGCGCGCGGTTCAAGCTGGGGGCGAAGGACGCGCGCTTAAGCCGAACGCGCGCGCGGGATGCGGGAGAAAGGGATGAGACAGATGAATCCGGAGAGGCGCGCAAGCCCTGCCCGGGCGCGGCGATGGAGCCGGGAGCGGCGTGTTGCAAAATGAATTGCAAAACCGTAGCGCGGTGACTGCCGGACACACTTTCGACCTCGCTCACTCGGGAAAGACCCTCATTTTAACCGATCAACCCGGCCGCTTTTAGCGGGCAATCGTTGATGACGCGTATTTGACGCGGCGCGTAGCCATCTCCACGCCGCGGTCAGGCCACGAGCCGCAGCAGCGTGAACACCACCATGCCGACGGCGATCGTGCCCATCATGCCGCGCCGCCACAGGTAATACGCGAGTCCGGCCGCCGATGCCCACAACGCATGGTTCGACAGCCACAGCGAAATGCCCGCGGGCGTTTCGAGCAGATCCGGCACGACGACGCCCGCGAGCGCGGCGGCCGGCGCATACCGCAGCACACGCTGCACGCGCGGCGGCAGCACCATGCGCTCGCCGCCGATCAGAAAGAGCGCGCGCGTCACCGCCGTGACCACGCCCATGCCGATGATCGCGAGCCAGACTTGCAGCGCGCTCATCGGCTGGACCTCGTGGCATCGGATGCGGATTTGGGCGCGGCCCGCTCGGCGACGACATCCGCGAGCGTGCCCGCGATAAGCGCCGCGAACACCGCGAGCGGCAAGCCGAAACGATACGGCAGATCGAACGCCAGCAACGCGACGACGCTCGCCACGGCGACCGCCGCGAGCGTCGAACGCGTCGCGATAGCGGAAACGATGAGCGGGATCAGCGCGAGCGTGCCGGCGAGTTCGAGGCCCCAGTCATCGGGAATCAGGCTCGCGAGCAAGATGCCGAGCACCGACGATGTTTGCCATGACAACCAGCTCGATATCGCCAGTCCCCAGAAGAACGCCTCCTTGCCGGGCTGCCAGCCGGCAGGAAAATTCCGCTTCGAGAACATCAGATAGATGATGTCGCCGTTGAAATAGCCGAGCAGCAGACGCCGCTTCAGCGGCAGCCACGAGAAATGCGGCGCGAGCCCCGCGCTGAAGATCACGAAGCGCAGATTGACCATCGCGGCGGTCAGGAGAATCGTCCAGAGCGGCAGCTTCGCGGCGAAGAGCGGCAGCACCGCGAGCTGCGACGAGCCCGCGTACACCGCGAACGACATGCCGAGCGCCTGCGGCACGGTGAGCACGGACTTCGTCATCGCGACGCCGGTCACGAGACCCCAGGAAAACGTCGCCAGGACGGCGGGAGAAAAGGTACGCACGCCCTCGAAAAACGCGCGGCGATTGGTGTCGGACAGCCGGTCAAGCATGAGCGAATGCGAGGCGATGAAGACCACCCGTGATGCCAATGCGCGGCCTCGAGCGATTGCGCGATGGATCGGGAAAAACCGGGAAAATCGGGAATGGCGGGCTTCGCCGTTTCGTCCCGCTGTTTTCAGCGGACAGCGAAAGGGAAATTATAGCGTCGTGAAAGGCGCTCCAAGATCGGTTTCGTCGCGAAAAGACGCTAAAATGACGGTCTTTCACAGCCTTTGCGCCTTCATGCGCGCGTTCGCCGGCAATCGCCGATGCACGAACGCGGCGCGAGATGCGCGAGCGCCGCCGCCCGGAAGTCTTTGGCGGCCTGCCCCGAACTCACTTGAACGAGACAGCTAGGAGAACCGTATGTCAATGGCCGACCGCGACGGCAAGATCTGGATGGATGGCAAGCTGATCGACTGGCGTGATGCCAAGATCCACGTTCTGACCCACACGTTGCACTACGGCATGGGTGTCTTCGAAGGCGTGCGCGCGTACAAGACCGCGCAGGGCACGGCCATTTTCCGCCTGAAGGAACACACGAAGCGCCTGCTCAACTCGGCGAAGATCTTCCAGATGGACGTCCCGTTCGATGCCGCGACGCTCGAAGCCGCGCAACTCGAAGTCGTGAAGGCGAACGCGCTCGAGTCGTGCTACATCCGCCCGATCATCTGGGTCGGCTCGGAAAAGCTCGGCGTGTCGGCGAAGGGCAACACCATCCATGTTGCGATCGCCGCGTGGCCGTGGGGCGCGTATCTCGGTGAAGACGGGCTCGCCAAGGGCATCCGCGTGAAGACGTCGTCGTTCACGCGCCATCATGTGAACGTGTCGATGGTCCGCGCGAAGGCGTCCGGCTGGTACGTGAACTCGATTCTCGCCAACCAGGAAGCCGTCGCCGACGGCTACGACGAAGCGCTGCTGCTCGACGTCGACGGCTACGTGTCGGAAGGCTCCGGCGAAAACTTCTTCCTCGTGAACAACGGCAAGATCTACACGCCGGATCTGGCTTCGTGCCTCGACGGCATCACGCGCGACACAGTCATCACGCTGGCGCGCGATTTCGGCATCCCGGTGATCGAAAAGCGCATCACCCGCGACGAGGTTTACACCTGCGACGAAGCGTTCTTCACCGGCACCGCCGCCGAAGTCACGCCGATCCGCGAGCTGGACAACCGCACCATCGGTTCGGGCGCGCGCGGTCCGATCACGGAAAAGCTGCAAAGCGCGTTCTTCGACGTCGTCGGCGGCAAGAACGAGAAGTACGCGAGCTGGCTCGCGAAGGTTTAAACAATCTCATGCGACGCGGCGGGCCGTTCGCTCGCCGCGCGACGTACATCACGAAAAGAGATAGCAATGAGCGACCTGAAGGAAATGCCGCTGGTGGAATTGTCGGCGAAGGATCTGCCCGCCTTCTGCCCGAACCCGAAGATGCAGCGCTGGAGCACGCATCCGCGCGTGTTCATCGACGTGACGCACGGCGAGGCGCGCTGCCCGTATTGCGGCACGCGCTACAAGCTGAAAGACGGCGAAGTGCTCAAGGGCGGTCACTGAAGCCCGCGGGGCGCTGGCCGCGCCCCGGCTCACGCGCGCCGTACGCGGCGCGAAACATACCCACGACAATCGACGGCTCGCCCCAAGGCGGCGGGCCGCGTTCATTTTGAGATCGGATAACAACAGATGCGCCGCGCGCTGGTTATAGCACCGAACTGGATCGGTGACGCATTGATGGCGCAGCCGCTCTTCACGCTCTTGCGCAAGCTTCATCCGCGTATCGCGATCGACGCCGTCGCGCCCACCTGGGTCGCACCCGTGCTCGAGCGCATGCCGGAAATCCGCGATGTCTACGCGACCGACCTCGCCCACGGCAAGCTGCAACTGCTGCGCCGCTGGCAGCTCGCGAGTGATTTGCGCGATGTCGGTTACGACGCCGCCTATGTGCTGCCCAACTCCGTCAAATCCGCGCTGATTCCGTGGATGGCGGGCATCAACCTGCGCATCGGCTACAAGGGCGAGAGCCGCTACGGGCTCTTGAACGTGCGCCACGCGAATCCGCCGAAGACCGACCGTCCGCCGATGACCGCGCATTACGCGGCGCTCGCCTATGCGCCGGGCGCGAAGCTGCCGTTCGTCGACCGGTTCGCGCAGCCGGAAGCCGCCGCGCTTCCCGACGCGCAGACGCTGCCCGTGCCGCGCCTCGAAGCCGATCCGAACGAAGCCGCGCGCGTCTCGACGCGCTTCAACCTCGACACGCGCGCGCCGCTCGTCGTGTTCTGCCCCGGCGCGGAATACGGTCCGGCCAAGCGCTGGCCGCCGGAGCATTTCGCTTCGCTCGCCCAGTTCATCGCGCAGTCGTTTCCGTATGCGCGCATGATCGCGCTCGGTTCGAAGAAGGATGCGCCGATCGCGCAGGCCATCGCGGAGCGCGCGCCGATGGTGCGCAACCTGTGCGGCCAGACTTCGCTCGGTGAGGCGTGCGCGCTTATTTCGCGGGCGAGCGCCGTCGTCACGAACGATTCGGGGCTGATGCACGTCGCGGCCGCCTCGCGCCGGCCGCTCGTCGCGGTCTACGGCTCGACCGATCCGCGCCACACGCCGCCCTTGTCCGATCTCGCAAAGGTACAATGGCTGCATCTTGAATGCAGTCCGTGCTTTGCCCGCGAGTGTCCGCTCGGCCATCTGAACTGCCTTCGCGAACTCTCGGCCGAACAGGTCTTCGCCGATGTGCGCGGCATGCTGCTCGCGCATCGTTGATGTTGCGCTCACGCGTCGAAACGCGTGTTCGTACCGGCGGTTTCCGGCCGTGTGTGCGGGTGCGGACACGCGAATGTCTCCGAACGGGGGCATGCTTTGACCAATGACCGTTGCAGCGCGCCGTTTCGTTGGCGTGAAGCATCGAATGCCAGAGACCCACGAGCCATGCCACGTTTCGCCCGCCTCTTCGAAGCCGCCGCCGATACCCTCAACGCTTACTATCAGGCAGTCGCGGACAACAGCATCGACACGGTGATGTCGTTGTGGATCGACGAGGAGTTCGCCACCTGCGTGTGCGCGGACGGCACGCATCTGCACGGGCTGGAAAGCATCCGCGCGGGTCTCGCGAAGCAGTTCGAGACGCAGCCCGTGACCGTCGAGCCGCTCGATATTCGCGTGTACGACAGCCTGGGCACGGTCGTCTATGCGATCGCCGAGGCGCATCAGCCGGCCGAGCCAGCCAGCGCGCCGCGCATGATCTACACGACGTATGTGATGGTTCACGAACGCGGCGAGTGGCGCATCGCGCATATTCACGCAAGCGAGATGCCGATCGAAACCGCGGGCCAGTTCGCCGCGAAGCTGCGTCACGGTCAGGGACCGCTGCACTAAGAAATTCGAAGAAGACGTCAGTCGGGAGGGGCCATGAAGCGCGATCCGTTGTTGAAGCACGATTCGTCGTTCGTGGACAAAGCGCCCGCCGTGGCACTGAAGGGAACCGCGCGCCTGCTTTCGCCGGGCGCCGCCGAATGGCTCTACAGCGCGCCGCGCTGGCTGCCCACGAGCCATGCGCAAACCATCGTCCCGGCGCTCTTCGGCCGCAAGCCCGACGTGCGTTACCGGCGCGAGCGCTGGAATACGCCCGACGGCGATTTCATCGATCTCGACTTTCTCGCGCACGATCCCGCCGATCCCGCCGATCAACCCGCCGCGAACGCCCCGCTCTTCGTGCTCTTCCACGGCCTCGAAGGCAGTTCCGATTCGCACTACGCTCGCACGATGATGGCCGCCGCCCGGGCGCGCGGCTGGCACGGCGTCGTGCCGCATTTCCGCAGTTGCAGCGGCCCGCTCAATCTGCTGCCGCGCTTCTACCATCTCGCGGACAGCGCCGAAGTCGACTGGATTCTGCGGCGGCTCGCGCAAGTGCATCGCGGGCCGATCGTCGCGGCGGGCGTGTCGCTCGGCGGCAACGTGCTGCTGCACTGGCTGTGCCAGCGCGGCACGGACGCGTCGATCATCAGCGCGGCGGCGGCCATTTCCGCGCCGCTCGATGTCCACGCGGGCGGCCTCGCGATCTCGCAAGGCTTCGGCATGGTCTATACGCGCAGCTTCCTGAAGTCGCTCAAGAAGAAGGCGCTCGCGAAGCTCGGGCAGTATCCCGGTCTCTACGACCGCAACGCCGTGCTCGCCGCGCGCACGCTGTACGAGTTCGACAACGTCGTCACCGCGCCGCTGCACGGCTTTCGCGACACCAATCACTACTGGTCGACGGCGACGATCCGCGCGCATCTGAAGCACATCGAAGTGCCCGCGCTGCTGCTGAACGCGCGCAACGATCCGTTCCTGCCCGAGTTCGCGTTGCCGTCGACGGCGGAAGTATCGGCGCGCGTGACGCTCGATCAGCCGAACCACGGCGGGCACGTCGGCTTCATGACGGGACCGTTTCCGGGCCGGATCGACTGGCTGTCGCAGCGCGTGTTCGGTTATCTGGAGAACTTCGTTTCGTGAACCGTCATGGATGACATCGTCAAGCAGGCGCTCGCCAAATGGCCCAACGTTCCGCACTGCACGGGCTGGCTGCTGCTCGACCGGCGCGGTCAGTGGCGCATGCGCGACGACGCCGCGCAAGCCGCCGGCGAACTCGGCACGCCGATCCGGCATGAGGCGCTGCTGGGCTTCATCAACCGCAACTACGAAAGCGATGCCGACGGCCAGTGGTTCTTTCAGAACGGCCCGCAGCGCGTGTATGTTGAGCTCGTGTACACGCCGTGGATCGTGCGTCTGCATGCGGCGGACGGCGCATTGCGGCTGATCGATCAGGGCGGCGCGCCGTTCGAGCCGGCGCATGTCTGGATCGACGACGCAGGCGGCATTCTCCTTTCCGATGACGCCTCGCCCGCACGCATCGCCGCCCTTCACGATCACGATCTCGAACTGTTCGCGGACCACGCGTCGCTCGACGATGCCGGCACACGCGGCGTGTTCCACTGGCGCGACGGCGTCGATCTGACCGTGCAGCCGATCGCCCGCGCCGATGTCGCCGCGCGCTTTGGCTTCGTCGCGAGTCCGGCCGAACGCGCCGCCGCGAAGAAAGACTGAGCTAGCTAGCCGTTCTTCTCCATCTCGCGCTCTTCCTTGTAGCGCGTCTCGAAATCGCGCAGCCGGGCGGAAATCGTCGAAAGATCGTAGAAACTCGCGGTCTTGACGTCGCGCGCTTCCTTCAGTTGCCGGATCGCGGATGCCCACGCGCCATCGAGCGCGAACTTTTCCGCCATCGCCTGATGCTGTTGCAGCGGATCGTTGAGACCCGCGCTTGCCTGCGCGAGATAGAACCACCAGTCGGGGCGCGTCGGCTCGGCGCGTGTTTCGCGGCGCGCGAGCGTCTGGGCGTCGGCGAAGCGGCGCGCGGAAAGCAGCGTCTGCAGATGCACGTCGATGGCGGCGTGCGACGCCGGCCAGCGCTTTTGCGCGAGGTCCGCGAGGCGGATCGCATCGTCGTTGCGGCCCGCGCGGCGCGCGATGTCGGCGGCGAGCACGTCGAGGCTCGGCGTGCTGCGCAGCGCCGGCGGTGCGGATTGAGGTTTCGCCGGCGGAGCCGATCGGGCTTCGACGCGAACCGGTGGAAGCACGATGTCGCTCTTCGCGCGCAATGCATTGCCGTTGCCCGAGTCTCCGAGATTGAGCGGCGTGCGCGCGTTGTCGAGCGGCGTCGCGATCGTCGACGCATCCGCGTTGCGCAGCGACGGCTCGCCGCTCTTCTTGCGCGGAGCCGGCTGCGTTTGACCAACCGCGCGATCCTCCTTTTGCACTTGCGCCGATGCCGCCGCCGCGCTCGCCTCCTCGCCCTCGAATAGCGCGCGCGCCTTCGCGAGCGCGTCGCTGGCCGCGTCGTGATTGCCCAGCAGCGATTGCGCGAGCGCGATGCCGTACCAGTTGGACGCGGGATTGAGCGCCGTCTGATCCTCGATTTCTGATTTGAGCCGGCTCGCGACCTCGCGATAATCACTCGCGTAATTCACCTGCAGCACGCGCGCCCGGGCGCGCACGAACGCATATTCGGCCGACTGACGCGGCTGCCGGTACGGCACGCGCCGCGCGCGGCCTTCCATGTCGGCGATGCGGTCGATCGTGAGCGGGTGCGTGCGCACGTACGGCGGCACGCCGTTATCGGCCATCGACGCGCGATCGAGACGCTCGAAGAACGCTGCCATCGCGTAAGGATCGTAGCCGGCGGCCGCGAGCATCTGGAAACCGACGCGGTCGGCCTCGTGCTCGGCCGCGCGCGAGAAGCGCAACTGATTGTCGACGGCGAACGCCTGGCCGCCCATCGCGATGCCCATGCCGAGATCGCCGCTATGGGCGAGCAGGCCCGCGAGCAGGCCGGCGAGCATCCCGGCGAGTGCGGCGTAGGAACTCTTTTCCTGCGTGCTGAGCATCCGCGCGATGTGCCGCTGAAGGACGTGCCCCATTTCATGGCCGATGACCGACGCCAGCTCCGATTCCGTTTGCGTCGCGGCAATCAGCCCCGTGTTCACGCCGATAAAGCCGCCCGGCATCGAAAACGCGTTGATCTGCGCGTCGCGCACGGCGAAGAGATCGAAATCCGGCCGATAGCCGCCGAGATACTGCGTCGCCGCCGCCGCTGAAAGCTTCGACGAGATCGAGTCGAGATAGTCGCGCAGCAGCCAGTCGTCGAGATAATCGGGATCGGCGCGCACTTCGCGCATCATCTTCTCGCCGACCTTGCGCTCGGCCTGCGGCGTGAGGGAGCCGCCGGAGCCGTCGCCGAGATCCGGAAGCTGCACCGACGACAGCGGCGCGCGCAAACCGGACATCGTCCCGGGGCGGTTCGCGAAACGGCTTTCCGCGCCGCCGTAGACGCCGAACACGCCTTCCGCGATGTTGCCCGGCACGTCGCCGCTGGCGCTTTCCTGCGACGCGCGCAGTTGCGCGGCCGCGAGCGTGCCGGTCGAGCCCGCGGAAGGCGAACTGGATTGCGCCAGCGCCGCGGGCGGCATGGCGAGGGCGACGCAAAGGAGGGAGGCGAGCGCGCGGCTCGGACGTGTGAAATGCATGGCGCGAAGCGCCGATAGTCGGCTCGAGAATCGAAACGGGCTTATCGTATCAAGTGTTGCGCGCGGCGCGTCTCAGGTCCGCGGTGCGTCGCGCCGGACCGTGGCTTTGTGCGGAAAATCGCGCGGATTCACGCTGGTATGATAGGCGCCCATTCGAAGGAGACGCTATGTCCGGACTCACCCATTTCGATGCCGCCGGCGAGGCGCATATGGTCGATGTCGGCGCGAAAAACGAAACGCGCCGCGTGGCCGTTGCACGCGGCTCGATCGCGATGCTCGCGCCCACGCTCGCGCTGATCCGCGAAGGCCGAGCGAAAAAAGGCGATGTGCTGGGCGTCGCGCGCATCGCCGCCATTCAGGGTGCGAAGCGCACGGCCGATCTGATTCCGCTGTGTCATCCGCTGGCGCTGACGCGCGTCGCGGTGGATTTCACGATCGATGAAGCGCTACCCGGCGTGCACTGTGAAGTGCGCGTGGAGACGGTCGGGCGCACGGGCGTGGAAATGGAAGCGCTGACCGCCGTGCAGGTCGGATTGCTCACGATCTACGACATGTGCAAGGCGGTGGATCGGGGGATGACCATCACCAATGTGAAAGTGATGGAAAAGCACGGTGGGAAGTCGGGGGATTGGGTGGCGGACGACCAGCCGTCGCCCGCGCCCTGACCGCTCACTCTTCTTCCTCATCCTCCGAAGGCTCCTGATTCGGCAGCGGCACACCATACAGCTTCACCAGATCCGCCTTGAACGACGCCAGCGGCTTGCCCGCTTCGTCCGCCAGATCGTAGACGGCCAAAAGCTGCTTCGGCCAGTCGTGCAACTGCGTCGCGAAGATCTTCAGGCGCGCCATCGTGTCGAGCGCCTCGGCCTTCTGCCCGGCGAGCGCCTGCAACACCGCGTAGCGGCGCAGCACGGTCTCGCCCGGCAACAGCGCAATCGCCTTCCGATGCGCCGCGAGTTTCTCCTCGACGTTCTGCGCGTTGATCGGCAGCAAGGTCGCCGCACCGTATTCGCCCCACGCCGTGAACAGGAAAGACGGATTTTCACGATACTGCTCGGCCGGGCGCGAGCCGTAGTACAGCACTTCCGCGCGGTTGTAGTCGCGTAAGGTCGGATACAACGCCGCGAGCCCGCCGAGCACCAGCACGACATATACGCCATAAGAGAGCGGACGCGGAACCAGCCGCAAGGGACGCGTCTCCAGAAGGCCGATGACGAGCATCGCCGGCATCAGAAAGAACATGTACTGCTGCGGATACTCGACGAGCGCATGCATCATCAGGACGCCGAGCAGCGACAATCCGAAAATGCGCGCCGGCGTCTGCGGCGCGCGCAGCACGCGAATCAGCCAGAAGACGACGCTCGCGACCAGAATCGCGACGCCGAGCGCACCCGTTTTTGCGAGCAGATCGATGAAGATGTCGTGCGCGTTGTTCGCGATCTCGACGCCGCCCAGATCGCGCACGAGGTCGAACTGATAGCGCGGAAACTCGCCCCATCCGACGCCCAGCAGCGGATGCGTCTTGAACATCGTCCAGCCGTACTTCCAGAGCGCGAGCCGCGGCGCGATCTGACTCGCTTCCTGCATGCGCTCCGCCGCCGATTGCGCGAGCCCGAAATCGAAGCGCACGTTCGCCCAGCGCACGGCCGCGTTCACCGCGAAAAAGACGATCGCGAGCAGAATCGGGACGATCCACGCGCGCGTATCGCGGCGGCCGGGGCCGTCGAAGCCTTCCGACGCGACCGGCCGCCCGAGCACGAACGCCATCCAGAAGCCGGCGACGACTATCACCGCCGTCTGCAGCCACGGCCCGCGCGATACGGTCAACGCGAGCCCGAGCGAGTAGATCGCCGACAAGATCAGCCACAGAACGAGCGGCAGCCGACGCGCCTGCACGAAATAAAGCGCGCCCGCCAGCGCGAACGCGATCACGGTCGCGAGGTGATTCGCCTGCGCCATGTTGCCGAACGGGCGCCGTTCGATCATCACGTTGTACGCGACCACGAACGGCGTGAATTTCACTTCGAGATGCAGCAACTGCACGATCTGGCAGAAGACCGCGAACAGTCCGCCGACCATCAGCGCAGCCGCGCCGATACGCAGCGTCTTCTCGCCGAGCCCCGCCCGCACGAGACCGAAGCCCGTATGCACCGCGAGAAACGAAGCGAGCAGATACGCGCCGCCGAGCCAGTTCATCGATGGCTGCGCGATCGGCAACAGCACCGTCTGCGCGACGAGCAACAGGCCGAACGCAAGCGGCATCAATGCGACGACCGGCGATGCGAACGGCACCTTCGGCTCGGAGACGCGCACGAGGAGCGCAACCGTCGCACCGAGCGCCAGATAAAGCGCGAGCGCGCTGTATTCGGCGTAGAAGGTCGGAATCGGATACGTGTGGTTGACGACCGCGAAGGGAAACGTCAACGCAAGGCACAGAACGGCGAAGCAGAGAAAGCGCGCGTATTGGGAAGGCATGAGGAACTGGGAACGTCGGCGACCGGCGCACTATACAAAACTTTGCCCCCGCTGTCCGTCGAACGGCCGGTTTTGCTACCAAATCGCCAACTTTCGCGCAAAAACGACGGCGCGACGGCGCGGCGGCGACGTAAATCCTCCCGCCGCGCTTCGCCTCAGTGCTTACGCGCGGCACTCCGGCGGTGCGAGATTGCCTGGCAATGTCGGTGCCTGCGCGGGCGTCGGACCGGCGCCCGGCGCGGGCAGCGACGACTCGGTCTTCTTGCCCGCGAAGCATTCCCACGTCACCGACCCCGATTGCACGGAACCGCGGCTGAGCGACACGCGCGCCGTAGGTGTATCGGCGTTGTCGGGTGTCGAAGGCACGAGCACCAGCGTGTTCGAACCCGCCGGCGCGACGCGCGTCGTATAGGCGATCGTGATCTGCCCGTTGTCGCTGTCGACGTGAATCGACTCGACGTTGCGCGTGCCCGGCGGCGACGCGAATCCGCCCGCCAGATCCGCGCCGCTCGCCGCGTTCTCCGCCACTGCGAGGCGCGCGGCCGCCGCGAGCGTCATGCCCTCGCCCACGCGGCTTCGGGCAAGATAATCCTGATACGCCGGTATCGCATACGCCGCGACCACGCCGACGATCGCAAGCACGATCATCAGTTCGATCAGTGTGAAGCCGCGTGTCAGCGCATCTTTCGTGCGCCCGAACCACCATGCGCGCCGTTCGCGCGGCACGTCCAAAACCGAAGCCTTCGTCGTCATTGCTACTCCCTGAAAAACAGAAAAGCGCCCTTCCGCGCAATGCGGTCAGGACGCTTCGATCGTATTCAGGGAGCCGCTCCGGCGGCAGTCAGCCGAACGGCCTAGGAGAAATCAACCCGCCGCGCGATTGCCGTCGGCGAGCGCGCGCCGCTTGAGCAGCCAGCCCAACGCGACGACAAGCAACGCGCCCGCCAGACGCGCCGCATATCCGACGAGTTCGGTATTGAGCGCGGGCCATCGGTCGATGAACGGATCGTCGATGATGAGGCCGCCCGCGATCCAGCCGAGCAGACCCGCGCCGAGCAGCACGACGGCGGGCAAGCGGTCGAGCAGCTTCAGCACCAGCGTGCTGCCCCAGACGATAAGCGGAATGCTCACGACCAGGCCGAAGATCACCAGCGTGAGCCTATGACGCGGATCGGCGGCTTCGGCCGCGCCCGCGATCGCGATGACGTTGTCGAGGCTCATGACGGCATCGGCGACGATGATCGTCTTCACCGCCGCCCACAGCCGGTCGGATGCGTCGATCTGATGATCGTCGTGGTCCGGCTGCATCAGCTTTACGCCGATCCACAGCAGCAGCAAGCCACCGAGAAACTTGAGAAACGGAATGTCGAGAAGAAAGACCGCGAACGCGATGAGCACGACGCGCAGGATGATTGCGCCGAGCGTGCCGAACACGATGCCGCGCGTGCGCTGCCGATCCGGCAGATTGCGGCAGGCGAGCGCGATCACGACGGCGTTGTCGCCGCCGAGCAGAATGTCGATCACGATGATCTGAACGACCGCGCCCCAATGGAGCGTCGAAAAGAATTCAAGCATGAGGCTGAAATGAAAAAAGCGAGGAAGCAGCGCTCCCTCGCTTTTCAATGGCTTTTACGAAAGGAATCAGTAAGAGTACCAAACCCTCGCGTAATTTGCCTGCTTCGATCAGAGAACCGACTTCAGCAGACGTGCCATCTCCGACGGATTCTTCGTGACCTTGATGCCGCACGCGTCCATGATTTCGAGCTTGGCGTCAGCCGTGTCCGCACCGCCCGAGATCAGCGCGCCTGCGTGGCCCATGCGCTTGCCCGGAGGCGCCGTCACGCCCGCGATGAAGCCGACGACCGGCTTCTTCATGTTGTCCTTGATCCAGTAAGCGGCGTTCGCTTCGTCCGGACCGCCGATCTCGCCGATCATGATGACGGCGTCCGTTTCCGGATCGTCGTTGAACATCTTCATCACGTCGATGTGCTTCAGACCGTTGATCGGATCGCCGCCGATACCGACCGCCGACGACTGGCCGAGGCCCAGCGCCGTCAACTGGCCGACCGCTTCATACGTCAGCGTGCCCGAACGCGACACGACGCCGATGCGGCCCTTCTTGTGGATGTGACCCGGCATGATGCCGATCTTCAGCTCGTCCGGCGTGATCGTGCCGGGGCAGTTCGGTCCGAGCAGCAGCGTCTTGCGATTTTCGCGGCGCATGCGGTCCTTGATTTCGAGCATGTCGCGAACCGGAATGCCTTCCGTGATGCAGATCGCGAGATCGAGATCGGCCTCGACGGCTTCCCAGATCGCGGCGGCAGCGCCCGCGGGCGGCACGTAGATGACCGAAACGGTCGCGCCGGTTTCGGCCTTCGCTTCCTTCACGGACGCGTAGATGGGAATGCCTTCGAAGTCTTCGCCGGCCTTCTTCGGGTTCACGCCCGCGACGTACGCTTCGCGGCCGTTCGCGTATTCGCGGCAGGCGCGCGTGTGGAACTGGCCGGTCTTGCCGGTGATGCCCTGCGTGATGACCTTCGTGTCTTTGTTGATCAGAATCGACATGTAGTGACCTCTGTTCGTTTGGCGTCGCCATGCAAAAGCCAGGCGCCGCCATTCGTATCTGGTGGAACGCTCTCTTAAGGCAACAAGCGAACGCGCTTACTTGCCTTCGGCCGCCGCGACGACCTTCTGCGCGGCTTCTTCCATGCTGTCCGCCGAGATGATCGGCAGGCCCGAGTCGGCCAGCATCTTCTTGCCGAGGTCTTCGTTCGTGCCCTTCATGCGCACGACGAGCGGCACCTTCAGGTCCACGGCCTTCGACGCAGCGATCACGCCTTCGGCGATCACGTCGCAACGCATGATGCCGCCGAAGATGTTCACGAGGATCGCCTTCAGGTTCGGGTTCTTCAGCATCAGCTTGAACGCTTCGGTCACTTTCTCGGTCGTCGCACCGCCGCCGACGTCGAGGAAGTTCGCCGGCTCGCCGCCGAACAGCTTGATGGTGTCCATCGTGGCCATCGCGAGGCCTGCGCCGTTCACGAGACAGCCGATGTTGCCGTCGAGCGAGATGTATGCGAGGTCGAACTTCGACGCTTCGACTTCAGCCGGATCTTCTTCGTCCAGATCGCGGTACGCGACGATTTCCGGATGACGGAACAGCGCGTTCGAATCGAAGTTGAACTTGGCGTCGAGCGCGATGACCTTGCCTTCGCCGGTCACGATCAGCGGGTTGATTTCCGCGAGCGATGCGTCGGTTTCGAAGAACGCCTTGTACAGGCCTTGCAGGATCGCGCGCGCTTGCGGGATCGATGCATCGGGAATGCCGATCTTGCGTGCGAGATCATCGGCGTCCGCGTCTTGCAGACCGGTCGACGGCTCGACGGCGAACTTGTGCAGCAGTTCCGGCGTCTTTTCCGCGACTTCTTCGATGTCCATGCCGCCTTCGCTCGACGCCATCACGACGATCTTCTGCGAAACGCGGTCGAGCACGAGGCCGACGTACAGTTCCTTCTTGATGTCCGCGCCTTCTTCGATCAGCAGGCGATTGACCTTCTGGCCTTCGGGGCCGGTCTGGTGCGTGACGAGCTGCATGCCGAGGATCTGGTTCGCGTATTCGCGGACCTGTTCGATCGACTTCGCGACCTTCACGCCGCCGCCCTTACCGCGGCCGCCGGCGTGAATCTGCGCCTTGACGACCCAAACCGGGCCGCCCAGCTCTTCCGCGGCCTTGACCGCATCATCCACCGAGAACACGGGTTTGCCGCGCGGGACCGCGACGCCGAATTTCCGCAGGATTTCCTTACCCTGGTACTCGTGAATCTTCATGCGTGATTCCTTCAGTCTGAGAGTTGGAGTGAACTTCTGTTTGCTTGAACCGCTGATTCTTTTCTTGTTTGAATTCCGTGCGTGAGCGCGAGCGCTGCTTGCGCGCTACGAGGCGGACTTTGTCTCCGGCCTGTCTTGCACCGTTGTTCCGGATCTGGATGGTTCGCCGGGCGCGTGGCCGAACCAGCGCGGGTAGTGTTCCCTGACCGCGGGTCCGTCGAAACGCAGCGCGTGGCATCGGCCGAGCTGAAACGGCGGCTCGTCGCGCTGCGCGTTGGCGTCGGCTTGCTTGAATGGATTGCCGTCCTCGATCTTCCAGACGTCGCCCGCGAATGCCTGAATGGCTGCGGTCGGCAAGACCCCGCACAACTCGGTGAGATGCGTGCAGCCGGCAGTGCCGCGCAGCAGCGTGTTGGCTTCGCGGCGAAAATTCTGGAGGAGATTGAGTCCGATGAGCTTGCGATAGACCGCATTGGACTCGGCGCACAAACCGCCATACGGCGCCCAGTCGGACGACGCTTCGACGTCGACGATGCTGAGTGTGCGATCGATGGTGATGCGCAGCCAGAGTTCATGGATCGGCAGGCCGTGCGGCCGGACGCCCGTCGCGAGCTGGAAGTCGCGCGGCTTCTCATCGGTTAGACAGGCTTCGATATCCCACAGGCCGTCGTCGCGTTCGAACGCTTCCACTCGAATCGCGCGGCTATGACGCAATTGTCGGGGAGCGGGAGGCGAGAGAGGCATGCTGGAGTGAGCCGGTACGGGGAAAACCGTGGAATTTTAGCATATCGGGTATTTCGAGCCGGGCATGTGCCTGACGAATGGAACGCGCGTGCGGATCAAGCCGAACGGGCGCTCAGTCGTCGACGATTTCCTCGCTCCAATCTTCGTCACCGCCCTTCAATATCTTGCCGATCGTACCGCTCGAAAAACCGCGCGCAGCCAGAAAGCGCGCCTGCTTGGCGCGCTCGGCGGGCGTCTCCGGCGGCACGCCGTATTTCTTTTCCCACACCGCCCTGGCGCGCGCGGTTTCGGACTGCGCGAGCTTGTCGGCGGTTTCGCTGATGAGCGTTTCGCCGACGGCATGCCGCTTCAGCTCGCTGATGATCCTGCTGCCGCCCATGCGCGACGCCCGCCGATGCACGACGCTCTCGACGAAGCGCTCGTTCGACAGCCAGCCATCGCGCTCGAGACTGTCCAACAGGGATTCGAGCGGAGCGGCTTCTTCGACGTACGGACGCAGCTTGCGCGACAACTCCGCGCGGCTGTACTCGCGACGCGACAGGAACGCGAGCGCGCGGCCCTTCAACGAGCGTTGCGGACGTTTGGGATTGTTGACTTCGTTTGCCGATGTCTTGCGGGTGCGCTGGCTGGAGCGGCTATAAACCGTTTCGCCGGAAACGGCTGGCGATGGCTCGGAAGGCACGCATTGTTCGAAGGGCTCGAATGGATCGGCGTCTTCGAATGGGTCCGGCGGGTTAGCGGACGGCGGGCTGCGATCGGCGGCAGGCGCCTTCGGCTGCGCTGTCGCCTGCTTCAGTAAGGCGCGAGCTTGTTCCAGGCGGGCCGCGCGATCATTCGCGTCTACGCTGCTTTCATCCCTTTTAACAGGCTCGAAAACGCGACGCGCCGACGCGAATGACTTCGCGCCGGCGCGTTCCTTGTTGCTGCGCCTGAAGCCGCCTGACTTCGACGATGCACCGCGCCGCTCGCTGCTTCGCTCGTAGCGATCGACGGAATCGGAATCGTCGCCGGTTCCGTTATCCGCCGGGTCTGCCTTGGATCCGAGCCGGCGCGTCTGCATCTTCCTTCAGGCTCGATGCTTACTCGTCGTCGGCCGCTGCGGCGCTTGCGACGACAGCTTCGCCCAATGCAGCGACGCCCAGCGATTCGCGTATCTTGTTCTCGATCTCGCGCGCGATGTCCGGATTTTCGCGCAGGAATTCCCGCGCGTTGTCCTTGCCCTGACCGATGCGATCGCCGTTGTAGCTGTACCAGGCCCCCGCCTTGTCGACCAGCTTCGCCTGCACGCCCAGATCGATGATTTCACCCTGACGCGAAATGCCTTCGCCATAAAGAATGTCGAAGATGGCTTCGCGGAACGGCGGCGACACCTTGTTCTTCACAACCTTCACGCGCGTCTCGTTGCCGATGACTTCGTCGTTCTTCTTGATCGAACCGATACGGCGGATATCCAGACGCACCGACGAGTAGAACTTGAGCGCGTTGCCGCCCGTGGTGGTTTCCGGGTTGCCGAACATCACGCCGATCTTCAT
This sequence comes from Caballeronia sp. ATUFL_F2_KS9A, assembly GCF_023630765.1. Classification (NCBI taxonomy): domain Bacteria; kingdom Pseudomonadati; phylum Pseudomonadota; class Betaproteobacteria; order Burkholderiales; family Burkholderiaceae; genus Caballeronia; species Caballeronia sp. ATUFL_F2_KS9A. Next base: position 400,771 of record NZ_JALQEK010000001.1, on the reverse strand, counting down.
GCGGATCTGGTTGATGAAGATGACGAGGCAGTTCGTGCGCTTGATCGTGCCGGTGAGCTTGCGCAGCGCCTGCGACATCAGACGCGCTTGCAGACCCGGCAGCGAGTCGCCCATTTCGCCTTCGATTTCCGCCTTCGGCACGAGCGCCGCGACCGAGTCGATCACGATCATGTCGATGGAGCCGGAGCGCACCAGCGCGTCCGCGATTTCGAGCGCCTGCTCGCCCGTGTCCGGCTGCGAGATCAGCAGTTCGGGCACGTTCACGCCGAGCTTGCCGGCGTACTGCACGTCGAGCGCGTGTTCCGCGTCGATGAACGCCGCCGTGCCGCCGAGCTTCTGCATCTCCGCGATCACCTGCAGCGTGAGCGTGGTTTTACCCGACGACTCCGGACCGTAGATTTCCACGACACGACCGCGCGGCAAGCCGCCGACGCCGAGCGCGATGTCCAGCCCGAGCGAACCGGTGGAAACCACTTGAATGTCTTCGACCGCCTCACCTGCGCCGAGCCGCATGATCGACCCTTTGCCGAATTGCTTTTCGATCTGCGAGAGCGCGGCGGCCAGGGCCTTGCTCTTCTCCGCAGTCATGCCAGCCGGGCCTTTCTTGCTTTCTTCCATGAATCGTCCTTTGCTATGATGAACGGCGTCTGAGGCAGTGTTCACGGGGTTTTTCGCCGCTCGATCGAGCATACGAAACCGCCCTTCCCACTCACGCAGACACTGTATAAAAAAACAGTAGTTTTTGCAAGCCTGTCGCGGCGTGGCGCAGCTTTTTTTCCACGTCGCCCAAGCACGCAAGAACCACGAACACCTGGAGACCGCCGCGCCGGGCGACACACGGTGCCGGCAATGCCGATGCGCTTCATCGCGCATGCATGGCGTACAAAGGCGCACACGACGATGCGAATCCTCATTGCCGAAGACGACAGCATACTCGCGGACGGGCTCGTCCGATCACTCCGCCAATCGGGATACGCCGTCGACCATGTGAAGCATGGCGTCGAAGCGGACACCGCCCTTTCCCTGCAAACTTTCGACCTGCTGATCCTCGATCTCGGCCTGCCCCTGATGCCCGGTCTCGAGGTGCTGCGCCGCCTGCGCGCGCGCAATTCGCAGATGCCCGTGCTGATCCTCACCGCCGCCGATTCCGTCGACGAGCGCGTGAAAGGTCTCGATCTCGGCGCGGACGATTACATGGCGAAGCCCTTCGCGCTCAACGAACTCGAAGCGCGCGTCCGTGCGCTCACGCGCCGCGGCGCGGGCGGCGGTCCGACCGTCGTCCGGCACGGCTCGCTCACCTTCGATCAGATCGGGCGCATTGCGACCATCGGCGATCAGGTCATCGATCTTTCGGCGCGCGAACTCGGCGTGCTCGAAGTGCTGCTGCAGCGAACCGGCCGGCTCGTATCGAAGGAGCAGCTCGTCAATCACCTGTGCGAGTGGGGCGAGGAAGTCAGCAATAACGCGATCGAGGTCTACGTGCATCGGCTACGGAAGAAGATCGAGCCGAGCGGCGCGAAGATCATCACGGTACGCGGTCTCGGTTACACGCTGGAGAAAGCGGCCGCCACGACGAACGGCGCGGGCGGGCCGCACGCCGGCGAGTCCGCCAGCCATCACTATAAGTAGGCCGCATGGCGTCGCCCGTTTCCCACGAAACTCAGCGAAACGCACAAGCGAACGACGACTCCGACGCGCTGCGCGACGCGCGCTACGCGAATCCGTTCGCGCCGCCCGACGAGCTCGAGCCCGACGCCGAAACGCATCCACGCTCGCTCTTCGGCGAGATTCTCGACTGGATGCTCGCGCCGCTGCTGCTGCTCTGGCCGATGAGCATCGCGGTGACGTATCTGGTCGCGAAATCGATCGCGAACGGGCCGTTCGACCGCGCGCTCGAAGCCGACGCCTACGTGCTCGCGCGACAGATTCAGCCGGTAAACGGCGTCGCGGAACTCCGTCTGCCCGACGCGACGCGCGATTTCCTGCGCGCCGATAACGTCGACAGCGTGTTTTTCCAGGTGCTCGGCACGCGCGGCGAACTCGTCGGCGGCGATCGCGACATGCCCTTGCCGCACGACGACGATCGTCCGCAGCCGGGCATCGTCGAGTTTCGCGACGATGTGCTGCGCGGCAACGATATCCGCGTCGCATACACGACGGTCGATCTGCCCGGCCTCGCGCCCGGGCGCGATCCGCACAGCGCGCAGCCGGTGCTCGTGCAGGTTGCGGAGACGCTCGACAAGCGCAGCCAGCTCGCCAACGACATCATCAAGGGCGTGATCCTGCCGCAGTTCGTGATCCTGCCGCTCGCGATCATCCTCGTATGGTTCGGGCTTTCGCGCGGGCTCGCGCCGCTGCACGCGCTGCAGTCGAACATCCGCGCGCGCCGCCCCGACGATCTCTCGCCGCTGCAGGCCGGCAGCGCGCCGCCGGAGATCGCGCCGCTCGTCGCGTCGTTCAACGACCTGCTCACGCGCCTCGAACAGAACATGGAGTTCCAGAAGCGCTTCATCGCCGATGCCGCGCATCAGATGAAAACGCCGCTCGCGGGCCTGCGCATGCAGGCGGAACTCGCGATGCGCCAGGACGTCTCGACGGAAGTGCAGCGCTCGCTAGAGCAGATCGCGATGAGTTCCGAGCATGCCGCGCGTCTCGTCACGCAATTGCTCGCGCTCGCGCGCGCCGAGAATCGCGCGACGGGGCAGATATTCACGCGCATCGTCCTGACCGATCTCGCGCGGCTCGCGGTGCGCGACTGGGTTCAGGCGGCGCTCGCGAAACGCATGGATCTCGGTTATGAGGAGCCGCCGTTTGCGGTCGAAGTGGAAGGCAATGTCGTGATGCTGCGCGAGATGCTGTCGAACCTGATCGACAACGCGATCCGCTACACGCCGGCGGGCGGGCGCATCACCGTACGCGTGCGGACCGACGACGACGATCTCGATCTCGTGCATCTGGAAGTGGAAGACACGGGACTCGGCATTCCGGCGGCGGAACGCGAGCGCGTGGTCGAGCGCTTCTATCGCATTCTCGGGCGCGACGGCGACGGCAGCGGACTCGGTCTTGCCATCGTCAAGGAGATCGCGGCGATGCACGGCGGCGCGCTCGCCATCGAGGATCACGTGTATCAGGACAGCCCGCGACTCGCCGGAACGCTTGTCCGCGTCAGTCTTCAGCGGGTTTTTCCTGCCCGGGACAAACCCTGAGCGCGAGCGCGGCAGATTCGCATTTGGCGCGCACGAAGCACGAGCATAGACGAATTTAGACGATCGTTCGCAACACATATGCGCGGCTTCGGCGCAAATCGTCGTTTCGGACGTCACTCGCGTCCGGACGCGCCGCGTCAGAACGCCGTAAGTTTTCGTTCCAATAATCCTTTGCACCGGGAGCCGCCTTATCGCGGACCGATGTAATCGAAAATCAGAACAGGAGACGATGCATGGCTACGGTCGAAGGGCGCGTGTCACACGCACCGATGACGGCGGAGGAGAAGAAGGTCATCTTCGCTTCGTCGCTCGGCACGGTGTTCGAATGGTATGACTTCTATCTGGCGGGCTCGCTCGCCGTCTATATCAGCAAGACCTTCTTCTCGGGCGTCAATCCGACGGCCGGCTTCATCTTCACCTTGCTGGGCTTCGCGGCGGGCTTCGCGGTGCGTCCGTTCGGCGCGATCGTGTTCGGGCGGCTCGGCGACATGGTCGGGCGCAAGTACACGTTCCTCGTGACGATCGTCATCATGGGTCTGTCGACGTTCCTGATCGGCTTCCTGCCGGGATACGCGACCATAGGCATCGCGGCGCCGATCATCTTCATCGCAATGCGGTTGTTGCAAGGCCTCGCGCTCGGCGGCGAATACGGCGGCGCGGCGACGTATGTCGCGGAACATGCGCCGTCGAACAAGCGCGGCGCGTGGACGGCGTGGATCCAGACCACGGCGACGCTCGGCCTCTTCATCTCGCTGATCGTGATTCTCGCGGTCCGCACGATCATGGGCGAAGAGCAGTTCGGCGCTTGGGGCTGGCGCATTCCGTTCCTCGTATCGATCCTGCTGCTCGCGATCTCGGTGTGGATTCGGATGAAACTGCATGAATCGCCGGTGTTCGAGCGCATCAAGGCGGAAGGCAAGACCTCGAAGGCGCCGCTCAAGGAAGCGTTCGGCGAGTGGAAGAACCTGAAGATCGTGCTGCTCGCGCTCTTCGGTCTGACGGCGGGACAGGCGGTCGTGTGGTACACGGGCCAGTTCTACTCGCTCTTCTTCCTCACGCAGACGCTCAAGGTCGATGGCACCAGCGCGAACATCATGGTCGCGGTGGCGCTGCTGATCGGTACGCCATTCTTCGTGTTCTTCGGGTCGCTGTCGGATCGTATCGGCCGCAAGCCGATCATCATGGCGGGCTGCCTGATTGCCGCGCTCTCCTTCTTCCCGCTCTTCAAGGCGCTCGCGCACTACACGAATCCGACGCTCGAAGCCGCGACGCAGAAGTCGCCGATCGTCGTCATCGCCGATCCGGGCGAGTGCTCGTTCCAGTTCAATCCGGTGGGCACGGCGAAGTTCACGAGCTCGTGCGATATCGCGAAGAGCGCGCTGTCGAAGGCCGGTCTCAACTATGAGAACGTGGCGGCGCCGGCGGGCACGCAGGCGCAGATCAAGGTCGGCGAAACGGTGGTGAACACGTACGACGGCAAGGCCGCCGACGCGAAGACGCAAGGCGCGGCGTTCGACAAGACGCTCGCCGGCACGCTGAAGAGCGCGGGTTATCCGGCAAAGGCCGATCCGGCGCTGATCAACTGGCCGATGGCGATCGTGGTGCTGACGATCCTCGTGATCTTCGTGACGATGGTCTACGGCCCGATCGCGGCGATGCTGGTCGAGATGTTCCCGGCGCGCATCCGCTATACGTCGATGTCGCTGCCGTATCACATCGGCAATGGCTGGTTCGGCGGCTTCCTGCCGGCGACCGCGTTCGCGATCGTCGCCGCGAAGGGCGATATCTACTCGGGCTTGTGGTATCCGATCGTGATCGCGTTGATCACCTTCGTGATCGGCATGCTGTTCGTGAAGGACACGCGCAAGTCGAATGTCTATCACGAGGATTAATCGACGGGCTTCTGCGCGATTTGTTAAATAAATCGCGCAGAAGGGGTTGACACCCGCTTCGACGCTCGCCATAATCTCGTCTTCTTTCGGCGAATTAGCTCAGTCGGTTAGAGCGACGGAATCATAATCCGCAGGTCCGGGGTTCGAGTCCCTGATTCGCCACCAGCTTCAAGAAAAAGCCGCTGTTCCACAAGGACAGCGGCTTTTTTGTTTTCTGCGCGCGACCGCTCTCCACGTCGCGCTCATGCTTAAATAGCGCGTCCGCTTCCTCAAGCATCCAGAACGTGCCCACCTTCGACCAACTCGCGGCGACGATCCGCGACCGCTTCCCCGATCTGAGCCCGCAATTCCAGGCCGGCGCCGCCTTCCTTCTCGACTATCCCGACGAAGTCGCCGTCCTCTCGATGCGCAAGGTCGCCGAGCGCGCCAAGGTCCAGCCCGCCGCGATGGTCCGTCTCTCCCAGCAACTCGGCTTCCCCGGCTGGAACGAGTTGCGCGAAATTTTCGTGAGCCGCGTACGCACGCGCCCCGAACCGCTGACGACGCGCGCCCGTTCGCTCGTCAAAGGCGGCGCCGACAATCACCTGAGCCGCGATCTCGCACACGCGCAATCGCACAATCTCGAACTCACGCTCGCGCAAAACGCGCAGAGCGTCGTCGATACGGCGAAGACGCTCAAGAAAGCGCCGCATGTGCACGTCGCGGGCTTTCGGTCGTGCTATCCCGTCGCGTTCGGCCTGCTTTATGGATATCGCCTGTTTCGGCCGTCGGTGAGTTTGATCAGCGGCGAAGCGGGCACGCTCGAAATGCAACTGCGCGGCATCGAGAAAAAGCACGCGGTGGTCGTCGTCAGCTTTGCGCCGTATTCCGTCGAAGCCGTGCGCGTCGCGCAGGCGGCGATCGAGCGCGGCGCGAAACTCATCACGCTCACTGACAGCGCCGTGTCGCCCATCGCGCTGAACGCCGATCACACGCTGATCTTCGCGCACGAATCGCCGTCGTTCTTTCCGTCGCTCGTCGCGGCGTCGGCGCTGGCGGAGATGCTCGTCGCGCATCTGCTCGCGCTCGAAGGCAAGGACGCCGTCGCCCATCTCGAACAGGCCGAAGCCGCGCTGCACGCGCACGGCGCCTACGCGGCGAGCTAATCGACAGACCGTTGCGTCACACGCGGAATTGACAACATATGTTGTTATCACGCTAGAATGCCACATCGCGTGTTGCACGCGCATTCCGCATTCGAAAGGCAGGCACCATGACCACGGTATTTCATCGCGCGCCGCGCGCCACGCTTCCGGTCGCCGTCCGCGGCGACGGCATCGAGATCGTCGATTCGACCGGCAAACGCTACATCGATGCATGCGGCGGCGCAGCCGTCTCGTGTCTCGGACACAGCCATCCGCGCGTGATCGAAGCCATCCAGCGGCAAGTGCAGCAGTTGCCGTACGCGCACACGTCGTTCTTCACGACCGAGCCCGCCGAAGAACTCGCCGACCGGCTCATCGATGCCGCGCCGAAAAATCTCGGCCACGTCTATTTCGTGTCCGGCGGCTCCGAAGCGATGGAAGCCGCGCTCAAGCTCGCGCGCCAGTATTTCGTCGAGAAAGGCGAACCCGCGCGCCGGCATTTCATCGCGCGCCGGCAGAGCTATCACGGCAACACGCTCGGCGCGCTCGCGATCGGCGGCAACGCGTGGCGGCGCGAGCCCTTCCTGCCGATGCTGATCGAAGCGCATCACGTCACGCCCTGCTTCGCGTATCGCGAACAGCGGGCGGGCGAAACCGACGAAGCCTTCGCGCAACGTCTCGCCGATGAACTTGAAGCGAAGATTCTCGAACTCGGAGCCGAATCGGTGGCGGCGTTCGTCGCGGAAACGGTCGTCGGCGCGACGGCGGGCGCGGTGCCGCCTGTGCGCGAATACTTCCGCAAGATCCGCGCGGTCTGCGACAAATACGGCGTGCTGCTGATCCTCGACGAAGTGATGTCGGGCATGGGCCGCACCGGTCATCTGTTCGCGTGCGAGGAAGACGGCGTGTCGCCCGATATTCTCGCGATCGCGAAGGGTCTCGGCGCGGGCTATCAGCCGATCGGCGCGACGCTCGTCAGCAACGCGATCTTCGATACGATCGTCGGCGGCTCGGGCTTCTTTCAGCACGGCCACACGTATATCGGTCACGCGACGGCGTGCGCCGCGGCGCTCGAAGTGCAGAAAGTCATCGCCGAAGACAAACTGCTCGACAACGTGAGGGCGCGCGGCGAACAACTGCGCGCGTTGCTGCGCGAGCGGCATGCGGATCATCCGTTCATCGGCGATGTGCGCGGCCGCGGCCTGTTCACCGGCGTCGAACTGGTTCAGGATCGCGCGGGCAAGATGCCGTTCGATCCGAAGCACAGGCTGCACGCGGTCATCAAGAGCGAGGCGATGAAGCGCGGCCTCATGGTGTATCCGATGGGCGGCACCGTCGACGGCCGCATCGGCGATCACGTACTCATCGCGCCGCCGTTCATCACGACGAGCGCGCAAATCGAGACGATCGTCGAGCGGCTCTCCGATGCAATCGATGGCGCGCTTTCTGTCATCCAGTGAGAACAAACATGAAGAAGCGACTTCCCGATTTCGACATCGCGCACGCTTCCGATGCGCAAAGAGCCGTGTTGCAGGACATCGTGAGCGGACCGCGCGGCAATCTCAACGGGCCGTTTCTCGGTTGGATCTTCAGCCCGGAACTCGCGCAGCACGCGCAAAAACTCGGCGCGTTCTGCCGCTACGAGACCGGCCTGCCGCTGCGCCTTTCCGAGCTTGCGATTCTCGTGACCGCGGCGCGCTGGCGCTCGCAGGCGGAATGGCACATTCATCATCCGATCGCGCTCGATGCCGGCCTGCCCGCCGATCTCGCCGAAGCGCTGCGCACGGGAAAGACGCCGACATTCGCCGATGCCGACGACAAGCTCATCTTCGATTTCGCCAGCGAACTCTACGACACGAAGCGCGTGAGCGATGCGACCTATGACGCCGCCGTCGCGCGCTTCGGGCACACGGTCGTCGTGAATCTCGTCGGCTTGCTGGGCTATTACGCGCTCGTCGCGATGACCCTCAACACGTTCGCGATGCGCGCCGAAGGGCAGACGGATCTGCCCTTCGCGGAATGACGCGCGCGCCGTCGCGCTATTCGAACGCCTTGTCGTTCGGTTCGGCGTAGAGCTTCTGCATCGCTTCGCTCATCGGAAAATCGAAGTTGATGTTCTTCGGCGGCACCGGCTTCATGAACCACTTGTCGTACATCGTCTTGATCTCGGGGCTTTTCATCACCTGACTCATGGCGTCGTCGACGAGCTTTTTGAACTCGGGATCGTCGCGACGCATCATGAAGCCGTACGCCTCCGACGACTGCGGCGTGCCGACGAGCACCCAGTCCGACGGCTTCGCCGTCAGCGAGCGCGTGCCGGCGAGCAGCACGTCGTCCATCATGTAGGCCACCGCGCGGCCGGTTTCGAGCGTCGCGCGCCCTTCGCCGTAATCCTTCGCGCTGATGATGCTCATGTTCATCTTCTTCTCTTCGTTCATCTTGCGAAGAATGCGCTCGGACGTCGTGCCCTGATTCGTCACGACGGTCTTGCCCGCGAGATCGGGAAAGTCCTTGATGCCGGAATCCTTTTTCGTCAGCAGACGCGTCGTCGCGACGAAGAACGTGTCCGAAAACGCAACCTGATTCTGCCGCGACGTGAGATTCGTCGTCACGCCGCATTCGAGATCGACCGTGCCGTTCTGCACGAGCGAAATCCGATTCTGCGATGTCACCGGAATGAAGCGCACGCGTAGATCCGGATGCTTCGTTTTCGCCTTGACCGCATCGATCACCTTGTTGCACAAGTCCTGCGAAAAGCCGATGACGTCGTTGTTCGCATCGACGTACGAAAACGGCACCGACGTCTCGCGATGCCCGATCGCGATGAGATTGGCGCTCTGGACCTTGGCAATCGTGGATTGGCCGTAGCTTGCGCCCGCAACCAGAGATAACGCGACAGTCGATGTGAGCAACGACGCAAATTTCATGACGTCCTCTTTGAGAGTGGAATGATACATATGTTGCCATCGACAAAATTAACGCAACATATGTATTCACCCTAGGCCACATCGCACGGCGGCCTCTTGCGACTTTTACTTACAAATGTCACAGCACATGCGTCCACCGCCGTCGTCGCGCGGCGTTATAGCTGGCAGGCATCCGGCGGTTACGCGCCTTAAGACACAGCTAATTTTCCGGTGCGATGATGCTTTCAACGTCAAACGCATCCAAACGCATCCAACGCATTCGCGTCCCGGCGCGACAGACAGCACCGGCGTTAAGCGAACACCTTTTCGGGAGCACTGCCGTGAAGAAGAAATCGACGAACATGAAATCCGCCCGTCCCGCGATGTCGCCGCTTCTGCGCGCGCTGACCTACAGCCGCGCCGCCCGCGAACCGATGATCGACGCGATGATGCTGCGCTGCTATGTGGCGCTCGACGCGTTTCATCGCGGACACGGATCGCAGCCGCTCTTCATGACGCTATGCCGTCACATGCTGGTCGCGGAAGAGTTGTGCCAGTTGGGCCACGCGGCGGAATGCGACCACGACATTACGCTTGCGCACGAAGCGCTCGTCGAACTGGACGCGCGTCATTCGGACGAAGGCGTCTGGACGCTCGATGCCGGTCAGCACGCACGTCTGTGCACGGCGCTCGCCGTTTTCGCGGCGCAACTGGAAGAAGCGACGCTCGAGCACATCGCGCAGGCGGAAGCGCGCATGGTCACGCAATCGCTCGTCGCGGCGAACATGCGTTCGGGTATCGGGCGTGTGGAAACGGTGTCGTCGGCCGACTGAAGATCGCTTCGCGGATCGGGACTTCCCCGCAGATGCTTATCAATTTGCGAATGTGTTTGCGAGCGTACATTCTTAGGAATGGCCATTTGCAATACTTTTTCCAGCGCACGGGGGGCAGCAGCAAAACGCGCTGAGAGACCGACAAACAGGATGGGCGGCACTCGATCAGGTCGTGGGTAAAAGCAAAGCGCGAGAATAAAAAAGCAAAGCGCGAGTTTTTGCCAACGGCGCGACGAGTCGCAGGCGAAAGAGGCCAGCGCCCCGACAAAGAAGCTCAAAAGCCGGCATTCGCCGGCTTTTTCTTTGATGCCGTTGGATCGGTCAGCGGACGGCCGCGAACACGGTGCGCGCGCACTCGCTGCACCAATGGCGCGACACCGCATCGGGAGTCGCATCCCAAACGTGACCGTACGCGCATCGCCAGCTCAAGGGCGTCGCGGCATCGACATAGCGGTGCGAAAGCAGCGCGCCGCCGCGCGCTTGCGCGATGTCCTGCAGACGCTTCGTCTCCAATTCGCGCCGCTCGGTCGCGCAATTCATGCAGCGCACGTTCTGCGCGATGTCGAGCGTCTTGTCCCAGCGATGCCCGCGCCCGCAATCCCAGAGCACAAGCTGCTTTGCGCCGGCCTGGCGCGACGCCTGATCGCGATAGCGCGACGCTTCGTCCATCAGGCGAAGGCGCGTGTCGTATGTCACCGAATCACTCATCGTCGTCATGCCCGGAATCAGCGTTGACCGCCGCGGATCGCTTCGGAACGCGACGTCGTCACCACGGTGCCATCCGGTCCGAAGTGCACGTTGAACATGGCGTCCTGATTCACGCCGTCTTCGAGCCAGTGCCAGCTCCAGACGCGCTCCTTCTTCAGCCGATACTCCGCGATTTCGGTCGGCTTGCCGAGCAGTCTGCGCACTTCGTCCATCGTCATGCCGAGGCGCACTTTCGCGAAGTTCTCGGCGGTCAGCACCTGCGTCACGGAAACGAAATGCCCGCGGGGGTCGAGATCGACCATGTAGGTGTTCGTGCCCGCCGGGCCGCGCGGATATTCGAGGCGCTTGCTTCCGTCGGTGAACGTGCGCTCCGTCTCGGGTTCGCCCATTTGGTCGCGGATCTGCGCCTCGGTCGTCACGCCGGGCTGCAGGTTCTTGAGCAGCAAGTTGTCCGGCTTCACTGCATTGAAAAATGCCTTGAGCTTGTTCAACGCTTCCTCGCTCTGCTGCTGCTCGCAGCCGGAAAGCAGCGACGTCAGCGACGCCGCGGTCAGCGCGGCGATCATGATCTTCTTCACCTTTCGGCTCCCTTCCCGCCCGGCCAGGAATCAGCCGCCGGCCGCGCCGAGCAACGGCATCGGATCGACCGCGGTGCCCGACTTTCTCACTTCGAAATGCAGCGCGGGCGTGCCGCCCGGGCCGGTGCCCATGTCGGCGATGGTCGCGCCCTGCTTGACGGAATCGCCTTCCTTCACGAGCAGCTTCTCGTTGTACGCGTAGGCGGTCAGATAATCGTTGCCGTGCTTGACGATGATCATGCGCCCGTAGGAACGCAAGCCGCTTCCCGCATACACGACCTTGCCCGACGCCGCTGCCTTGACTGGCTGCCCGACCTTGCCTTCGATGTCGATGCCCTTGTTGCCGCTCGCGCCGAACTTGCGCACGACGTCGCCGTGCGCGGGCCAGACGAAGGTGCCCTTGGATGCAGTCGCGGTGACTGCGGATTGATGTTCTTCGCTGGCCGCAGCGGCGGGCTTTTCCGCCGCTGGCTTCTGCGCCACCGATTTCTCCGGCGTCGGCAGAAGCGGCGGCTGCGCCATCTTCGATCCGACGCTCGCCGAACTCACCGTCGTTGACGACGCACCCGGCGGCATCACGCGCAACACCTGCCCGACGTTCACCTGCCTGCTTTCCGGCAACGTGTTCCACTTGGCCAGATCAGCGGGCTTCTGCTTGAAGGTGCGCGAAATGCCGTAAAGCGTGTCGCCCGGCTTAACGCGATAAAAGCCCGGTTCGACGGGCGCGGGTGTCGTCGGCCCGAGCGGCACGACTGGCGCGGGCGTCACGATCGGCGACCCGCTCTGCACCACCGGCGGCGCGCTCAGCGCGGAACTTTCGACGATCGGCGCGGGCTCCCGCGGCGTCGATGAACATCCCGTCAATCCGGCAGCCAACCCCGCTGCGAGCGCCACGCCCGCGATCGCCCCGCGCGGGCCCGATCCGAAACCTTCCTTGTGCATCACCACCAGCTTTCTCATGCTTGTCGTCTTGAACTTTTTCAACCAATTCCGCCAGCATAAAACATTACAGATACAAATTCGCCTCAGTGACCTAAACGACACACTTCGCCCAAGCGCCGACCGAACCTTTTGGCAATCCAAATTTTTGACGTATTTTGCCCCGGCCATGTGTCATCTGTCGTCCGCGCTGTTTGCCGACGCTGCATCGACAATCCTTGACAGTTGACAATCCCCCGCCACGGTCATTTCCGCTACATTGCCCGCGCCCGATTGCAGGTCCCGCCTGCGTCCCGCATCTCTCAATTCGACTGGAGTCTCAACGCATGCAAATCATGCAACACGGAATCATCCTCAGCCTCATCATCGGCGGCGTGGCGGGCTGGCTCGCCGGCCTCATCATGAACGGCAGCGGCTTCGGCGTGATCGTCGACATTCTCGTCGGCATCGTCGGCGGCGTGATCGGCGGATGGCTCTTCAGCACGCTCGGCATCTCGTTCGGCGGCGGCATCCTCGGCACGCTGATCACCGCGGTGATCGGCGCGGTCGTGCTGCTTTTCGTGATCCGCCTGTTCCGGCGCCGTTGAGCGGTTTCGCGGCGTGAGCGAGGCCGGCATCCGACGGCCTCGCGCATCCCGCTTTTCCTCAAGCCTTCGAATTGCGACGGCTCATCTTCCATAGCGCGCCGATCGCCACCGGCACGATGGCCGCGCCGATTCCCACCAGCACGATCACGTTCAGATACTGCTTGATGAACGGAATGTTGCCGAAGAAATAGCCGAGCAACACGAGCAACAGCACCCAGATGAGCGCGCCCAGAATATTGAAGAGCTGGAAGCGCCCGTGACTCATCGACGACACGCCCGCGACGAACGGCGCGAACGTCCGCACCACCGGCACGAAACGCGCGATCACGATCGTCTTGCCGCCGTGCTTCTCGTAGAAGTTGTGGGTTTTCTGCAGCGCGGCGCGGTCCAGAAAGCGCTCGAGCACGGGAATGTTCGTATCGAAGATTTTCGGCCCGATGGCGCGGCCGATCCAGTAATTCACCGTGTTGCCGGTCACGGCCGCGATGAGCAGGAGCGCGATCAGCGCGAAGAGATCCATTTCGTGCGACGCGGCGAACGCGCCGCCGATGAACAGCAGCGAATCGCCCGGCAGGAACGGAAACACGACGAGCCCGGTTTCGCAGAACACGATCAGGAACAACACCGCGTACACCCAGGCGCCGTAATTCTGGATGAAGACACCGAGCGACTTGTCGATGTGAAGGATGAGTCCCAGGAATTGCAGCAACGTGTCCAAAAATCTTTCCTCAAAAAGTAAGCCGGCGCCGGAAAAGCGGCGCATCGGCAACAAATGCGGGAGTCGCGCCATGATACCGAAGTGGCGCGGCGCCGGGCTCGCTCACACGAATGTTCACCCGGAAGCGCGCGCAACCCGGGCGCCCGAAAGCCCCACAGGAAAGATCAGGCTCCGGCCGGGTCGCTAAATTGGCAGCGCCTTGTTATAGGCCGCGATTTTCCCAAAAAATTCCTCCAGCCACTCGAGCGTCGTGCTGCCGACCGGCTGCACGATGCCGATATGATCCACGCCGGCGATCGGAGGATGAACGTACCAGACGCCCTTCTTCGGCGGATGAGCGGGGTTGTCCCCGACGAACTCGTGCGCGTGCCCGATCGGGTACTGCGCCGACGGAACCGGGACGCAACCGTCATTGGGACGCCAGTTCAGGAATCCGCCCGCAAGATCCCTTTCATTGAGGCCGAGCGCCGCGCCGCCGCCGAGGAGCAACGGATTCATGTTCGACATCGGAACACGCGTGTCGGCGAGGCCGGGCACCGTTCCGTCGGCGCAATACGACGCGTAATAAGTGTGCGGCGACGTCTTTACCCAGATGTTCTGCAGTCGGGCCGCGGCGAAGGAAAGATCGTAGATTGCGCTGTCAGTCGTCTTCCAGGCCTTGCTGAGCATGATCTTTTTGGCGTATTCGACCAGATCCTCGCCCTTCTCGCGGTGGATGCCCCACTGCTTCAAGTCGAAGTCGAAAAGCAGATCGCGGTTATCGGCGCCGCACAGGCTCGCCAGGCTCAATAGCAGGTCGGACATCGGCTCGCCGAGATCGTCTGCGACCGGGGTGCCGTTGTTGACGCCAGCGATGGACGTGATGCTATGTACCCATTGCTTGCCGCCCTTGAAGAGTTCGGAGGTGCCGGCTTCCCGCGAACTCGGCGCGAAGGCAATTTCATCCGGATCGCCATGTTCCAGCAATTGCACGAGAGTGCGGATGGTCGGACCGCCCATGCTGTGCCCGATCAGATGAACCTTGTGTTCTTCGCTCCATTCGGGAAATACGCCGGGATACGAACGTCCATAACGTTCGTGGCCGTAACGCGCCGAATGCACCGCGCCGTAATCCACTACGCCGCCCTTCAAGAAATAATAAAGCTCGCAGGCCCGGTCCCAGTTACTGGATAACGGTCCGACCGCAGCGGTGAAAGTCTGGTAACCCCTATTATTGAGATATTCCTGAATATCGCCTGTGCCGCCGAAATAGTGATAAATCTTGCTCGTCAGCCTTTCGCGACCCCAACCGCAAAACCCATGCACGAGCACATTCGGAAAGTTGTTTCCGCTTTTACCGTTTGCCGCCACACGACTCTTCTGAGTTTTTGCTTCCGCGTTCTTATGACTGGAATGCGCGCCTGCCTGCTGGCCTTTCGTCGGCGGCGCTTCGGTCACGGCATGATTTCCAGTCGGTTTCTTTTTTTCTGAAGCGATACGGGACATGAATTATCCTTTTTCTGAAGTTTCGAAAACATAACCCAATACATTTGGCCTCCGGCGGAATCCCGTGGCTGAATCGCTCTGCATTTGCGGATAACCGGCATGATCAAAATCGTCGCGACCATACGAAAACTCTTAAACAATTAACGCCCGAAATGATTATTAGGCCGTGACGATTACCCGATTCAACGCTCGCGAACGCGCGCATTCGAAACACGAACGAATTCATATCTCCGCAGGAATCGCCGCCTCGATGGCAAACAAATTGGCGGTGCGAGCGAAATATTGCGTGAGTGAGATCGACGGATTGATTGCGCGCGGCCTGGCAGAACTCTCTTGCGGCGGCGTAATGCATTGTACGCGTGGACCCGAAAAAAACTCAGTAATGCAAATAAATTGCGGCGCAAGAAAGTCCCGCTCTGGCCCGCGCTCTTGGATACGTGCGCGCCCGGACCGATGCAGCCGGCCACCCGAAGCCCGAACGTTGCGAATCGTTATAATTTCGCCATGTCCGACCTAAACGAAACCTCCGCTGGCGCTTCGACAGCCGATGCCGGGCGCCGTCCGCGCGCCATCGCCCCGCTGCCCGATCAGCTCATCAGCCAGATTGCCGCTGGCGAAGTGGTGGAGCGGCCTGCGTCGGTCGTCAAGGAACTGCTGGAAAACGCACTCGACGCCGGCGCGACGACACTGCGCATCACGCTCGACGAAGGCGGCGTGAAACGCATCGTGATCGCCGACGACGGCTGCGGCATTCCGCCGAACGAGCTTCCGCTCGCGCTGATGCGCCACGCGACCAGCAAAATCCGCTCGCTCGCGGAACTCGAAGCCGTTGCGACGCTCGGGTTTCGCGGCGAGGCGATTGCGTCGATCGCGTCGGTTGCGGAACTGTTCATCACGAGCCGCACCGAAAGCTGCCCGCACGCGACGCGCATCGACGCGCAAACCGGCGCCATCTCGCCCGCCGCGGGCACCGTCGGCACGACAATGGAAGTGCGCGAGCTGTATTTCAACACGCCCGCGCGCCGCAAATTCCTGAAGAGCGAGCAGACCGAGCTCGGGCATTGCCTCGACGTGATTCGCCGCACGGCGCTCGCACGGCCCGACGTCGCGATTTCAGTGATGCACAACGGCAAAGCCGTCGAGCACTGGAACGCGAGCGATCCGCAGACGCGCGTCGCGAAGATTCTCGGCGAGGTGTTCGAAACCGCGCATCTGCCGCTCGACGAACGCGCCGGGCCGCTTGCGGTCTACGGCTGCGCGGGTTTGCCGACCGCGAGCCGCGGGCGCGCCGATCAGCAATATTTCTTCGTGAACGGCCGCTTCGTGCGCGACAAGCTGCTCACGCACGCCGTGCGCGCCGCGTATGAAGATGTGCTGCACGGCAATCGCTATCCGGCGTACGTGCTGTTTCTCGATTTGCCGCCCGAATCCGTCGATGTGAACGTGCATCCGTCGAAGATCGAAGTGCGCTTTCGCGATTCGCGCTCGATTCATCAATACGTCTTTCACGCCGTGCAGCGCGCGCTGGCGCGGCATGCGGGCGCGTCGCCGGAAACGACGGCGGGCGGACACGCGGCGCAATTGCAGCCGACCGGCCCGGCTTCGTTCAGCGCAAAGCCTTTCGCCGGCACGCCGGATTCGCTCACGCTGAAAAGCGAGAACGGCACGAACTGGATGCGCCAGTCGCGCATGACGCAGGGCACGCTGCCCGTCGCGCAGCCGCTCGCGCTTTACGACGCGCTGTTCGGTCGCAAGGACAACGGCGCGGGTACGTCAGGCGCGACGACGACCATCGACACGCCGTATCCGTCGATGAACGAGCGCCCTCCCGCGCCGCTGATCGCCAGTGACAGTGCGGACAGTGCGCTCGATCACGCCGATGAACAGCCGCTCGGTTTCGCCGTCGGCCAGATTCACGGCATCTATGTTTTGGCGCAGAACGCGCGCGGCCTCGTGATCGTCGACATGCATGCCGCGCACGAGCGCATTCTTTACGAGCAATTCAAGCACGCGCTCGCCGATCGCGCGATCGCGGTGCAGCCCCTGCTGATTCCCGTGTCGATGACAGCGGAGCCGGTCGAGATCGGCATCGTCGAGGAAGAGCGCGCGACGCTCGATGCGCTCGGCTTCGATCTCGCGGTGTTGTCGCCGACGTCGATCGCGATCCGCGCCGTGCCCGCGTTGCTGAAGGACGCCGACCTGCAATCGCTCGCGCGCGCCGTGCTCGCCGATCTGCACGCCTATGGCGGCTCGCGCGTGCTCACCGAACGTCAGCACGAATTGCTCGGCACGCTCGCGTGTCATAACGCGGTGCGCGCGAATCGCCGGCTCACGCTCGACGAGATGAACGCGCTCCTGCGCCAGATGGAAGCGACCGAGCGCGCCGATCAGTGCAATCACGGCCGTCCGACGTGGTATCAGCTCACGCTCGCCGATCTCGACCGACTCTTCATGCGCGGACAATGAGCGCTTCCGCCTTGCCTGTTGCGTGTCTTCTCGGGCCGACGGCGTCGGGAAAGACCGCGGCCGCGCTGGCGTTCGCGGCGCTGCATCCGGTGGAAATCGTCAGCGTGGATTCGGCGCTCGTCTATCGCGAGATGGATATCGGCACGGCCAAGCCGAACGCCGAGGAGCGCGCGGCGGCGCCGCATCATCTGATCGATATCATCGATCCCGCCGAAACGTATTCCGCCGCGCAGTTTCGTGCGGATGCGCTGCGGCTCGTCGGCGAGATCGTCGCGCGCGGCAACGTGCCGTTGCTGGTCGGCGGGACGATGCTGTACTACAAGGCGCTGACACAAGGTCTGAACGATCTGCCGACCGCCGATGCCGACGTGCGCGCCGCCCTCGACGCCGACGCCGCCCGCGATGGCTGGCCCGCGCTGCATGCGCGGCTCGCGGCGGTCGATCCGCAAACCGCCGCGCGGCTTGCGCCGAACGACTCGCAGCGCATCCAGCGCGCGCTCGAAATCTTCATGCTGTCCGGCCAGCCGATGTCCGCGCTGCTCGCCGCGCCGCGCGTTCAGGATGCGGATGCGCCGTATCGCTTCGTGCCGGTCGCGCTGGAGCCGTCGGATCGCGCGGTGCTGCATGCGCGCATCGCCGCACGTTTCGATGCGATGCTCGCGCACGGCTTCATCGACGAAGTGCGCGCGTTGCGTGCGCGCGGCGATCTGGATCTTTCGATGCCGTCGATGCGCTGTGTCGGCTATCGGCAAGCGTGGGACTATCTCGACGGCGCGACGGGTTACGACGAGATGCGCGACAAGGGCATTTTCGCGACGCGGCAGTTGTGCAAGCGGCAGTTGACGTGGCTGCGCGCGATGCCGGAGCGAGTCGTGGTGGATTGCTGCGCGGGGGACGCGACGGAGCGGGCGGTAGCAGCGATTAGGAAAACTTCGAAAGTCTGAAAAGTCATACTGAAATTTTGCACACGATCGTTCTATAAGCTCAGTATCAAAAGGCTTCGCTGAGCGGCGCCACTGCGCCACGGGCTTGCCAATGTCAGACAGTCACGGCCGCGACCGAAAGCTTCCAAGGCAGGAAGGACACTTTAACGCTCCTGATGCCGCGGCTGTCGTTTCCGTCCGGCGATACAGCGTTGATGCCACGTGGCTCGAAGATGTACGTGCCGCGCTACGAGGCGCTTACGACGTTCCTTCGGGTCGATCTATCCGAAAAATACAGCGACCCACGCACGCTCGATCAATTGAGCGCGTGGTACAAGCGAGAAATCCAATCGTTTGGCGGCCATCGCTACATGTGGGTGCAGGGGACCTCTATCGGGCTGCTCACGGAGAGCGTGAACTGGATCGTCGAATACAACGGCGCGTTGTACAAGGGCGAGTTGCTTACACCCGGATTGCGCCCGCCTTACCTGCCCAACGGCGTTTCGCACGTCGATCCAAGACCGGCCTATAACAAGACAGCTATGGACTTCCTCCTCAAGCAACTGGGGCCGAATCCGCAGCAAATTCGGTCGCCTTACATGCGGCCGATGTAATCCCCAAACAAAAGACCCTCGCACTCCGCGAGGGTCTTTCGTATCAGCGCGACAACGGCACTATCAAACCACCACCGTCTGCGCCTCACCTTCCTTGCTCTCGCGCACGACGCCGATCTTCCACACCTGCTCGCCCGCGCCCGACAACAGGCCGGTTGCCGCATCGGCATCTTCCGCCGCAACGATCACCGCCATGCCAATACCGCAGTTGAACACGCGATGCATCTCCGCATCCGCGACGCCGCCGTGCTTCTGCAGCCACGCGAACAGCGGCGGCAGCGGCCACGCGCGATGATCCAGCTCCGCCGTCAGCCCATCGCGCAGCACGCGCGGAATATTCTCGACGAGACCGCCGCCCGTGATATGCGCCATGCCCTTCACCGTGACGCTTTGCATCGCCGACAAGAGCGGCTTCACGTAGATGCGCGTGGGCGCCATCAGCGCGTCGGCAAGCGTTCGGCCGTCGAAATCGGCGTTGAGATCCGGATTCGCGCGCTCGATGATCTTGCGCACCAGCGAATAACCGTTCGAGTGGATGCCGCTCGATGCCAGGCCCAGCACGACATCGCCCGGCTTGATCGTGCTGCCGTCGATGATCTTGCTCTTTTCCACCGCGCCGACCGCGAAGCCCGCGAGGTCGTATTCGCCGTCCGGATACATGCCGGGCATTTCCGCCGTCTCGCCGCCGATCAGCGCGCAGCCCGCCAGCTCGCAGCCCGTGGCGATGCCCTTCACGACGTCCGCCGCGGTGTCGACATCCAGCTTGCCGCACGCGAAGTAATCGAGGAAGAAGAGCGGCTCGGCGCCCTGCACGAGAATGTCGTTGACGCTCATCGCGACGAGATCCTGGCCGACCGTGTCATGCCGGTTCAGCGTGAACGCGAGGCGCAGCTTCGTGCCGACGCCGTCCGTGCCCGATACGAGCACCGGCTCCTTGTACTTCTTCGGCACCTCGAAGAGCGCGCCGAATCCGCCGATGCCGCCCAGCACGCCGTCGCGCAACGTTTTCTTGGCAAACGGCTTGATCCGGTCGACGAGCGCGTCGCCCGCGTCGATGTCCACGCCCGCGTCGCGATACGACAAACCTTGGGCGTCCGGTGCGGATTTCGGTTGATTCATGGAGGGAGGAGCAAGAAGGTCGGTAAAATGCGATTTTACCCGATGATGACCCGTCGACGGTCGGCCAGCCGGATTTTCCCGCGCACGCCAGAATCCGCGAAGGCGCTTTTTTCGAGATCGCAGACAATCTCAGAAGCGCCCGAGCCATTGGCGCGAAAGGCCGTCCGCCGCGGCTTTGCGCGTATACCCGCAGCTCATCCGGCAGTTTTCAAGATTCGCCCGACTCAAGGCCCGACGATACCGATCTCCCGTGCAACGCCAACTGACGCTCGATCTGGGCACGCCGCCGCCCGCCACCTTCGATAACTTTTTCGCCGCCGGCAATCACGAACTGATCGCGCGGCTGCGCGAACTCGAAGGCGCGCTCGCGGCCGGGCCGGTCGCCGACCGCACGTTCTACGTGTGGGGCGAGCCGGGCAGCGGCCGCAGCCACCTGCTGCAGGCGCTCACGCACGAGGCGAACGGCCATGCGCGCTATCTCGGCCCGCAGAGCGCGCTCAACGCATTCGGGTTCGATCCGCGCGTGACGCTTTACGCCGTCGACGATTGCGACCGCCTTTCCCCCGCGCAGCAGATCGCCCTTTTCAATCTCTTCAACGAAGTGCGCGCATATCCGGCGAGCGCGCTCGTGGCCACCGGCAACGACGCGCCGCTCGCGCTCACGGTCCGCGAAGACCTGCGCACGCGGCTCGGCTGGGGCCTCGTGTTCCATCTTCAGCCGCTTTCCGACGAAGCGAAGGCATCGGTGCTGAAGCACGCGGCGCGCGAACGCGGCATCGTGCTCGCCGACGACGTGCCCGCCTATCTGCTCACGCACTTTCGCCGCGACATGCCGAGCCTCATGGCCCTGCTCGACGAACTCGACCGCTTCTCCCTGGAACAAAAGCGCGCGGTGACGCGAGCGCTGCTGCGCACGATGCTCCAGCAAACCGGCCGGGCCGCGCCCCTCGTTCCCGTATCGGCGCCGGAAGAAACGCCCGCCGATCCGAACGGCCCCGAATCCGGCCCCGCCGCGCCGGACAACGATCCGACCCGCTTCAAGTAGAATGCGCTCCCATGAACCTTGCCCTCTTTGATCTCGATCACACGCTCATTCCCACCGACAGCGACCACGAATGGGGCCGCTTCATGGTGAAGCTCGGCATCGTCGAGGCGGAATCCTTCGCGCGTCAGAACGACGCCTTCTACGCCGATTACAAGGCGGGCGTGCTCGACATCAACGCGTATCTGCACGCGATGCTGGCCCCGCTCGCGAAATACTCGCGCGAGCAGCTCACCGACTGGCACGCGCAATTCATGCGCGAAGTGATCAACCCGCGCATCGTGCCGGCCGCCGTCACGCTCGTGCGCGAGCATCAGGACGAAGGCGATCTCTGCTGCCTCGTCACCGCGACGAACGCGTTCATCACCGCGCCGATCGCCGAAGCCTTCGGCATCGAAACGCTGATCGCCTGCGAAGTCGAAACGGTCGACGATCATCCGCTCGGCGCGCTCACCGGCCGGCCGATGGGCACGCCGAGTTATCGCGAAGGCAAGATCGTGCGCGTCGAGCAATGGCTCGCGACGCTCGGCAAGACGCTCGACGACTTCAAGCACAGCTATTTCTACAGCGACTCGCACAACGACATCCCGCTGCTCGAGCGCGTCACGGATCCGGTCGCGACCAATCCCGACGACACCCTGCGCGCGCACGCGCAAGCCAAAGGCTGGCGCATCCTGAACCTGTTCGACACTCGTGATTAAAAAACTCATCCGCAAGCTGTTCGGGCAAGAAACCGCCTCTGCCGACGAAGGCCACGACGTCCCCGCCGCTGCTTCCGAAGCCGCGCCGAAACCCGCTCGCAAGAGCACGCGCAAGAAAGCCGCCGCGCCCGTGAAGCGCGATCCGAACGTGCCGGTCATCCTGTCGTCGGAGATTCACGGCATCGATCCTTCGCTGATCTCGAAGAACGCGATACGCGTGACCGACGGCCTGCAGCAGGCCGGGCATCGCGCGTTCATCGTCGGCGGCGCGGTGCGCGACCTGCTGCTCGGCGTCGCGCCGAAAGACTTCGACGTCGCCACCGACGCCACGCCCGATCAGGTGCAGAAGCTCTTTCGCCGCGCGCGCATCATCGGCCGGCGCTTCCAGATCGTGCATGTGCAGTTCGGGCAGGAGATCATCGAGACATCGACGTTCCGCGCGCTCATGGACGCGCCGCCGGAGCCTTCCGCCGAACCGCCGCGACGCCTCAAGCGCGGCGAGCTCGATGCGCGCACGCACGCCGTCGATGCGAGCGGCCGCGTGCTGCGCGACAACGTCTGGGGCGAGCAGCACGAAGACGCCACGCGCCGCGACTTCACCATCAACGCGATGTACTACGATCCGGCCACGCAAACGGTGCTGGATTATCACGACGGCATGGCCGACATCCGCGCGCGCCTGTTGCGCATGATCGGTGATCCGGCCACGCGTTATCGCGAAGATCCGGTACGCATGCTGCGCGTCGTGCGTTTCGCGGCGAAGCTCGGCTTCGAGATCGATGAAGCCACGCGCGCGCCGATCAAGGATCTCGCCGACCTGATGAACAACGTGCCGGCCGCGCGTCTCTTCGACGAGATGCTGAAGCTGCTCTTGTCCGGCCATGCGCTCGCGTGTCTCACGCGGCTGCGTCAGGAAGGGCTGCATCACGGCGTGTTGCCTCTGCTCGATGTCGTGCTCGAACAGCCGCACGGCGAGAAGTTCGTCACGCTCGCGCTCACCAGCACCGACGAGCGCGTGCGCGCCGGCAAGGGCGTGTCGCCGGGCTTTCTCTTCGCGACGCTCCTGTGGCACGACGTGCAGACGCGCTGGCAGCAATACACCGCGAACGGCGACTATCCGGTGCCCGCATTGCATCGCGCGATGGACGATGTCCTCGATATGCAGACGGAGAAACTCGCGATCCACAAGCGCTACTCGTCCGACATGCGCGAGATCTGGGGTCTTCAGCATCGGCTGGAAAAACGCGGCCGCAGCGCGCTGAAGCTGCTGGAACACCAAAGATTCAGAGCGGGGTATGATTTCCTGCTGTTGCGTTGCGAATCGGGCGAGCTCGATGCGGCCATCGGCCAATGGTGGAGCGACTTCATCGACGGCGATCACGCCGAGCGCGAAGCACTCCTGTCGCAAGGCGGCAAGGATCGCAACGCACCGAAGAAGCGCCGGCGCCGCAGCAACGCGAAGCGTCGCTCGGGCGAACCCGGCGCGCAGGACGAGCAAGCCGCGCAGGCAGGCAATGACGACGCGGTATCGAGTGCGGCGAACAGGCGCGAAGCCGCCGACGACGAGTAACGCCGGATTTGGTTACAGTAGCGAAGAGCGATCCTGTTCTCCCGCTTTCCGCTGTGACCCACGCGTAGGACTTCTGCCATGACGATTGCTTATCTGGGCCTGGGGGCGAATCTCGGCGATGCGCGCCAGACCCTGAAAGACGCAGTCGTGTGTCTCGCCCAGCAGCACACGATCACCGTGCTCGCGAAATCGAGCGTCTATCGCACCGCGCCGATCGATTCATCGGGCGACGATTACTTCAATTGCGTCGTCAAGCTCGAAACGAGCCTGCCCGCGCGATCGCTGCTGCGCCTGTGTCATCACATCGAGTTGCAGTTCGGGCGCGAGCGGCCGTATCGCAATGCGCCGCGCACGCTCGATCTCGACATCCTGCTGTACGGCGCATCGAGCATCGACGAAGCCGATCTCGTCGTGCCGCATCCGCGCATGACCGAGCGCGCCTTCGTGCTCGTGCCGCTCGTCGAGCTCGAGCCGGATCTCATCCTTCCTCAACGCGGTCGCGCCGATGCGTTCATCGACGGCGTCGCCGATCAGCGCATCGAGAAAGTCGCGACGTGTCAGTGCATGGTCGCGACGCAAC
The DNA here is from genome assembly GCF_023630765.1 of Caballeronia sp. ATUFL_F2_KS9A. NCBI lineage: Bacteria > Pseudomonadati > Pseudomonadota > Betaproteobacteria > Burkholderiales > Burkholderiaceae > Caballeronia > Caballeronia sp. ATUFL_F2_KS9A. The sequence goes on along the minus strand of NZ_JALQEK010000001.1, from coordinate 376,780 downwards.
CGCGCGGCTCCAACGCAACCGACTCCCCTTCCACGAAGACAGACTGCCGATGAGCGTTCCGCCACTCACCGTCACCGCGCCTCAACTGCGGCCGCCGCATCGTTACATCGCGATCGAAGGGCCGATCGGCGTCGGCAAGACCACGCTCGCGACGCTGCTCGCCGAACGGTGGTCGATGCGCACGCTGTTCGAGCGCCCGCAGGACAATCCGTTTCTCGAGCGCTTCTATCGCGACACCACGCGGCACGCGCTCGCCACGCAGTTGAGCTTCGCGTTGCAGCGCGCATCGCAGACGCAGGAAGCCGCCGATATCGTCACGAGCGGCGCCGCGCTGATGACCGACTTTCTCACGCAGAAGAGCGAGCTCTTCGCGCGCCTCACCCTGCCCGACGACGAGTTCCAGCTCTACAAGGACATCGCCTCGCGCATTCATGCGAGCGCGCCCGCACCCGATCTCGTCGTCTATCTGCAGGCGAGTCCGGAAGTGCTTTTTTCGCGCATCCAGAAGCGCGCGCTGCCGATGGAGCTGCAAATTTCCGATTCGTATCTGCGCGCGCTCTGCGATGCTTATAACGACTTCTTCTATCACTACGACGCGACGCCGTTGCTCACGGTGAACGCGGAGCACCTGAACCCGCTCGCCTCGGATGACGACCTCGCGCTTCTGATCGAGCGCATCGGCGCCATGCGCGGGCGCAAGGAATTCTTTGTCAAAGGCGTATCGGTCTGAATTCGCAGCCCGGCCACGCTCTCTTCAGTGAAACGACCATGACGTATCTGCAGGAAACGAATCGCGCGACGATCACCGTCCCCAAGCTCCAGACCATGCGCGAAAACGGCGAGCGCATCGCGATGCTCACGTGTTACGACGCGAGCTTCAGCGCGCTGCTCGAACGCGCGGGCGTCGATGTCATGCTGATCGGCGACTCGCTCGGCAATGTGCTGCAAGGCCACAACACGACACTGCCAGTGACGCTCGCGGACATCGCGTATCACACGGCGTCGGTCGCGCGCGGCAATCGCAGCGCGCTGATCGTCGCGGACATGCCGTTCGGCACCATCGGCTCGAAGGAAGACGCCTATGCGAACGCCGTGCAACTGATGCGCGCGGGCGCGCAGATGGTGAAGATCGAAGGCGGCGAATGGCTCGCGGATACCGTGCGCTTTCTCGTCGAGCGCTCGATTCCGGTGTGTGGGCACGTCGGTCTCACGCCGCAATCGGTGCACGCATTCGGCGGCTTCAAGGTGCAGGGCAAGTCCGAAGCGGCGGCCGAGCAGATGAAGCGCGACGCCATCGCGCTGCAGGAAGCCGGCGCGCAACTGCTCGTGATCGAAGCCGTGCCGACGTTGCTCGCGCGCGAAGTGACCGCAGCGCTCGCGATTCCGACGATCGGCATCGGCGCGGGCGTCGACTGTTCCGGACAAGTGCTCGTGCTGCACGACATGCTCGGCATCTTTCACGGCAAGCGGCCGCGCTTCGTCAAGGATTTCATGCAGGGTCAGCCGAACATTTTCGCCGCCGTCGAAGCCTATGTGCGCGCGGTGAAGGACGGCAGTTTTCCCGGGCCGGAGCACACGTTCTGAGCGAATGCGGCCCCGCGCGGGCCGCGCTTCACGATCTGCGTTTTCTCGTACATACTGGCGAGCTTCTTGCGCATACGCTGCCGATAGTCACCAAAAAAGCGAGAACAATCATGTGGCAGGTCCTTCCCGATGAATACGTCCGTGCCCAGCTCGCGGTCGGCTCGCTCGTCGCGCTGGGCGTGGCGCGCGTGGTGGCCGCGGGAATCGGGGCGCAGCGCGGCTGGCGCATCGCGGCCGTGACGCGCTGGTTCATCGGTGCGGCGGTCGTGTTCTGCCTGCCGCAACTGGTCGAAGTGATCTTCGTCGGCGGTTCGCATACGGCGTTCGTCGAGTTGCAGGGCAAGATCATCGGCTGCGCGGTCGCGCTGTTTTGCGCGCCGATCGTCAGTCACAGGCTCGGCTACGAGTAACGCCGCGCGTCGCCGTTTTCATCCCGCGAGCGACGAACCCGGCACGCTGTGCGACAGCACCGCCGCCGCCACGAACACACCCGCCATCATCAGCGCTTCGACGCGCATCACGTTGATGACCGTATGCGCGTCCATCGTCGATGCCGAGCGCGACAGGCGCGGCAACGCCGACCAGCGGTTGAGCGCGCCGAACGCGAGCGCCGCCGCAACCAGCAGCATCTTCACGATCAACGCATGACCCCACGCGCTCGCGGTCAGCACCGCGGCCGATCCGCCGATGCCGCGCCACGCGTTGAACACGCCCGTCAGCACGACGAACGCGACCGCGATCGACGCCGCTCGCGACATGCGCGCGACCGTGCGGATCAGATATGCGCGCGCAAGCGACGTATCGAGCGCCGGCAACACGAACGCACCCGCGATCACAATGCCGCCCCACGCCGCCGTCGCGAGCAGATGCAGCGTCTGAACCGCTTCGGCGAGCGAGAACGCGCCGGCATCGGCGGCATGGCCGATCGCCGATTTGCCCGCCGCGACGATCAGCGCGGCAACGAGCGCCATGCCGATCCGCGTACCGGAAAGCGCGCCGCCGCCCGCCGACGCGAGCAGCAACAGCACGCTGCCCGCCAGTGCCACCGACCAGCCGATGCCCGCGTGCGTGCCCGTCGCGACGAGCCACAACGCGCCGCCCGCCTGCACGATCGGCGCGCCGCTCATCGCCGCGGCCTGCAGCCACAGCGAAGCGAAGTTGCACAGAACGAGCGCGATGGCTGCGATCGGACCGCCGCGCGCCGCCCGCAACCAGCCGCGCCGCGCGGGCGATACGGTCGCGAACGCCTGTTCGCGCGACAGCCACACGTTCAGCAGCAGCGCGCCGAGCACGCAGGCGAAGGTCAGATCGGCGAGCGCGGCGAAGGCCGTCTGCGCGAGCGAGAGAGGATCGTCGTTCATCATGCGGAACCGGGCGCGGCGTGAACGCGCATTGCTAAAGGGAAGGTCATCGAAGGAATTTTGCGGAGTCTGAATGAAGGTCCGCGGTGCAGCACAGCATCGAACACGAGCGAAACGCCTTGAATTTTTGCCGGACGCTTCCGAAACTGCATGAAGCACGTCGATCGGGCGTCTCGCATCGAGTCGAATATTTGTCGAGAGGCAATGAACCACACGCGCCTAGGAAGTTCGTCGCGGGTGGTCAATAGCCGCGCGGCATATTGTCGCGAATGCGCTGCAGCGGGACTTAGAGCGAGATTGTGTCAAATAGTCATCATCATGCATCGATGATAGAATGCCGCGTCGCATCAGAGGCTCGTCGAGCCGCTGTGGCCGTGGTCCGCCACCCACCGCCCCCTGCGTGGCCGTGGTTCGCCACCTTCGCACCGAGCCGCACGAAGCTCGGCAGGTCCCCGAATTTCATGGAGTGTCGCGTGTTTTCAAGACGCATTTTTCGTCCGCTGCTCGCTATGGCTTTTGCCTCGGCTCTGGTAGGCAGCGCTGGCGTTTTCAGCTCCGCCGCGCAGGCGCAGAACCAGCCGATCGCACCGGACACGATGGCCGCGCGCGTGCAAGGCTGTACCGCGTGCCACGGCGTTCACGGTGAAGGCACGGACAACGATTACTTCCCGCGTCTTGCCGGCAAGCCTGCCGACTATCTGTACAACCAGCTCCAGAATTTCCGCGAAGGGCGGCGCAAGTACCCGCCGATGAACTACCTCGTCACGTATCTCTCGGACGATTACCTTCATCAGATCGCGACGTACTTCTCGAACCAGCGCCCGCCGTATCCGACGCCCGTGAAGTCGAACGTGTCGGCCACGACGCTCGCGCGCGGCCAGCAGCTCGTGCTGAACGGCGATGCATCGAAGAACATTCCCGCGTGCGCGGCCTGCCACGGCAAGGGTCTGACCGGCATGCAGCCGGCCATCCCGGGTCTCGTCGGCCTGCATTCGGACTACATCAGCGCGCAAGTCGGCGCATGGAAGTCGGGCACGCGTCACGCGAAGGCGCCCGATTGCATGCAGCAGATCGCCTCGCGCCTGACGGACGACGACGTGACCGCCGTCGCCGCATGGCTCTCTACGCAAACCGCACCCGCCAACCCGGTGCCCGCGCCCGCTGGCTCGTTGAAGATGCCGCTCAAGTGCGGCAGCGAACCGCAATAAGGCGTCTGGAGCGACAACACAATGAAACGCAAGTCCCTGTTCGCACTTTCCTCGGCTGTCGTGGTGGCAGCCGTCGCAGCCGGCGCCGTCCTCTGGTCGGGCGGCGACAACCTGCATTCGGGCGGCGCCATCGCGGCGACGCCTGCCGACAAAGCCGCGCTCATCAAACAAGGTGAGTACCTCGCCCGCGCCGGCGACTGTATCGCGTGCCACACGGTTCGCGGCGGCAAGGAATTCGGCGGCGGCCTGCCGATGGCCACGCCGTTCGGCACGATGTTCACGCCGAACATCACGCCGGACGATCAATACGGCATCGGCAAGTGGACCTCCGACGACTTCTATCGCGCGATGCACACGGGCCGCTCGAAAGACGGTTCGCTGCTCTATCCGGGCTTCCCGTTCACGAGCTACACGAAGGTCACGCGCGCGGACTCGGACGCGATCTACGCGTATCTGCGCTCGGTGCCGCCGGTTTCCGAACCGAGCCGTCCGCATGAACTGCGCTTCCCGTTCAACAACCGCAACCTGCTGATCGGCTGGCGCACGCTGTTCTTCTCGGAAGGCGAGTACAAGCCGGATCCGACCAAGTCGGTCGAATGGAACCGCGGCGCGTATCTCGTCGAAGGCCTCGGTCACTGCGGCATGTGCCACACGTCGATCAACGCGATGGGCGGCCCGGTCAGCTCGGCGGCCTTCGCCGGCGGCCTCATCCCGCTGCAGAACTGGTACGCGCCGTCGCTGACGTCGAACAAGGAAGCCGGTCTGGGCGACTGGGACCTGAAGGACATCAACGATCTGCTGAAGACCGGCGTGTCGCAGCGCGGCGCGGTGTTCGGCCCGATGGCGGAAGTGGTTCACAACAGCCTGCAGTACATGACCGACGCGGACATCAACGCGATCTCGACGTATCTCAAGTCGATTCCGCAAAAGAAGGAAGCGCCGGAAGTCATGCAGCTGGAGACGTCCGAGAAGTTCGGCGGCGAACTGCTCACGCTCGGCAAGAAGGTCTACACCGAAAACTGCGCGAAGTGCCACGCGGAGAACGGTCTCGGCAAGCCGCCTGCATACCCGCCGCTCGCGAACAACCAGTCGATCCAGATGCAATCGGCCGTCAATCCGATCCGTATGACGCTGAACGGCGGTTATCCGCCGAGTACGGAAGGCAACCCGATGCCGCACGGTATGCCGCCGTTCGCACAGTCGCTGTCGGATACGGAAGTCGCCGCAGTCGTGACGTACATCCGTATGTCGTGGGGCAACCACGGCACGCCGGTGTCGCCGCAGCAGGTGAGCAACCTGCGTTCGGCGCCGCTCGACTGATGGCTTCATAGGTCCTTCGCCGGGACAGCGTACAATACGCATATGGGGCGCAGCCTTCGTGGCCGCGCCCCTTGTCTTTTGGTGAATTCGATATGCATGTCGGCGAGCGTTTCAACAGCATCAGCCATTTGATCGGCGCGCTGCTGTCGGTTGCGGGTCTGGCTGCGCTCGTCACGATGGGCGCGCTCGACGGTGACGCGTACAAGGTCGTGAGCTTCGCGGTGTACGGCGCGATGCTCTGCGCGCTCTACGTGATCTCCACGCTGTATCACTGCGCGCGCTCGCCGCGCATGAAAGCGATACTGCAGAAGTGCGATCACTCGGCCATCTACTTGTTGATAGCCGGCAGCTACACGCCGTATACACTAGTGACCTTGCGCGGTCCCTGGGGCTGGTCGCTCTTCGGCGTGAGCTGGGGGCTCGCCGCGCTCGGGATCGTGCAGGAACTCACGCTCGGGCGGCGAACCCGCAGCGTTTCGATGGTGCTGTACGTGTTGATGGGATGGCTCGCGCTCGTAGCCATTCATCCGCTCGTGACGGCGCTGCCGCCCGCGGGAACCGCGTGGCTGGTGGCGGGCGGCGTCGTGTACACCGCGGGCATCTGGTTTTTCATCAACGACGAGCGCATCCGGCACGGACATGGCATCTGGCATCTGTTCGTGCTCGCAGGCAGCCTGTGCCAGTTCGTGAGCGTCGCGCGCTATGTCGCGTGAGCGCCGGCTGGAACGGGTGCCGCAGCGTCGAAGTGTCCATCGATGCAACTAAGCGCCAGATGACGTGTCTTGATAGCACGTCGAACCTCGCGGCAACGCCCGGCGATCGCTGATCGCCAACTGGCCCGCCGCCCGATTTTCCTTCGAGCGATGCACATGCGCTCTGCCGGCCGAAACTTTTCGCCGTGGCCCATTCGCATGCGCGCCGTTCGACACAACGAATAAGCATCCAATTTATGTCCTTTGATTCACTCGGCCTGTCCGAACCTCTGCTTCGCGCCGTCAACGAACTCGGCTATTCCAATCCCACTCCGATCCAGCTTCAGGCGATTCCTGCCGTACTGAAAGGCGGCGATCTGCTCGCGGGCGCGCAGACGGGCACCGGCAAGACCGCCGGCTTCACGCTGCCTATCCTGCAGCGCCTGTCGCAACTCGCGCCCGTCACGGGTGGCGCCAAGCGTCCGGTGCGCGCGCTCATCCTCACGCCCACGCGCGAACTCGCCGCGCAGGTCGAAGAAAGCGTGCGCGCGTACGGCAAATATCTGAAGCTCAAGTCGACGGTGATGTTCGGCGGCGTCGGCATCAATCCGCAGATCGACGCGTTGAAGCGCGGCGTCGATATCGTCGTGGCGACGCCGGGACGTCTGCTCGATCACATGCAGCAAAAGACGATCGACGTTTCGCAGCTCGAAATTCTCGTGCTCGATGAAGCCGACCGCATGCTCGACATGGGCTTCATCCACGACATCAAGCGCGTGCTCGCGCGCCTGCCGGCGAAGCGCCAGAACCTGCTGTTCTCGGCGACTTTCTCCGACGAGATCAAGGCGCTCGCCGACAGCCTGCTCGATTCGCCCGCGCTGATCGAAGTCGCGCGCCGCAATACGACGGCTGAGACCGTCGATCAGAAGATCCATCCGGTCGATCGCGATCGCAAGCGCGAGTTGCTCACGCATCTGATCCGCGGCAACAACTGGTTCCAGGTGCTCGTGTTCACGCGCACGAAGCACGGCGCGAACCGGCTCGCCGAGCAGCTCACGAAAGACGGCATCAGCGCGCTCGCGATTCACGGCAACAAGAGCCAGTCGGCCCGCACGCGCGCGCTCGGCGAATTCAAGGCCGAGACGCTGCAGGTGCTCGTCGCCACCGATATCGCGGCGCGCGGCATCGACATCGATCAGTTGCCTCACGTCGTCAACTTCGATTTGCCGAACGTGCCGGAAGACTATGTGCATCGCATCGGCCGCACGGGTCGCGCGGGCGCGGAAGGCGAAGCGGTGTCGCTGGTGTGCGTGGACGAGCATCAACTGCTGAAGGACATCGAGCGCCTCATCAAGCGGCCGATTCCGCGCGAAGTGATTCCCGGCTTCGAGCCGGATCCGAACGCGACGCCGGAGCCGATCCAGCGCCGCAGTCAAGGACGCGGCCAGGGACAAGGTCAAGGTCAGGGACGCCAGAATCCGCGTAACGGCGAGGGACGTGCGAGTGGCGAAGCACGCCGCGAAGGCGGCCGTCCGAACGGCGATGCACGCGGCGCGCGTCCGGCGAAGCCGAACAACGGCGGCGCGCAGCCTTCGCGCGATGCGCGCACTCACAGCAAGCCGAACGTGAACGCGGGTTCCGCGCCGCGTCGTCAGGAGCCGGTTCAGGCCGGTCAGGTCGCGAACTCGCGCAAGCCTGGCGGCAATCCCGGCGCATTGCTCGGCGGACGGCGCGACGCATTGCGATCGGGCGATCGCAGCCGTTAATGCATCTGTCGTGAGTCAGGCGGCGACGCTCGCCGCCCGCTTCAGCCAGTCGAGTTGCTCGCGCCAGCGCGCGAGCGCCGATTGCGCTTCGGTCAGTTCGAAGGCGATTCCGTTCGTGAGTCGCGCATATCCCACCCGTTGAACCTCACCGCTCTCGATCGTGCCGACGAAGCACGCGAGCGGCACATCGTCGAGCGGCACGCGACGCACGTCCAGATGCACTTGATAAAACGCCTCATCGGATACGAAGGCGAGTGTCGCGCGTCCGCTCGCGGCGACAGCCTGCGCCGTCCGCGACGACGGCCACAACGCGAACGCGAGTCTGCGCGCATCCGGCGCGTACAGCTCACCAGCGCTCAACAAAGCGGTTCGCACGCGATGAGCCTCATCCGCCGCGCATAGCGAAACGGTGAAGCCGTCGTCGGCGCGAGCGAGCGCGCCGTCGAAGCGCGCGCGCAGCTCGGGCGGCCATTCATCGAAAACGGATTGCGACGAAAGCGACGGTCGGGGCGTGTTGTGATCGGTCATGAAAAGATGCCGGCTTTGCGCCGGCATCGTCGAACAAGGTTAGCGGAAGAATAACTGCGTCATCTTCGACAGCGGATAGTGCACGCCGGGTTGAATGCGCGCGGGCAGATCGAGCGGCTTGAGCAGCATCTTGATGGCCTGATCCGCCGACAGATTGCGCCGCACGAGCGCATTCACTCGCGCGGAGAGCTCGCGGTTGTACTCGACATCCTGCGCGCGCTCCGGGTAACGAATCGCGAAGACGTGCCGCAGCGCGATCTCCGAATCCTCGCTTTTCAGTTCCACGACGCGCCGCACGAGCGCGCCGAGCACGGCCATGCGGCCATTGCCCTCGATCTTGTTCCACTTCTTGAAGAAATGGAAAAAGTGCTTGTAGTGCCGCACTTCGTCCGTGCGGATGTTGTCGGTGATTTCCTTCAGCACCGGTTCATCCGAACAATCGTTGATCGCGCGATAAAGCGTGGCCGTTCCCGTCTCGACGACGCAGCGCGCAACCATCTCGAGCGCGCGCTTCTTCTCGAACTCCTCGTATGAACAAGTGAGCGAGTATTCGTCGAAGAAATTCCTGAACGCAGTGTCCCAGTCGAACTCGGGCCACACATGGTTGATGTAGGTCTTGAGCGCCCTGCCGTGCTGCATCTCTTCGGGCTCCCATTCGTTGTTGAGCCACGCCGAGATTTCGGGATCGTCGTGAAAATACTTGCTGAGATTGCTCGTATAGAGGTCCGTCCCGCTCTCGATGAACGAGCAGGCGCACAACAACAAGAGAAGGTGCTCGTTGGATGCCGCCTTCTGACGATCGATTCGCGTGAGATCGATGTCTTCGATGCGCCAAGGCATCACATGTGTACTGTCCGTATGCATATATCGCGCTCCCTGGCTGGACTGAACGCGCCATCGGCCGATGAGAAACGGCCGAGGTTCAGGCGACGCCGTGATTGGATCGACCCCGGCGCTGTTGACTTCAAGTGTCAGCGGCTTGTTTTCATCTTAGCCGCCCTGCAATGAGTTTGCAGACATGGGGACAGACTCACCCGCGGCCCGCCAGTTCCATGCGTTCCAAATTCTTACGATCTGGCTCGGTCGAGTCGTCGGTGCGCTGCAGCATTATTCATGCCGGTCGGCTCTGTATATGGTTGCGTCGTGTTCGAAATGCAAAAGGCGGCCGAAGCCGCCTCGATTGTTTCGCGCGATGCCGTCGCGCAGCGCGCCGTTACGTTGCGCGTCGTGCCGCGCGCATGCGCCAGGCGACGATCGCCAGCGAGATTCCCGACAAGACGGCAGCCAGCAACACGTAGTAACTCGGCGCGAGCTTGTCCCCCGTGACATGGATGAAGGCTTCCACGATGGTCGGCGCAAAACCGCCAAACAGCGTGACGCCGAGCGCATAGCCGATGGAAAGACCCGTCGAACGCACGCGAGTCGGGAAGATTTCGGACATAAGCGCGGGCATTGGTCCGGAATACGCGGCCTTGAGAATGCCCGCGACCGATTGGAGAACGACCAGCGACGCGACTGTCGGATGCGCTTGCAGCCACGCAAACATCGGATAAATCGTGACGCCCATGAAAATCGATGTACCGAGCATGATGCGGATGCGCCCGAGCCGGTCGGAGAGCGCGCCCATCAACGGAGAGAAGATGAACTGAAGTCCGCCATTGAGCACCACGACGGCGAACGATGCGGTCGCCGGCAGGTGCAACTGCTTGACTGCGTACAGCGGCATATAGAGTTGCAGGACGTACACGCCGACCGTCGATTGCGCGACGATGCCCACGGCCAGCAAAAGATTCAGCCATTGATTCGCGAACGACACGCCTGGCGCGCTCGCCTTCTGCGCGGAGCGCGTCGCGAGAAACTCCGGCGTTTCGTCCAGATGCGAGCGGATGTAATAGCCAACCGGCCCGACGAGCAGACCGAAGACAAACGGAATGCGCCAGCCCCAGCTTTCGAGTTGCGGCTGCGGCAGCCAGGCGCTGAGTACCGAGCCGAACGCCGCGGCCATGATCGCGGCAAGCCCTTGGCTCGCGAACTGCCAGCTCGCGTAGTAGCCGCGCCGCGCCTCGCTGTGCTCGACCATGAACGCGGTCGCGCTGCCGAACTCGCCGCCGACCGCGAAGCCCTGCACGAGACGCGCGAGCAAGATCAAAAGCGGCGCGGCGATTCCGATGTGCTGATACGAAGGCATCACGGCCATGGTGAGCGTGCCGACCATCATCAGCAGAATGGCGAGCGTGAGCGCGGCCTTGCGTCCTTTGCGGTCGCCGTAGATGCCGAGCACGATCGCGCCGAGCGGGCGCATCAGGAACGAGATGCCGAACGTGCCGATGGCAAGCATCGTCGAGAGCCATTCGTCATTCGACGGGAAGAACGCCTTCGCGATGACCGTCGCGAAATAGCCATAGACGAGAAAGTCGAACCACTCGAGCGCGTTGCCGATCGACGACGAGAACACGATGCGGCGGATCATCGCCTTGGATGGCGCCGGGTGCGGCGCGGTCGTTTGCGCCTGCGTCGGAGCAGCGCCTTGATACACGCGTTCGTTCATGATTTCTCCTATCCCGCTTCCATGTCGTGATGTCCGACCGAGGCCACGAGGCGCGGGCGCGCGGCCCCCTCGCCTGCACAATTGCGGCGATCGGATGCGTGGTTTTTTATCGACGGAGACCGGCCGACGGCGCGGCCTCCGATGGCAGCCTCAGAAGCCTGCGGCGAGTCCGTCGCGCCGGCTGTCGCTCGCCGCGACATAGCCGCGCTCCGGATCATTGCGATCCAGCTTCCAGATGTACTGGCCGGAGCCGAAGTCCATGTAGGGATCGTCGATGGACTTGATCGTGTGGCCGAGACCCTCGAGCGCGCGCGCGGTTTCGAGATCGAGCGTGGCTTCGATGTCGATCGTGAAGTCGCGGTTCACCTTCCAGCGCGGCGCGTCGCACGCGGCCTGCGGCTGCTGGCCGTAGTCGAGCATGCGTACGATGGATTGCAGATGGCCTTGTGGCTGCATGTCGCCGCCCATCACGCCGAAGCTCATGACGGCTTCCTGCCTGCCATCGACCTGCTGAGTGAGGAAAGCCGGAATGATGGTATGGAACGGACGCTTGCCGCCTTCCACGACGTTCGCGGACTTCGGATCCATCGAAAAGCCGCAACCGCGGTTCTGCAGCGCGATGCCTGTGTCGGGAACGACCACGCCCGAACCGAAGCCCATGTAATTCGACTGGATGAAGCTCACCATCATGCCGCGCTCATCGGCGACGGACATATAGATGGTGCCGCCCGCCTTGGGCATGCCGAAGTCGAAGCGCGTCGCCTTTTTCGGATCGATGAGCTTCGCGCGTTCGGTCAGATAGGCGTCGTCGAGCATCTGTTCCGGCGTGACTTCCATCGAGCGCGGATCGGCGACGTAGCGATAGACATCCGCGAAGGCGAGCTTCATCGCCTCGATTTGCAGATGCTGCGACTCGATGCGATCGACGTTCAAAGCGCTCACGTCGAACTTGTCGAGAATGCCGAGCGCGATGAGCGCCGCGATGCCCTGTCCGTTCGGCGGAATCTCGTGCACCGTGTAGCCGCGATAATCCTTGCTGATCGGCTCGACCCAGTCCGCGCGATAGTTGCGCAGGTCGTCCATCGTCAACGCCGCGCCGCCCGCGCGCGCGAACGCGGCGATGCGCTCGGCGATCTCGCCTTCGTAGAACGCGCGCGGACCTTGCTGCGCGAGCAGGCGCAGCGTTTTCGCGTGGCCGGGGAAGCGCACGAGTTCGCTCACGTCAGGCGCGCGGCCGTGCGGCATGAATACATCGGCGAAACCCGGCATGTCCTTGAGCTCCGGCACCGCCGCCGCCCACTTGTAGGCGACGATGCTCGCCACCGCATGACCGCGCTCGGCGATTTCGATGGCTGGCTCCATCAGATCCGCGAAGGGCAGCGTGCCGAACTTCGCGTGCAACGCTTCCCACCCGGCGATGACACCCGGCACCGTCACGGCGTCCCAGCCGCGCTTGGGCTGGCGCGCGAGACCGTTTTCCTCGCCGTACTTGCGCCGGAAATAATCGACGTTCCACGCCGCCGGCGATACGCCCGAAGCATTCAGCCCGTGCAGCTTCCGACCGTCCCAGACGAGCGCGAAAGCGTCGCCGCCCAGCCCGCATGACACGGGTTCCACCACGGTAATGGCCGCCGCGGCCGCGATGGCTGCATCGACCGCATTGCCCCCCTTCCATAGCATGCGCAGACCGGCCTGCGCGGCGAGCGGATGAGACGTCGAAACGATATTGCGGGCGAACACCGGAAGGCGCGGGGTGGGATACGGGTTTTGCCAGTTGAAGCGAGTCATTGAATGAAGTCCGAAATTCCAGCGGGCAGAACGTGCCGGCCGACCTTGTGGCCAATCCGGGCAAAGGGGGAATATTGCATTGTCCGCTTAATCCAAAACAAATTCATTTATCGTATAAATTAATGCGCATTGCGCATTAACCGGGCGATCAGGCGTCGCTGATTGCGTGTGCTCGCATGCCGATCCTTGTGTGCGCCGCCGCACGAACCTCAAGTGGATTCTTCGAATTCGCGTGAGCGATGAACCGCTTCTGCATTGATAAAAAGTCAAAGCCAAAATTTTCTCGGCAAATTTGGCACTTGTCAGACGCTTGCCTACAATCCCAATTCCCGGCATCCGCAGCACAAAATCGACGCGTTTGCCCGGCAATTTTTCAGTTTTCCCGTACAACGTTTCGAAGCAAAAAGACCCGGCTTACAAGGCCGGTTGCTTATGCCGTTCGGTCGTCATGGAGAACACAATGCTGAGTCCGCACGAATTCGCCACGCTGCTATTGGTTCAGGAAGCGCCTAATCAGGTCGACATGGAACGCGAAGAGCTCGACGCCCTGCTCGAACGTCAGCTCGTCCAACTCGAAAATCTCGCATCGGGACGTCAGCAATGGCGCCTCACCGCCACCGGCGACTCCACAGTCAAGGCTTTCAAGCGTTACTCGTAGCACGCGGCAGGACTCGGGACGCGGTGCAAGGCCGCGTCCGCTTCACTTTCCCTTCACCTAGCGTCAAGTCGCGTCAGCCGGCCCGCAGTGTCGGGTCCACTGCCGCGCGCCAGCTCAGCGCCTGCGCGCGCTGCTCCAGGAAGAACTTCGCCCACGCGCTTTGCGCTTCGGGGCCGGGATTCGCGCGATAAGCACGATAACGTTCTGCAATCGCCGCCTGGAACGCGCAGAAGCGCTCCTTCTGCAACCCGCCGCGCCGTTCGGCCACATAGGCATCGTAGAAGGCTGAATAGACCGATTGCGCGTCCGCGCCGTAGTCGACGGGCGAGGTCCCGCACATGTCCTGCAGCGCGCTGAACGACGGCGCGCCCAATGAGCCGTCCAGGCTGGGCGTGCCCACGCAGCCCGTCAGAAGCGCCGCGCCCAGCACGCCGGAAATCAACAGCATACGCATCGCACTCACCCTTCAATCGGTTTCGTGCCGCCAGTATCGGACGAACACGAACGCCGCGCCACTCGGCCGAATGGCATAGGCCAAATCCGCATTCGAGCGGTCGATGTCGCGCGGCTTATGCCGTTCGGCCAGCTTGTCCGCGTCGCCTCGCTCCGATAGATTGCGCAAACGGACAGCGGCTTTGCTGCCCGAAACGTCGATGTCCGTTCGAACCGGAGGAGACCATGCAGGATCAGTACGTTCTCGCGCTCGATCAGGGCACCACCAGCTCACGGGCCATGCTGTTCGACCGGAACGGCAACATCGTGTCCTTGGCGCAGAAGGAATTCCAGCAGATTTATCCCGAGGCGGGCTGGGTCGAACATGATCCGCGCGAAATCTGGTCGACGCAGGCAGGCGTCGCCGCGGAAGCCGTCACGCGCGCCGGCGCGAGCGCTGCTTCGATCGCGGCAGTCGGAATAGCGAACCAGCGCGAGACTACGATCGTCTGGGATCGCGAGACGGGCGCGCCGATCTATAACGCGATCGTCTGGCAGGACCGCCGCACGGCCGGCTTCTGTGACGAGCTCAAGTCGCGCGGCCTCGAAGCGATGGTTCGCGCGAAAACCGGTTTGCCTATCGACGCATACTTTTCGGCGACGAAAATCCGCTGGATTCTCGATAACGTAGAAGGTGCGCGCGACAAGGCGAAGCAAGGGCGGCTCGCGTTCGGCACCGTCGATAGCTGGCTCGTGTGGAATTTCACGCGTCACGGCTTGCATGTCACCGACGTCACGAACGCCTCGCGCACGATGCTCTTCAACATTCACGAACGCCGCTGGGACGACGAACTGCTCGACGCGCTCGGCATTCCCCGCAGCATGCTTCCCGAAGTGCGGACGTCGTCGGAACGTTATGGCACGGCGCGAGGCACCGTGTTCAACGCCGATGTCCCGCTTGCAGCGCTTGCCGGCGATCAGCACGCCGCGCTCTTCGGCCAGATGTGCACGGATTCCGGCATGGTGAAGAACACCTACGGCACCGGCTGCTTTCTCGTCATGAACACGGGCGACAAGCCCATCGAGTCGCGCAACAACCTCGTCACCACGATTGCCTGGCAGATCGGCGATCACGTCAGCTATGCGCTCGAAGGCAGCATCTTCATCGCGGGCGCGGTCGTTCAATGGCTGCGCGACGGCCTCGGCCTCGTCCGGCGCGCGAGCGAAATCGAGACGCTCGCGCGCGGCGTGCCGCACAGCGACGGCGTGTATCTCGTGCCTGCGTTCGCCGGGCTCGGCGCGCCGCACTGGAACGCGCGCGCACGCGGCACACTCTTCGGCGTCACGCGCGGAACGACATCGAGTCATGTCGCGCGGGCGGCGCTCGATTCGATCGCCTATCAGTCCCTCGACGTCTTGAAAGCCATGGAAGCGGACTCGGGCATCCGCATCGGCGAATTGCGTGTCGATGGCGGCGCCTGCGCGAACGATCTGCTGATGCAATTCCAGGCCGACATTCTCGGCGTCGATGTCGCGCGTCCGCGCATCGCCGAGACGACGGCGCTCGGCGCGGCTTATCTGGCGGGGCTCGCGGTCGGCTACTGGAAGGACGTCGACGAACTCAAGGCGCAATGGCAACTGGAGCGCCGCTTCACGCCGTCGATGCCG
Organism: Caballeronia sp. ATUFL_F2_KS9A; assembly: GCF_023630765.1. Classification (NCBI taxonomy): domain Bacteria; kingdom Pseudomonadati; phylum Pseudomonadota; class Betaproteobacteria; order Burkholderiales; family Burkholderiaceae; genus Caballeronia; species Caballeronia sp. ATUFL_F2_KS9A. Next base: position 361,227 of record NZ_JALQEK010000001.1, on the reverse strand, counting down.
AAACCGGAGATCGATTCCTGCCTCGCCGGGTGGCGTCGCGCGGTCAACGCGGCGAAGGCATGGGGGGACAGCTAACGGCTATGCATGGCGTATCGCACCCTTTCGCGTCATGCGGCGGTGCAAAAACCGCCGGCGTGCGGTATCCTAAAAAAGCTCGCGAGCCTTGCGGCTTGCGGCATCGAGTACGTCTTCAGGGCGGGGTGCAATTCCCCACCGGCGGTATGTGGCGAGGCTTCGCGGCCGGACCACGAGCCCGCGAGCGCCCGCGCAGGATTCACGCGCGGGGTCAGCAGATCTGGTGAGATGCCAGAGCCGACGGTCATAGTCCGGATGAGAGAAGATGTGCAGATGGTCATGTCCGTCCCCTTGGCGATTTCCGCATCGTGCCGAACCGGACGCCGCCGCGCCTCTTGGCGCGTCGCCGTGGGGTGCCGTTCTGTCTGTTTGCAATGCCCTGAAACGTTTTTCGCTTACATTTCCTGCGAGAGCGTTTCACATGTCCCAGTCCCAAGCTGCCAACCTGTCGTTCGCCACACCGGCCGTCATCGCCGATGACGCTTCTGCCGACCTTCCCCAGCTCGCTTCGTTCGACGTTCCGCCGCGCATCGCCGCCGCGCTCGACGCCATGCGCGAAGGCCGTCCGGTCGTGCTTCAGGACGACGACGATCGCGAGAACGAAGCCGATCTGATCGTCGCCGCCGAAAAACTCACCGACGCCACCATGGCCCTTCTGATCCGCGAATGCAGCGGCATCGTGTGCCTGTGTCTGCCCGACGACAAAGTACGCGCGCTCGAACTCCCGCCGATGGCCGCCGCGAACGGCAGCCGCTACGGCACGGCGTTCACCGTGTCGATCGAAGCGCGGGAAGGCGTGACGACGGGCGTATCGGCGGCGGATCGCGTGACGACGATCCGCGCGGCGATCGCCGAAAACGCGAAGCCGGCGGACATCGTGCGGCCCGGCCACGTCTTTCCGCTGCGCGCGATGCCCGGCGGCGTGCTCGCGCGGCGTGGTCACACCGAAGGCACGGTCGACCTGGCGATCCTCGCCGGCCTCAAGCCTGCCGGCGTACTCTGCGAACTGATGAACGCCGACGGCACCATGACGCGCGGCGCGCAAGTCGAGCGTTTCGCGCAGGAGCGCGGCCTGCCGATGCTGACCATCGCGGAACTGGTCGAATTCCGCGCGGCGCTGGCGGCCGCGCGTGAATCCGTCGAGGAAGCGGCGTAAGGATCAGGAGAGCACGTCGCCGAAATCCCCGCGCACGCCCGCCGCGACGAGCGCGGGCAGCTCGTCCATGTGCTCCATGATTCGCGTGATGCCGGTTTCGCGCAGCACTTGCGCGTAGCCGGACGGAATATGGCTCGCGCCGACGAACGCGATGGTCTTCATGCCCGCCGCGCGCGCCGCCGTCAGTCCGGCGACGCTGTCCTCGACGACGAGGCAGCGCTCGGGCGCGACATCGAGCGTGCGCGCCGCGAGCAGATACACGTCGGGATAAGGCTTCGGCCGCTCGACTTGCTGCGCGCTGAACACGCGCGCGCCGACGATCTCGGAGAGCCCCGCCCGCCGCACCGACGCGCGCACGCGCTCCATCCGGCTGTTCGACACGACCGCCACCGGCAGGCCGCAGCCTTCCAGCGCGGCGCGCACGCCGGCGATCGGTCCGACCGAGCGCGCGAGTTCCACGGAAACGCGTGCCTCGATCGTATCGACGAAATCGGGCGGCATCACGATGCCGAACTTCGTCTCCAGATGAGTCAGGAAGCGCGAGGTCTGCTGTCCGAAAGCCGTCTTGACGACCGGTCTGAAGTCGATGCCGGGAAACGTCTCGGTGAGCACGTCCAGCATCACGCGATCCGCGATGACTTCGCTATCGACGAGCACGCCGTCGCAATCGCAGATGAGATGATCGATCATGTTGGCTCGAATTACGTTGAGCCAACATGATAAGCGCTCAGCAAGCGTCGGCTGCTTTTATGTCCGAGGTAACGCGCGGGACATCCAGGCGCGCGGCGAACCACGTCACCGCGAGCGCGGCCAGCGCGACCGCCGCCGCGGCCCACGGAAGCGCGTCGAGACCGTGACCGTGCGTCAGCACCGCGCCGCCGAGCCACGCGCCGCCCGCATTGCCGACGTTGAACGCGCCGATATTGAGCGTCGAAGCGAGATTCGGCGCGTCCTTCGCTTTCTCGACGACGCGCGTCTGCAACGGCGGCACCGTCGCGAACGCCGCGATGCCCCAGACGAAAATCGTCAGGATCGCGCCGGTCTGGCTGTGGCTCGTCTTCGCGAACACCGCCATCACGACGGCGAGCGCGAACAGAATGCCCATCAGCGACGGCATCAGCGCGCGGTCCGCGAGCTTGCCGCCGATCGTGTTGCCGATCGTCAGCCCGACGCCGAACAGCACCAGGATCAGCGTGACGGCGCGCGGCGAGAAGCCGCCCACCTGTTCGAGAATCGGCGCGATGTACGTGAACACGACGAACACGCCGCCGAAACCGAGCACCGTCATCGTGAGCGCGAGCCAGACCTGGCCGTCGCGCAGCACGCGCACTTCCCGGCCGAGCGTGCTCGGCGCGGCGTCGTGGCGGTTCGGCACGAGCGCGGTCACGCCGAGCGCGGACAATACGCCCAAGCCCGCGACGATCCAGAACGTCGCGCGCCAGCCGAGCTCCTGCCCGATGAACGTCCCGAACGGCACGCCCAGCACGTTCGCGAGCGTGAGCCCGGTGAACATCAGCGCGATGGCGCTCGCGCGCTTTTCCGCCGGAACGAGCGACGCGGCCACGACCGCGCCGATGCCGAAGAACGAGCCGTGCGCGAACGACGTCACGACGCGCGCGACCATCAGCAGGCCATAGCCCGGCGCGAGCGCACACAGCACGTTGCCGACGATGAACACGAGCATCAGCAACTGCAGCGCGAGCTTGCGCGGCAGCTTGCTCGTCAGCACGGCGAGCAGCGGCGCGCCGACCGCGACACCGAGCGCGTAGCCCGTGACGAGCAGCCCCGCCGATGGAATCGTCACGGAGAGATCGTGCGCCACGTTGGGCAAGAGGCCCATGATGACGAACTCCGTCGTGCCGATGGCGAATGCGCTGATCGCAAGCGCGAGAAGTGGAAGAGGCATGATGAGGTGGAAGGGTTTACACGTAGCGCATTGTGCAAGCCGCGCAGCGATTTGAGAATTGGCCTACCCTTTGAATTATTCTCAAACCGGATTTGAAAATGACGATGGATCGGCTCGGCGACATGCGCCTGTTCGTGGAAGCTGCGTCGGCGGGAAGCCTGTCGGCGGCGGGCCGCAAGCTGGGCCTGTCGCCGGCGGCGGCGAGCGCGCGGCTCATCAAGCTGGAAAAAGCGCTGCACACGCGGCTCTTCGAGCGCACGACCCGCCAATTGCGCGTAACCGACGAAGGCCGCGTGTATTTGCAGCATTGCCGGATCGCGCTGCAGGCGATCGACGATGCCGAAGCCGCGCTGCAGGCCGGCCAGAACGTCGTGCGCGGCAAGGTTCGCATTTCGGCGACATCGAATTTCGGTCGCTCCATGCTGAACGGCTGGCTCGACGAATTCAGCGCGCTGCATCCGGACGTGAAATTCGCGCTCACACTATCGGATTCGGTGTCGAATCTTTTGCTGGAAGAGATCGATCTCGCGATCCGCTTCGGCGCCCCGCCCGACAGCGGCCTCGCCGCCCGCGCGCTCGCGCCGAATCGCCGCGTGCTGTGCGCGTCGCCCGCGTATCTCGCGCGCATGGGCGTGCCCGAAACGCCCGCCGATCTGACCGGGCATGACTTCCTCGTCGTCGTTACGGCGAACGGGCCGCTCAACGAGCTCGTCTTCGTGCGCGGCGACGAGCGTTACGCGTACACGATTCCGCTCGCCGACGCCTGGGAAACCAACGACGGCGCGCTGCTGCGCGAATGGGCGCTCGCGGGCCACGGCATCGCGCATAAATCGATCTGGGATATCGCCGCCGACGTGCGCGCCGGCACGCTGCAGATGGTGTTGCCCGACTGGTGTACGCACGAAGCCGCCGTGCACGCGCTTTTTCACGCCAATCGCTACATGGCGCCGCGCGTGCGGGTGCTGCTGGACTTTCTCGTCGAGCGTTTCGAAAAAACGACGAACGACCTGCTCGGCGACCTGGCGTATCCGCCCGACGCGCGCGGGAAGCGTCGGGAATGGCGGCCAGAGCTATAATATTGGGTCAAATACAGTAAAAAGCGGTGCAGATCAGTGTAAATGCGCCGCAAATTCTCTCTTTAATCTCTTTTACAGCGCCCCCAGGTTAACCACTGCGACCGGCGACGATTCATGACCAAGAAAGTTTATGTAAAGACCTTCGGCTGCCAGATGAACGAGTACGACTCCGACAAGATGGTCGACGTGCTCGGCGCGGCGGAAGGACTCATCAAGACGGATACGCCCGAAGACGCGGACGTCATTCTGTTCAATACGTGCTCGGTGCGCGAAAAAGCCCAGGAGAAGGTGTTCTCCGATCTCGGCCGTGTGCGCGAGCTGAAGGAAGCGAACCCGAATCTGCTGATCGGCGTCGGCGGTTGCGTCGCGAGTCAGGAAGGCGCGTCGATCGTCGCGCGTGCGCCGTATGTCGATCTCGTGTTCGGTCCGCAGACGCTGCATCGTCTGCCCGCGATGATCGATCAGCGCCGCGCGACCGGCCGCGCGCAGGTCGACATCACGTTTCCGGAAATCGAGAAGTTCGATCATCTGCCGCCGGCGCGCGTCGATGGCCCGAGCGCGTTCGTGTCGATCATGGAAGGCTGCTCGAAATACTGCAGCTACTGCGTCGTGCCGTACACGCGCGGCGAGGAAGTGTCTCGCCCGCTCGACGACGTGCTCACCGAAGTCGCCGGTCTCGCGGACCAGGGCGTGCGCGAAGTCACGCTGCTCGGCCAGAACGTGAACGCTTATCGCGGCGCGCTGACGCTCGGTTCGAGCGAGATCGCGGATTTCGCGACGCTCATCGAATACGTCGCGGACATTCCGGGCATCGAACGCATCCGCTATACGACGTCGCATCCGAAGGAATTCACGCAGCGCCTGATCGACACTTACGCGAAAGTGCCGAAGCTCGTCTCGCATCTGCATTTGCCGGTGCAGCACGGCTCGGATCGCATTCTGATGGCGATGAAGCGCGGCTACAGCGTGCTCGAATACAAGTCGGTCATCCGCAAGTTGCGCGCGATCCGCCCGGATCTGTCGCTGTCGACGGATTTCATCGTCGGCTTTCCCGGCGAGACCGAAGACGATTTCAACAAGATGATGGCGCTCGTCGACGAGATGAGCTACGACACGAGCTTCTCGTTCATCTACAGCCCGCGCCCCGGCACGCCGGCAGCGAATCTGCACGACGACACGCCGCGCGAAGTCAAGCTGAAGCGTCTGCAGCATTTGCAGGCGACGATCGAGGAAAACGTGCAGCGCATCAGCGAATCGATGGTCGGCAAGGTCGAGCGCATTCTGGTCGAACGCCCGGCGCGCAAGGATCCGAACGAACTCGCGGGACGCACGCAGAACAATCGCGTCGTCAATTTCCCGGCGCCGGCAGAATCGCACGCGCGGCTCATCGGCCAGATGATCGACGTGAAGATCGTGCATGCCTATCCGCACTCGCTGCGCGGCGAACTGGTCATGGCGCCCGAGCTTGCGCACTAAAGACAGGAACTCAAGTTCACTTTGAAGAACGCTCCCACGCAGCATCTGGAATTCACCGCTCCGCGCGACGACAACGCGCGGCTCGCCAACCTCTGCGGCCCGCTCGACGAAAACCTGCGGCAGATCGAGCAGGCGCTCGATGTGACGCTTTCGCGACGCGGCCACAAGATCGCGATTCGCGGACGCGGCGCCAAAGTCGCGCTCGCGGCGCTCGAAAACTTCTACAACCGCGCGCGGGATCCGATTTCCGTCGACGACATTCAGCTCGCGCTCGTCGAAGCGCGTCATGCGACGCGTCGCGCGAAGGATGCGCGCGAAGCTAACGGCGAAGAAGGCGAAATCGATCCGCGTTTTCGTGGCGATCCCGATCATCCGTTCGATGAACCGAGCGCGACGATCGATCTCGGCGAAGACGAAGACCACGGTCCGAAGCTCTACACGCGACGCGCCGATCTGCGCGGACGCACGCCCGCGCAGCGCGAGTATCTGAAGCAGATCATCGCGCACGACGTGACCTTCGGCATCGGGCCGGCGGGCACGGGCAAGACGTATCTCGCGGTCGCGTGCGCGGTCGATGCGCTCGAGCGCGATCAGGTCAAGCGCATCGTGCTGACGCGCCCCGCCGTCGAAGCGGGCGAGCGGCTCGGTTTTCTGCCGGGCGATCTCGCGCAGAAGGTCGATCCGTATCTGCGTCCGCTTTACGACGCGCTTTACGATCTGCTCGGCTTCGACAAGACCGCGAAGATGTTCGAGCGCCAGATGATCGAAATCGCGCCGCTCGCGTACATGCGCGGGCGCACGCTGAATCACGCGTTCATCATCCTCGACGAGGCGCAGAACACCACGCCCGAGCAGATGAAGATGTTCCTGACGCGGATCGGCTTCGGCTCGAAGGCGGTCGTCACCGGCGATACGACGCAGGTCGACTTGCCGCGCGGCCACAAGAGCGGCCTGATCGAGGCGCAGCATGTGCTGTCGGAAGTGCGCGGCATCGCGATCACGCATTTCACGTCGGCGGACGTGGTGCGGCATCCGCTCGTCGCGCGCATCGTCGAGGCTTACGACGCGCAATCGCAGAAAGACGCCGCGCTCGCCGAGGCCGCGCGCGCTGCGCAACAGCAAGCGCAGAAGCCCGAATAATGCCGCGCCTCACGTTGACCCTGCAGTTTCCAGCGGCGAAGGCGTATCCGTCGCACAAGGCGATCCTGCCGCGCGCGACGGTCGCCCGCTGGATCAAGGCGTCGCTGTTCGCGGACGCCGAACTGACCGTGCGCTTCGTCGACGAAGAAGAAGGCCGGATGCTCAACCGCACGTATCGGCAGAAGGATTACGCGACGAACGTGCTGACTTTCGCGTATGCAGAATCGGAGGACGATCCGGTCGCGGGCGATCTGATTCTGTGCTGCCCGGTCGTCGAGCGCGAGGCGGCCGAACAGGGCAAGCCGCTCGCCGCGCATTACGCGCATCTGATCGTCCACGGCACGCTCCATGCGCAGGGCTACGACCATGAAGTCGAGAGCGAAGCGCAAGAGATGGAATCCATCGAGACGGATATCATGCAGTCTCTGGGATTTTCCGATCCTTACGTGCCTTCGACCTGAAGCCGGTCCGATGTCCCCGATGTTCCCAACGCGCCGTGAACGACAAGCTGCCCGAACCCACGCATCCCGAGTCACTTCCTGACATCGCGCCCGAGCCGTGCGCCGGCTATCCGCCCGCGCTCGGCGAATCCGCATTGTGGACGGATGCCGAACTTGCGGCATCGCGCGAGGCGGCGTTCGCGCATTGGGACGGCGAGTCGGACGTGTGGCTCTTCGGCTACGGTTCGCTGATCTGGAACCCCGGGCTGCCGACAGTCGAAGCGGTGCGCGGCAAAGTGCATGGCTATCATCGCGGGCTTTATCTGTGGTCGCGCGTGAATCGCGGCACGCCGGAGCAGCCGGGTCTCGTGCTTGCACTCGATCGCGGCGGCTCGTGCACCGGCATGGCGTTCCGGCTCGCGGGCGTCGGAGCGATCGAGCATCTCGACGTGCTGTGGCGCCGCGAAATGGCGATGGGTTCGTACCGCCCCGCGTGGCTGCCCTGTACGCTCGCGGACGGACGGCGCGTCGATGCGCTCGCGTTCGTCATGCGGCGCGATGCGGCGTCTTATACCGGCAAGCTCGCCGATCCGGTCGTGCGAACGGTGCTCGGCTGCGCGAGCGGCCGATATGGGACGACGCTGGATTACGTCAGCCGGACGGTGGAGGCGCTGCGCGAGAGCGGCATGCCGGATCGGGCGCTGGAGGCGTTGTTGAAGCGTTGCCAGGCGCAGGGCGGACGCTGACGTTGGCGCTTTTTGCCTCCATATGATTTTCGCGCCTGATATCGTCCATTCGGCCAACGCTTTCCGCTGGACATACTTCTCGCACATTTATCGGCTAGCATGGCTGAAGTCATGCGCGCCGCGCCACGCAGCCCGCTTTTTGCCTTGGTGTATGCTTAACTTTCCGCTAACCTGCGCCCGGGAACTCCCGGGCGCTCCGCTATGAACGATCCCTATCCCAGTCGACGCCACACCGACAAACCGCAAGAAAAGCGCTCGCTCCTCGAACGCCTGACCGATTTCATCTCGCACGAGCCGGAATCGCGCGACGAACTTCTCGAAGTGCTTCAGGACGCGCACGAGCGCAACCTGCTCGACGCCGACTCGCTCTCGATGATCGAAGGCGTCTTTCAGGTGTCCGACCTCTGCGCGCGCGACATCATGGTGCCGCGCGCCCAGATGGACGCCATCAACATCGCGGAAACGCCCGCGGAATTCATCCCCTTCGTGCTCGAAAAAGCACACTCGCGCTATCCGGTGTACGAAGGCAATCGCGACAACGTCATCGGCGTGCTGCTCGCGAAAGACCTGCTGCGCTACTACGCCGAAGAAGAATTCGACGTGCGCGGCATGCTGCGCCCCGCCGTCTTCATCCCCGAATCGAAGCGTCTGAACGTACTGCTGCACGACTTTCGCGTGAACCGCAATCACATCGCGATCGTCGTCGATGAATACGGCGGCGTCGCCGGCCTCATCACGATCGAGGACGTGCTCGAACAGATCGTCGGCGACATCGAGGACGAATACGACTTCGACGAGGAAGCCGGCAATATCATCGCGACGCCCGACGGCAAGTATCGCGTGCGCGCGCTCACCGGCATCGAGCAATTCAACGAGGAATTCGGCACCGATTTCTCCGACGAAGAAGTCGATACCATCGGCGGACTCGTCACGCATCGCTTCGGGCGCGTGCCGCATCGCGGCGAAAAAGTACGCATCGACGATTTCGTGTTCGAGATCCTGCGCGGCGACGCCCGCCAGATTCACGTTCTTCTCGTGCGGCGCGTGCCGAATCTCGCGCAGCAACATCACCACGCGGGCGACGACGAAGACGAACTGCGCGACTAAGCGCTTCGCGGGCGCCGCAGCCGAACGGCGCCCGCTGTCAGTCCTACACTCGCTTTTGCCGTTTCATCTCGACCGTCATCAATGGCCGATTCATCGTTTCGCTTTCTCTCCCGTCAACGCGACGTCTCCGTGACACCCGATACGCGTCGCGCATTGCCGTTCTGGCATTACCTCGTCGCCGCCGTGCTCGGCGCGATCAATACGCTCTCCTTCGCGCCGACGCCGCACGGCGGATGGATCGAGCTCGCCGTGTTCGCGTTGTTCTTCTCGTGGCTCTCGCGCACGAACGGCTGGAAAAGCGCCGCCGCGACCGGCTGGGCATTCGGCTTCGGCAACTTCGTGACGGGCGTGTGGTGGCTCTACATCAGCATGCATGTCTACGGCGGCATGGCCGCGCCGCTCGCCGCCGCCGCCGTCGCACTGTTCTCGCTGTATCTCGCGATCTATCCGGCGTTGTCGAGCGTGGTCTGGTCGTTCGTCGCGGGGCGCGCGCGCTTCGGCGATGAAGACGCCGCCACCGCACGCGACATCGAAGCATCGCCGCGCTATGCGCCGACATGGCACGGCGCGTTCGCGTTCGCGAGCGCCTGGGCGCTCGGCGAATGGCTGCGCGGCCTCGTGTTCACCGGCTTTCCCTGGCTCGCGAGCGGTTATGCGCAAGTCGACGGTCCGCTCAAGGGCTTCAGCGCGATCGTCGGCGTGTACGGCGTCGGCTGGGTGCTCGCGCTCGTCGCCGCGCTGATCGTGCAGGCCGTCTATCACTTGCGCAAGACGCGGCGGCTCGCGTTCGCGCCGGGCGTCGTCGCGGTTGCGCTGATCGTCGCGGGCATGCTGCTGTCGCTCGTCCAATGGACGACGCCCGCCAACGCACCGCTCGACGTGCGTCTCTTGCAAGGCAACGTGAAGCAGGAAATGAAGTTCGAGCAGTCGGGCGTCGATGACTCGCTCGCGCTCTACAAGGGCCTCATCACCGAGAAGCCCGCTGATCTGATCGTCACGCCGGAAACCGCGCTGCCGGTGCTGTCGGTGCAGATTCCGCAGGATTTCGCCGTCGCGATCCGCAATTTCGCCGACGACACGAACTCGTCGATTCTCTTCGGCGCGATCGGCGTCACGATTCTGCCCGATGGCCGCGCAACCGATTTCACCAACAGTCTCTTCGGCGTCACGCCGCATGTGAACGGCGTGTATCGCTACGACAAGCATCATCTCGTGCCCTTCGGCGAATTCGTGCCGCCCGGCTTTCACTGGTTCGTGCGCATGATGGGCATTCCGCTCGGCGATCTCGCGCGCGGGCCGATCGCGCAGAAGGCATTCGTCGTGCACAACCAGCCGGTCGCCGTCGATATCTGCTACGAGGACATCTTCGGCGAAGAGATCGCGCGCACGATCCGCGAGCAGGAAACGCCCGCGGGCATTCTCATCAACTCGACGAATCTCGCGTGGTTCGGCAATACCATCGCGCTCGATCAGCACTTGCAGATCGCACGGATGCGGTCGATGGAAACCGGCCGGCCGATGCTGCGCGCGACCAACACGGGCATGACGGCGGCGATCGCGGCCAACGGCGATGTCATCTCGAAGCTGCCGACGTTCGCCACGGGCGTGCTCGAAGCGCGCGTGCAAGGCACGTCGGGCAGCACGCCGTATGTGACGAGCGGGAACATGACGGTGATCGCGGTATCGCTGATTCTGCTGGCGTTCGCGTTTGCATTCGCGCCGAATCGGAAACGTTCGGGCGAGCGTTGAACATCGGCTGAAACAAAGCCGCGTCGCGCGATGCGACGCGGCCCGCCTTCTCCCAAAAAGCCGCACCCGCCCGTCCGTTCGGCTAAAATTCTCCGTTTAAGTACTTCGGCCGAGCCTCCGAGTCGCGTCGTCACGACGATGGCCGCGCCGCGTTCGCCCGCAAAAGGCAATCATGCTCACTTTCCAGCAAATCATTCTGACGCTGCAGTCCTACTGGAACGAAAAGGGCTGCGCGCTCCTCCAGCCGATCGACATGGAAGTCGGCGCAGGCACCTCGCACGTCCACACGTTCCTGCGCGCGATCGGCCCGGAGCCGTGGCGCGCGGCCTACGTTCAACCGTCGCGCCGCCCGAAGGACGGCCGCTATGGCGAGAATCCCAACCGCCTGCAGCACTACTATCAGTATCAGGTCGTGCTGAAGCCCGCGCCGGAAAACATCCTCGATTTGTACCTCGGCTCGCTCGAAGCGCTCGGCTTCGATCTGAAGCAGAACGACGTGCGCTTCGTCGAGGACGACTGGGAGAACCCGACGCTCGGCGCCTGGGGACTCGGCTGGGAAGTGTGGCTCAACGGCATGGAAGTGACGCAGTTCACGTACTTCCAGCAAGCGGGCGGCATCGACTGCAAGCCCGTGCTCGGCGAAATCACCTACGGTCTCGAACGCCTCGCCATGTACCTGCAGAAGGTCGAGAACGTGTACGACCTCATCTGGACCGAATGGGAAGAAGACGGCCCGAACGGCCGCGAACTGCGCCGCCTCACCTACGGCGACGTGTATCACCAGAACGAGGTCGAGCAGTCCACGTACAACTTCGAGCACGCGAACGTCGATCTGCTGTTCACGTTCTTCAAGAGCTACGAAGAAGAAGCGAAGAAGATGATCGATGCGAAGCTCGCGCTGCCCGCGTATGAGCTCGTGCTGAAGGCCGGCCATACGTTCAATCTGCTCGATGCGCGCGGCGCCATTTCCGTGACTGAGCGCGCGGCGTATATCGGCCGCATCCGTGCGTTGTCGCGCCTCGTGGCGCAGGCTTATTACGATTCGCGCGAAGCGCTCGGCTTCCCGATGCTCGGCAATCCGGTCAAGGGCGATCGCGATCTCGTCAGCGACGAGCAGGAAGCGCAGCGTCCGGCATGGGCGCCGCCGCTCAAGGTGGAAAGCACGCCGCCGGGCGAACCCAGCAACAACGAACAGGTTTGACGAGGCTCGCTAGAACAATGACGCAATCCAACCACGCTTCGCTCCTCGTCGAGCTGCTCACCGAAGAACTGCCGCCGAAAGCGCTTGCGCGTCTCGGCACCGCTTTCGCCGATGGCATCGTCGAGCGTCTCGCCGCGCGCGATCTCATCGACGGCGCGCCTTCGTTCGAAAAGTACGCGACGCCGCGCCGCCTCGCCGTGCTCATCCGCAATGTGCGCGATGTCGCGCCGGAAAAGCAGGTGCGCGAGAAAGTCTTGCCGGTAACGGTCGCGCTCGATAAGGAAGGCAATCCCACGCCGCCGCTCGCGAAGAAACTCGCGGCGCTCGGCTTCCCCGACTTTCCCATCGCCGAACTCGAACGCGCGCAGGACGGCAAGGCCGAAGCCTTCTTCCTGCGCTACGCCGCGCCCGGCGCGACGCTCGCCGACGGCCTGCAAGCCGCGCTCGACGAAACCCTCGGCAAGCTGCCCATTCCGAAGGTCATGACGTATCAGCGTCCGGACGGCACCAGCGTGCAGTTCGTGCGTCCGGTGCAGCGCCTGATCGCGATGCACGGCCGCGACGTCGTGCCGGTCAGCGCGCTTGGCGTCGATGCGGGCGATACGACCATCGGGCATCGCTTCATGTCGGAAGGCTTCGTCGCGATCGCTCATGCCGACGACTACGCCGACACCCTGCTCGACAAAGGCCGCGTCGTCGCGAACTTCGACGATCGCCGCGAATCGATCCGCACGCAACTGCAGGCGTTTGCGGGCGAAGATCGCGTCGTGATGCCCGAAGCGCTGCTCGACGAAGTGAACGCGCTCGTCGAATGGCCGGTCGTCTACGAATGCCGCTTCGACGAGGAATTCCTGCAGGTGCCGCAGGAATGCCTGATCCTCACGATGCAGACGAACCAGAAATACTTCGCGCTCACGGATCAGAACGGCAAGCTGCGCTCGCGTTTTCTGATCGTGTCGAATATCGATACGAAGACGCCCGGCGAGATCGTCGAAGGCAACGAGCGCGTCGTGCGCCCGCGCCTCGCCGACGCAAAGTTCTTCTTTACGCAGGACAAGAAGAAGCGCCTCGAAGATCGCGTGCCGCTGCTCGCGAACGTCGTCTATCACAACAAGCTCGGCTCGACGCTGCAGCGCGTCGAGCGTCTCGAAGCGCTCGCGGGCGAAATCGCGCCGATGGTCGGGGTCGATCCCGCGCTGACGCGCCGCGCCGCGCGTCTCGCGAAGGCGGATCTGCTGACCGACATGGTCGGTGAATTCCCCGAGCTGCAAGGCACGATGGGCACGTACTACGCGCGTCACGACGGCGAGCCGGAAGAAGTCGCGCTCGCGTGCTCGGAGCACTATCAGCCGCGCTTCTCGGGCGACGAAACGCCGTCGACGGGCGTCGGTGCCGCGGTCGCGCTCGCGGACAAGCTCGAAACGATCGTCGGCATCTGGGGCATCGGGCTCGCGCCGACGGGCGAGAAAGATCCGTTCGCGCTGCGCCGTCACGCGCTGGGCGTGTTGCGCATCCTGCTCGAAAAGAAGCTGCCGGTCGATCTGCGTGATCTCGTCGGCGCGGCGCAACGTCAGTTCGCGGGCATGCCGCAAGTCGCCGATTCGACCGAAGCGGTCTACGCCTTCTTCCTCGATCGTCTGCGCGGACTGTTGCGCGAGCGCGGCTTCGAAGCGAACGATATCGAAGCGGTCCTGAGCCTGAACCCGACGCGCCTCGACGACATCGTCGCGCGCCTCGACGCCGTGCGCGAATTCGCGGCGCTGCCGGAAGCCGCGGCGCTCGCGGCGGCCAACAAGCGCATCTCGAACATTCTGAAGAAGTCGGAGCAAGGCGCGCCTTCGGTGGTCAACAAGGAACTGCTCGTCGAAGCGGCCGAGAAGGATCTGTACACGCAGATCGAGCAGGTGACGCCGCGCGTGCAAAGCCAGCTCGCCGCGCGCAACTATACGGAGGCGCTCACCGCGCTCGCCGCGTTGCGCGAATCCGTCGATACGTTCTTCAACGACGTGATGGTGAACGCGGAAGACCCGGCGCTGCGCAACAATCGTCTCGCGCTGCTCAACGCGCTGCATCAGCAGATGAACTGCGTCGCCGACATCTCGAAGCTCGCTGCTTAAGAAACGCCGCCCATGGTCATGAACCGCAAACTGGTCATCCTCGATCGCGACGGCGTCATCAACGTCGATTCGGATGCCTTCATCAAGTCGCCGGACGAATGGGTCGCCATTCCCGGCAGTCTCGAAGCGATCGCGCGGCTGAACCAGTCGGGCTATCGCGTGGCGATCGCGTCGAATCAGTCGGGCATCGGGCGCGGTCTATTCGACATGGCCGCACTCAACGCAATGCATCAGAAGATGAATCGCGCGGTCGCGGCCGTCGGCGGGCGCATCGACGCGGTGTTTTTCTGCCCGCACACGGCCGAAGATCAGTGCGATTGCAGAAAGCCCCGGCCCGGCATGCTGCAACAGATCATCGACCGCTTCGAGATCGATCCGGAAGATACGCCGGTCGTCGGCGATTCTTTGCGCGATCTCCAGGCGGGCGCGGCGCTCGGCTTTCCCACGCATCTCGTGCTGACCGGCAAAGGCGAAAAGACGCTCAAGGAAGGCCAGTTGCCCGAAGGCACCCTCGTTCACAAGGACTTGCGCGCATTCGCGCTCGATTTCCTCGCGCGGCATCAGGATCGCGCCGCGGCTCAGTAACAGATATTCCATGCGCTTCATCCGTTCGTTGCTGTTGATGCTTTACTTCGTCGTGTACACGGTGCCGTACGCGATCGCCTGCTTCATCGCGTTTCCGTTCATGCGCGCAGACAAGCGTTACTGGATGGCCGCCGGCTGGTGCAAGTCGACGATCGTCGTGCTGCGGCATCTGATCGGCATTCGCTACACGATCGAAGGCATGGAGAACCTGCCGAATGGTCCGGCCGTGCTGCTGTCGAAGCATCAGTCCGCATGGGAGACGCTCGCGTTTCCCGCGCTGATGCCGCGGCCGCTCTGCTACGTGTTCAAGCGCGAGCTGCTCTATGTGCCGTTCTTCGGCTGGGCGCTCGGACTCCTGAAGATGGTGCACATCGATCGCAAGCAGGGCCGCGACGCCTTCGTCTCCGTCACCAGGCAAGGCCGCGCGCGCATGGACGAAGGCGCGTGGATCATCATGTTCCCCGAAGGCACGCGCACACGCGTCGGCAGCCAGGGCAAGTACAAGACCGGCGGCGCACGCTTCGCGGTTGCAACCGGCGCGCCGGTCGTGCCGATCGCGCACAACGCCGGTCACGTGTGGCCACGCAATTCGTTCATCAAATATCCGGGTATAGTCACGGTGTCGGTCGGCAAGCCGATCGATACGGCCGGTCTCACGCCCGAGGAAGTGAACGCGCGCGTCGAAAGCTGGATCGAGACGGAAATGCGCCGCATCGATCCGCACGCTTACGCCGTGCCGAACGCGCAGCCGGCCAAAGCCGGCGCTGCGGGCGCGGGCCGCTGACGCGGCGGCGTTCGATTCGAGCCGAGGCGTGCCCTACTCTTTCTTCTCGTCATTCCTGCGCCGTGAGCGCAAAGCGGAGCCGATGCAGAAAGCCCCTTCGCGACAGCGCCCCGCCGTCGCGCTCGATACCCTGCAACTCGATCTGCCGTTCGAGCATGCGCCGGCTTACTCCGGCGCGCCGCCCGCGAACGGACCGGCTCCGCTGCGCGGCGATGTTCCCCCCGCCGATCCCGTTCCCGTCCTCACGCCCGCTGCACCGAACGCGCCCACCGCACCGCTGCCCGATGGCGTGCGCCTGCGTCGCATCGTGCTCAAAGCGGGCGCGCTCGAATACCGGTTGCGTCGTTCGTCGCGGCGCACGATCGGCTTTTGCATCGACGGAACCGGGCTCGCGATCACCGCGCCGCGCTGGGTGACGATCGCCGATATCGAAAGCGCGATTCTCGACAAGCAGAACTGGATCGTCAGGAAGCTCACCGAATGGCAGACGCGCGTGGAGCAGCGCGCGCTGCCGCGCATCGAATGGAAGGACGGCGCGCAGTTTCCGTTTCTCGGCAAGACGATCAGCGTGTCGCTCAACTCTGCGAGCGCGCTTTCGTTCGATGACGAAACCGGCGTGCTCACGCTTCCGCTGCCAGCATCCGCCGACGCGCAGCAGATCAAGGATCGCGTGCAAGGCTGGCTGCAAAGCGAAGCGAAGCGCATCTTCGGTGCGCGGCTCGCGGTCTATGCGGCGAAGCTCGGCGTCGAGTACCGCGCGTATGCGCTGTCGTCGGCGGCGACGCGCTGGGGCAGTTGCTCCAGCGACGGCAAGATTCGCCTCAACTGGCGGCTCATCCATTTTCCGATGTCGATCATCGATTACGTCGTCGCGCACGAGCTCGCGCATCTGCGCGAGATGAATCACAGCCCGCGTTTCTGGCAGACGGTGGAATCGATCTTCCCCGAGTTCCGCGAGGCGCGGCATACGCTCAAGCATCATCCGCCGGACTTGCTGCCGGCACTGTGAGCGCGGTCAGCGCGTAAAAAGCGCCGACGGTACAATTTCATTCCTGTCCCCGCAAACCTACAAACAGGAATCCCACCATGCGACTCCTCCACACGATGCTGCGCGTCGGCGACCTGCAGCGTTCCATCGATTTCTACACGCGCATTCTCGGCATGCATGTGCTGCGTCAAAGCGAAAACACCGAGTACAAGTACACGCTCGCGTTCGTCGGCTACGGCCCGGAAAGCGAGAACAGCGTGCTCGAACTGACCTACAACTGGGGCACCGACAAGTACGATCTCGGCACGGCTTACGGTCATATCGCGCTCGAAGTCGATAACGCCGCCGATGCGTGCGAGCGCATCCGTCAGGCGGGCGGCAAGGTGACGCGCGAAGCCGGTCCGGTGAAGGGCGGCACGACGGTGATCGCGTTCGTCGAAGATCCGGACGGCTACAAGGTCGAACTGATCGAAAAGCATTCCTGAACCGCGCTCAATCCACGCTTTCAAAGCGCGCGCCGCACGCTCGTCGCGGCGCGCAATCTCCACGGGCTCGTCCCGACCTTTCGTTCATCGCAGCGGTTCGCTGGCACAATCGACGCTCTAGATCAGTGCACGCTTAACCGACAGCCGATGAGCTCGCCATCCCTCTCCCTGCGCCGCGCCCCCGACGCCACCGCCGTCATCGTGATGATCGCCCTCTGCGGCGCGTGGGGATTCCAGCAAGTCGCGATCAAGGAAGCCAACGCCTCGATTCCGCCGATGCTGCAGGCCGGCATCCGCTCGCTGATCGCGACATTGCTCGTATGGGTCTGGACGCGCACGCGCGGCGTGCCGCTCTTTCAGCGCGACGACACGCTGCCCGCCGGACTGCTCGCGGGCGTGCTGTTCGGCGGCGAATTCGTCTGCATCTTCTTCGGCCTGAGTCTCACGACGGCCACACGCATGGCCGTGTTTCTCTACACCGCGCCCTGTTTCACCGCGCTCGGGCTGCACTGGTTCGTCGCGGGCGAGCGGCTTTCGCGCACGCAGTGGAGCGGCATCGTGCTCGCGTTCTGCGGCATCGCGCTCGCGTTCGCGGACGGCTTTCTGCACGGCAATCCGAATAGCGCATCGACGTTGCAAGGCATCGCTGGCGATGCGCTCGGCATCATGGCCGGCATCTTCTGGGCCGCGACGACGGTCGTCGTGCGCGCGTCCGCGCTCTCCCATGCGAGCGCGAGCAAGACGCTGTTCTATCAGCTGGCGGTATCGGCGGTTCTGCTGCTCGTGCTCGCGGCGGGCATCGGGCAGACGCACGTCGAAGCCGTGTCGCCGATAGCGATCGCGAGTCTCGCGTATCAGGCGATCGTCGTCGCGTTCATCAGCTATCTGACGTGGTTCTGGCTGCTCACGCGCTACATGGCGTCGCGGCTTTCCGTGTTCTCGTTTCTCACGCCGATCTTCGGCGTCACCTTCGGCGTGCTCTTGCTCGGCGAGCATTTCACCGCGCGCTTCATGGTCGCCGCCGCGATGGTCCTCGCGGGCATCGCGCTCGTGAACCGGCCGGCGCGCCGCAGCTAGGGTCGGCTCATTCCGGCGCGGTCGCGCGGATCGTCACCATATCGTGATCGATGTCGTCGTGATCGGCGGGCGCGCGCAAGTGCTCGGGCGGAATCGGCTCGGTCGGATAGCCGTGCTTTTCCCACGCATCGAGCCCGCCCTTCAGCGGCCGCACGTGTCTGAAGCCCTTCGCCCGCAATTGACGCGCGATGGTCTTCGCCGTCGCCTCGTTCGGACACACGCAATACACGACGACCTCGTGCTCCGCATACAACTGATCGACGCGATCCGGCGAATCGAGATCGAGCGCGATCGCGCCCGCGATGCGATACGGCTCGCGACGGCGAATGTCCGCCGGACGCGCGTCGTAGATCACGGGTGGCGTGTCGGAGTGCATCATCGCGTCGAGCTGATCGGGCGTGATGTGATACTTCGCGAGCCACTGACGAAACTGCTCGCGCCGGATCCATCGATACAGCACGAAGCCGAGCGCGATGATCACGAGCACGTCGATCAGCGTCGTGCCGTTCGCGCGCACCAGTTCGATGAGCCGGCCGATCTGCGCCTCGAGCGCCGCGCCGCCGAGCATCCAGAAGCTCGCCCACGCCGTCGCGCCGATCAGATCCCACAACACGAAGACGCGCACTTCGATCTGCGTGGTGCCGAGCAGCGGCGCCGACACGAGCCCGAGCCCCGGCACGAACTTCGACAGCGCGAGCAGCGGCACGCCGAAGCGCTCGAACCATCGGCGCGCGGTGCGCAGCGTGGTATCGATCGACAGCGAGAAGCGCACGAGCGAATTGAGAAAGGTTCGGCCGTAGAGACGGCCCGCGGTGAACCACAAGGAATCGGCGATGAGCACCGCGAGCACTGCGGCCACGAGCATTTGCCAGAACGGCACGTTGCCGGCGGCGACGAGCGTGCCGGCGAGAATGAGCATCGGCGCGGCGGGGACCGGCACGCCGAGCTGCGTCGCGAGGACGCTGACGAACACGGCCCACGCGCCCCAGGACGACGCGAGCGCGGTCGGGACGTGCGGCATTCAAACCTCTCGATGGAGCTTTCGCGAAGACGACGGCCGGCGCATCGATGCCCGGCGCAAAGGGTTACACTGTATCGCGATCCTGACAAACACGCCCAATCCATCCGGGCCGCAAAAGCACAGGATCGCGTGACGCACCGGGGGAATCAACGTGCAAGCGATCATTCAGCCCTTCTTCGACATCAACACCGGCACGATGACGTACGTCGTCTACGAAGCGCCCGGCTCCGCCGCGGCTATCGTCGATCCGGTGCTCGACTACGATCCCAAAGCCGCGCGCACATCGACGAATTCCGCCGATGCGGTCGTCGCGTTCGTGCGGGACCAGCGGCTTTCCGTCGAATGGATTCTGGAGACGCACGCGCACGCCGATCATCTCTCGGCGGCGCCGTATCTGAAACGCACGCTCGGCGGGAAGATCGGAATTGGCGAGTCGATACGCACGGTGCAGGGCGTGTTCAAGAAGATCTTCGATCTCGAACCCGAGTTCCAGCTCGACGGCTCGCAGTTCGATCATCTGTTCGCCGACGGCGAGCGGTTCATGATCGGCGCGCTCGAAGCAACCGCGCTCTTCGTGCCGGGACATACGCCCGCCGACATGGCGTATCGCGTCGGCGATGCGGTGTTCGTCGGCGACACGCTCTTCATGCCGGATCTGGGCACCGCGCGCTGCGATTTCCCGGGCGGCGACGCCCGCGCGATGTATCGATCGATTCAGCGCCTGCTCGCGCTCGATCCCGACACGCGGCTTTTCGTGTGTCACGACTATCCGCCGGAGACGCGCGCTCCGCAATGGCAAGCCACGGTGCGCGAGCAGCGTGAGAAGAACATCCACGTCGGCGGCGGCAAGACCGAGGACGAGTTCGTCGCGATGCGCGAGGCGCGCGACGCGACGCTCGGCATGCCGACGCTCATCTTGCCCGCCATTCAGGTCAATATCCGCGCGGGCCACTTTCCCGACGCGGCGAGCAACGGCACGACCTATCTGAAGATTCCGCTGAACGCGTTCTAGCCTTCGATCCGGCCGCGTGTCACGCCAAGCAGACCGGCCATCGCGCGGCGCGCGCCGTTCGAATCGCGCGCGATGATCGCTTCGAAAACCGCCGTATGTTCCGCGAGCGACGCGTTGTAGACGTCGGCGCGCTTCGCGTTCAGGCGCAACTGGCCTTCGAGCGTGCGCTCGATCAGCGCGCCGAGCGGAATCAGCAATTCGTTGCTGCACGCGGCGAGCACGCCCAGATGGAAGTCGAGATCGGCGCGCACCCATTCATCGACGTTCTGCGCGTCCGCCATCGCCTGATGCGCGCGCGTGAGTCGTTCGCGCGTGCGTTCTTCGTGGTTGTCGGCGGCGAGCGCGGCGGCGTACGGCTCGATCATCTCGCGCATTTCCTGAAGCTTGAGTGCGAATTGCAGCGGCGGCGCGACGCGCGAGTACCAGTCGAGCATGTCGGCATCGAGCAGATTCCACGCGTCTTGCGCGCGCACGCGCGTACCGACTTTCGGCCGCGACTCGATCAATCCTTTCGATGTCAGCGTGCGCAACGACTCGCGCAACACCGTGCGGCTCACGCCGAAGCGCTCCATCAGTTCCGCTTCGCGCGGCAATGGCGAACCCGGCGCAAAGTCGCCGCGCAGGATCGCCATGCCCAGTTCATGCGTCACACGGCCATGCAGATCGCGGTAAATGATGGTCTCCCTTCATATTTTGAGCACGATTATCGGGCATTCGACTGATGTTTCGTAAGTCCCAATCTTTACGCGAATAATACTATTAATATGCCCAGACATCGCCTTTTTGCTACCATGTAAAACCCTTCAGGAGACGCTCAATGAAAATCACGAAACTCGAGACCTTCATCGTTCCGCCGCGCTGGTGCTTCCTCAAGATCGAAACCGACGAGGGCATCACGGGCTGGGGCGAGCCGGTTGTGGAAGGCCGCGCGCATACGGTCGCCGCAGCCGTCGATGAACTCGCCGACTATCTCGTCGGCAAGGACCCGCGCCATATCGAAGACTTGTGGCAGGTCATGTACCGCGCGGGCTTCTATCGCGGCGGCCCGATCGGCATGAGCGCGATCGCGGGCGTCGATCAGGCATTGTGGGACATTCTCGGCAAGCATCACGGCGTGCCGGTGCACGCGCTGCTCGGCGGCCAGGTGCGCGACAAGATCAAGGTGTATTCGTGGATCGGCGGCGACCGTCCGAGCGACGTCGCGAACAACGCGCGGGCGGTGGTCGAGCGCGGCTTCAAGGCCGTGAAGATGAACGGCTCGGAAGAGCTGCAGATCATCGATACCTTCGACAAGGTTCAGGGCGTGATCGACAACGTGCAAGCGGTGCGCGAAGCGGTCGGGCCGAACGTGGGCATCGGCGTCGACTTTCACGGACGCGTGCACAAGCCGATGGCGAAAGTGCTCGCGAAGGAGCTCGATCCGTTCAAGCTGATGTTCATCGAAGAGCCGGTGCTTTCGGAAAACGTCGAGGCGCTGCGCGATATCGTCAACCAGACGAGCACGCCGATCGCGCTCGGCGAGCGGCTCTACTCGCGCTGGGATTTCAAGCACATTCTGGCGGGCGGTTACGTCGACATCATTCAGCCGGACGCGTCGCATGCGGGCGGTCTCACCGAATGCCGCAAGATCGCGACGATGGCCGAAGCCTACGATGTCGCGCTCGCGCTGCACTGCCCGCTCGGTCCGATCGCGCTCGCAACCTGTCTGCAGATCGATGCGGTCAGCTATAACGCGTTCATCCAGGAACAGAGCCTCGGCATTCACTACAACAAGGGCAATGACCTGCTCGATTACATCAGGAATCCGGAAGTCTTCAAGTACGAAGACGGGATGGTGTCGATTCCGCAAGGGCCGGGCTTGGGAATCGAGGTGAACGAGGAGAAAGTGCGCGAAATGGCGAAGGTCGGCCATCGCTGGCGCAATCCGGTGTGGCGTCACGCGGATGGCAGCGTCGCCGAGTGGTGATTCTGGCTAACGCTTGAGGCGCGCTTCGACCGCGCCGCGCAGGGCGTTGCTGATCAGCAGGCTCTGCGCGTTGTCGAGTTCGTTCGGCGTAAGCGCGCGTTCGCGCGCGCCGAGTTCTTCCATCAACACCGCGCGCATCACGCCCGGCAGCACGCCGGCATCGATGGGCGGCGTGAACCACTCGCCGTCGAGCTTCACGAACACGCTCGAGCGGCCGCCCTCGGTCAACTCGCCGCGCTCGTTGACGAACAACATGTCGAACGCGCCTTCGGCTTCGGCGGCTTTCCACGCACGATCGTAATCCGCGCGACGCGTCGTCTTGTGTCTGAGAAGCGGATCGGCCGAGCTTTGCGGCGCGAATCCGCGCTCCGAAGCGAGCAGCACGTTCACCGTATCCGATGGCAACGGCGCAAGCGGCGCGCTCGTCATCGTGATGCGCCCGCTCTTGGCCAGCGCGATACGCATTCGATACGGTTTCTGGCCTTCGAAGTCCGCGATATGTTGCGCGGTCTGCTCGTGCAACGAAGCTTCGTCGAACGTGAAACCGAGATACGCCGCGCTCGCCTTCAACCGCGCGACGTGGCGCGCGTAATGGCGCACGCCTTCATCGCGTGTCGCGTATGTCGTCTCGAACAGTTCGAAGCCGGGATCCGCGCCCGTCAGAAAACGCGCTTTCAACAGACACTCCTCGTATTCGTCGGCGGCGACACTATCGAGCACGATGCCCGCGCCGATGCCGAGCACGCCGTGCCGCGCGGCCGCATCGATGACGAGCGTACGAATCGCCACCGACATGCAGAAGTCGCCGCTCGCATCGAGCCAGCCGATCGCGCCGGTGTAAAGCCCGCGCGGCGTGCTCTCGATTTCGTCGATCAGTTGCATCGTCCGATACTTCGGCGCGCCGGTGATCGAGCCGCACGGAAAGAGCGCGCGCACGATGTCCGCGAACGACGTGCCGGGTATGACGCGCGCTTCGATCGTCGACGTCATCTGCCACACCGATGCGTACGGCTCGACCGAGAACAGCGCGGGTACGTTGACCGAACCCGTGACCGCCACGCGCGACATGTCGTTGCGCAACAAGTCGACGATCATCACGTTCTCGGCGCGATTCTTCGGGTCGAGGCGCAGCGATTCGGGATCGGCATCCCGTGGCGCGGTGCCTTTCATCGGCCGCGCGCGCAACAGATCGCCATGTTTCTCGACGAACAATTCCGGCGAGCACGACACGACCGACCTGCCGTCCGGCAACGCGATGAACGCGCCGAAATGCACGGCTTGCCGCTCGCGCAATCGCCGATACAGCGCGAGCGGCGTGCCGAATACATCGAAATTCAGCCGATACGTGTAGTTGATCTGATACGACTCGCCTTCCTTCAACGCCTCCTGAACCGTGGCGATGGCCTTGTCGAACTCGTCGCGGGTGACGCTCGGCGCAATGCCCGCGACGCCTGCAACGTCGTCATCGGCGAGCCAGGCGCTCACTTCCTTACGCGACAGAAACACGCACGAGCGAAACATCAGCACGCGAAGCGCCTGATCTTCACCACGCCCGATTTCACCGAACTGGAGATTGCGTCCGAACTCGTAATCCGCGACGACAAGCGCATGCAGGCCGCTCTGCAGATCGCGCTCGATTTCGGCGCAAACGGCATCGAGATCGCGCGCGTTCACGCAGACGCGTTCGCGCACGAAGTCTGTGTACAAACGACTCGACCGCCTTTCGGCGGTCGCATCGCAATCGTCGAGCAGCGCGAACACCGCGCTGCGCTCTTCGGTTTTCATCGTCATACCTGCCCGACGTACTACGCACTCGACCGCATCAATCGAAGAAGCTCTTCACGCGGTCGAACCAGCTCTTGCTTTGCGGACTATGCCGCGCGCCACCCTCGACGAGCGACTTCTCGAACTGCTTGAGCAAATCGCGCTGCGCGTCGGTGAGCTTGACCGGCGTTTCCACCTGGACATGCACATACAGATCGCCGGCGATGCTCGAACGCAAGCCCTTGATGCCCTTGCCGCGCAAACGGAACGTCTTGCCCGACTGCGTGCCTTCCGGCACCGTGAAGCTCGCGCGGCCCGCGAGCGTCGGCACTTCGATCTCGCCGCCGAGCGCCGCCGTCGTGAACGGAATCGGCATCTGGCAATGCAGGTCGTCGCCGTCACGCTCGAACACCGAATGCTGCTTGATGTGGATTTCCACATACAAGTCGCCGGCCGGACCACCGTTGATGCCCGGCTCGCCATTGCCCGCCGAGCGGATTCGCATGCCGTCGTCGATGCCCGCCGGAATCTTCACTTCCAGCGTCTTCGTTTCCTTCACCTTGCCCGCGCCGTGGCAGTTCGCGCACGGATCGGGGATGTAGCTGCCGCTGCCGTGACACTTCGGGCACGTCTGCTGGATGCTGAAAAACCCTTGCGACATGCGTACCTGGCCCTGACCATGACAGGTCGGGCAGGTTTCGGGCTTCGTGCCCGGCTTCGCACCGGAGCCGTGGCAGACGTTGCAGTTCACCCAGCTCGGCACGCGAATCTGCGTGTCGTAGCCGTGCGCCGCCTGCTCCAGCGTGATTTCCATGCTGTAGCGCAAGTCCGCGCCGCGATACACCTGCGGACCGCTGCGGCCGCGCGCGCCGGCGCCACCCGCCGTCTGTCCGAAGATGTCGCCGAAGATATCGCCGAAGGCATCGGCGAAACCGCCGAAACCTTGCGCGCCCGCGCCCGCCATGTTCGGATCCACGCCCGCGTGGCCGTACTGATCGTAGGCGGCCCGCTTCTGCTGGTCGGAGAGCATTTCGTAGGCTTCCTTCGCCTCCTTGAAATTCTCTTCCGCCTTCTTGTTGTCCGGGTTGCGGTCAGGGTGATACTTCATCGCGAGCTTGCGATACGCCTTCTTGATCTCGTCGTCGCTCGCATTTTTCGCGACGCCCAGAACGTCGTAGTAATCCCGTTTCGCCATGTCGGTTCGATGCCGCCGCGCTTGAGCGCCGCGGTTCCTGTCAGATGCTGCGAGATGCTGCGGATGTCGCTCGCAACCCGCGCGTAAAACTTTTTGCGCCTCGCCAGAAGCAACGCGCCTCTAAAAACAACGTGCCCGGAGAGCCGAAAGGCTCGCCAGGCGCGCTCCACGTCAGACGCCAACGCGTCCCGGTGATACCACCGAAAAGCGCGTGAATGTCGCCACTCACGCGCCCGATTCGGCGTTAGTCCTTCTTCACTTCCTTGAAGTCGGCGTCGACGACGTCATCGTGATGCTGGCTCGCGCCCGCATCCGCCGACGCGCCCGCGCCTGCCGCACCCGCGGCCGCGCTCGCCGCGCCTTGCTGCGCCTGCATGTCGGCGTACATCTTTTCGCCGAGCTTCTGCGAAGCCTGAGCCAGCGCCTCGACCTTTGCTTCGACCGTGGCCTTGTCGCTCGAGCTGCTCTTCAGCGCCTCTTCGAGGTCCTTCAGCGCCGCTTCGATCTTTTCCTTCTCCGAAGCGTCGACCTTGTCACCGTACTCCGCGACCGCCTTCTTCGTGCTGTGAACCAGCGCATCGCCCTGGTTGCGCGCGTCGGCCAGCTCACGCAGCTTGTGATCTTCCTCGGCGTTGGCTTCGGCGTCCTTCACCATCTTGTCGATTTCCGCGTCCGTCAGACCCGAGTTCGCCTTGATGGTGATCTTGTTTTCCTTGCCCGTCGCCTTGTCCTTCGCGCCAACGTGCAGAATGCCGTTCGCGTCGATGTCGAAGGTCACTTCGATCTGCGGCACGCCGCGCGGTGCGGGCGGAATGCCTTCGAGGTTGAACTCGCCGAGCAGCTTGTTGCCGACGGCCATTTCGCGCTCGCCCTGGAACACCTTGATCGTCACGGCGCCCTGGTTGTCGTCCGCCGTCGAATACACTTGCGAGTGCTTCGTCGGGATGGTCGTGTTCTTGTTGATCATCTTCGTCATCACACCGCCGAGCGTCTCGATGCCGAGCGACAGCGGCGTCACGTCGAGCAGCAGCACGTCCTTGCGGTCGCCCGACAGAACCTGGCCTTGAATCGCGGCGCCCACGGCGACGGCTTCGTCCGGGTTCACGTCACGGCGCGGATCCTTGCCGAAGAATTCCTTCACCTTCTCCTGCACCTTCGGCATACGCGTCATGCCGCCGACGAGAATCACGTCGTCGATGTCGCCGACCTTCACGCCCGCATCCTTGATCGCGATGCGGCACGGTTCGATCGTGCGCTCGATCAGCTCTTCGACGAGCGCTTCGAGCTTGGCACGCGTGAACTTGAGGTTCAGGTGCTTCGGACCGGACGCGTCCGCCGTGATGTACGGCAGGTTGATGTCGGTCTGAGCCGTCGACGACAGTTCGATCTTCGCCTTTTCAGCGGCTTCCTTCAGGCGTTGCAGCGCGAGCACGTCCTTCGACAGGTCGACGCCCTGCTCTTTCTTGAACTCGCCGATGATGTAATCGATGATGCGCTGGTCGAAGTCTTCACCGCCGAGGAACGTATCGCCGTTCGTCGACAGCACTTCGAACTGCATTTCGCCGTCCACGTCCGCGATCTCGATGATCGAGATGTCGAACGTGCCGCCGCCCAAGTCGAACACGGCGATCTTGCGGTCGCCCTTTTCGGCCTTGTCGAGACCGAACGCGAGCGCGGCCGCGGTCGGCTCGTTGATGATGCGCTTCACTTCCAGACCGGCGATGCGGCCCGCGTCCTTCGTTGCCTGACGCTGGCTGTCGTTGAAGTACGCCGGAACCGTGATGACGGCTTCCGTCACCGGCTCGCCGAGGTAGTCTTCAGCGGTCTTCTTCATCTTGCGCAGGACTTCAGCCGAAACCTGCGACGGCGCGAGGTTCTTGCCGTGCGCTTCGACCCATGCATCGCCGTTGTCGTGCTTGACGATCTTGTAGGGCATCAGGTTGATGTCCTTCTGCACTTCCTTCTCGTCGAAGCGGCGGCCGATCAGGCGCTTGACCGCGTACAGCGTGTTCTTCGGATTGGTGACCGACTGGCGCTTCGCAGGCGCGCCGACGAGGATCTCGTTGTCATCCATGTACGCGATGATCGACGGCGTGGTGCGCGCGCCTTCCGAGTTCTCGATGACCTTGACCTGATTGCCTTCCATCAGCGCCACGCACGAGTTCGTGGTGCCGAGGTCGATACCGATGATTCTGCCCATTTTTTATCCTCTCCTAGCTTTGATCGCAGTGGCGTTGCGGCCGGCCTTTCGATGCCGGCTTTTGCCGATTTACCGGGCCGAACGCCCAAAATTCATACCTGTACGCAAGATAAGAGCGTCAGTTTCGATTTCAAGACCCTGCAAACGATGCGGTCTATAAGTTTTTTTGTGCGGCGACCGACACGGCCGGCACGTACGCCGCGAGACCGATTACTTCGGCGCGGCGACGGTCACGAGCGCCGGGCGCAGCACGCGGTCGGCGATGACGTAGCCCTTCTGCAGCACCGTGACGACAGTATTCGGGTCTTGTTCCGCCGGAACCATCGAGATGGCCTGATGGCGATGCGGATCGAATTTTTCGCCGACCGGGTTCACCGCGATCACGCGGCCTTTCTCCAACGCGCCCGTCAGTTGACGCAGCGTCAGTTCGACGCCTTCGCGAACCTTGGCGACATCCGTCGACTGGTCGGCGAGCGCGGCTTCCAGGCTGTCGAGCACCGGAAGCAGGTTCTCCGCAAAATTTTCGATGGCGAATTTATGCGCCTTCGCGACATCTTCCTGACTGCGGCGGCGCACGTTCTCGGTTTCGGCCTTCGCGCGCAGGAAGTCTTCCTTGAGCGCGGCGATGGTGGCCTGCGCTTCGGCGAGCGCAGCTTCGGCCTCATTCGGCGCGGCTTGCGGCGCGGCGGCGGCATCAGCCGGTGCGCCTTGGGACGCGGGAGCCGCCGCGCTGGTCGGGTCGGCGGACTGGCGCGCGTTATCGTCGGCGGGCGTTGCGTTCTGGCTCGCTGGATTCTCTTGCGTGTTTTCCATGTCGCTGAATATGTATTGCAGTGAGTTGAATCGGCTGCGAAAGCGGCCAGACCGAAAGTCGGACGCATTTTTCGCACTAACGGCCGAAATGAGGGCGCCGAAAGCTTTTTCAAGCCTTCGAAACGGTTTTTCGGACAAATCTCGACAGCAAGATGGCGCCGCAATGGCTCGTAATACAGACTTCGCCGCGGCGCGCGATTTTCGGATTGAGGGAAAGCCCTGAGTCGCCTACACTTCAAAAAAGCAGCGCAGGACGCACGTTAACCCTAATCCTACGAATTGCTTCAAACCGCTTTCAGCCCTTGCCCGTTTCCTGATCCGGCCGCCTTCTGACCGGGCAACCCGCTTCCCGGGGATACCATGAAACTGACCTTTGCTATCGCGGTGGTCGCCCTGGTACTCGTCGCGGGAACGACCACCATCTGCATGTCCGGCGTCGTGACCGAACGTACCACCGAGTACGGCGGCGTTCACGCGACCATCGAAAGCTACTTCAATCCGAACGAGAAAATTTGTCGATAGTGCGCCGGTCGCGCTTCGTCGGCCTTCCCTGCAGTTCCGCTGCGGGCTCGCGGAAATTCTTGCGGCGCTCGGCCTCGGCCATGCGTTTCGCACGGCCTTCCCCGGTTTCGGCATAGAGCGTCTGGGCGACCGGCGCCGGGCCGCGCACATCGCATATCCCGAGCACTTCGACCTGCCACACCAGCCGTTCGATATCGATCTCGACGATATCGCCGACGCGCACGTCCTTAGACGGCTTCACATTCGCCCCGCCGATCTTCACGCGGCCTTTCTCGACCGCATCGCTCGCGAGCGAACGCGTCTTGAAGAAACGCGCTGCCCAAAGCCACTTATCGATGCGCAAACGTGCGCCAGGTTCCGTCGAAATCTTGTAGTTCATGGGTGAATGCCTGAAAAAGCCGCGCTCAGGCCACTGCGGTGAGCGGCTGCACAGTCTGCACGGGCCATCCCTGAAGATGTTGCGCGGCGATCTCGCCCAGTGCCTTGATCCACGCGGGCGCTGAGTTCAGGCAGGCAATCCGGTGAAAATGCTTGCCGCCCGCCTTCAGAAATTCGTCGCGCACCTCGATGCCGATTTCCTCGATCGTCTCGAGACAATCCGCCGTGAAGCCGGGACAGAACACGTCCACACGAGAAACGCCGCCCGCGCCGAGCTCCGCGACCGTCGGCGCGGTGTACGGCTGAAGCCACTCCGCCCGCCCAAAGCGCGACTGGAACGTCACGCGGCATTCAACCGGCGTAAGCCCGAGCGCGGCCATGAGCAACGAACCGGTCAGCTGGCACTGGTCGTGATACGGATCGCCGAGATCCATCGTGCGCTTCGGCACGCCGTGGAAGCTCAGCACAAGCTTGTCGCCCGCGGCGAAATCCGGCTGGCCGTGATGCCGCCAATAGTCGCGCACCTGCTCCGCGAGCGCCGCGATATACGCCGGATGATCGGCGTAATGGCGGATCGTGCGGATTTCCGGCTGATTGCGCACGCGCTTGAGCGCGGCGAACGCGTCGTCGAATGCGGTGGCCGTCGTGGACGACGAGTATTGCGGATACATCGGCAACAGGAGAATGCGGTCGGCGCCTTCGAGCTTCAGCTGATTGAGCATCGCGCCGATGCCCGGCGTGCCGTAGCGCATCGCATAGTCGACGATGACGTGATAGTCGTTCGCCGCGAAGAGCCGCCGCAAGCCGTCGACCTGCTTTTCCGTATGCACGCGCAGCGGCGAGCCTTCGGGCATCCACACTTGCGCGTACTTCTTCGCCGATGCGCGCCCGCGAAACGGCAGGATCAGGCCGCGCAGAATGAATTGCCACACGAATGACGGAATTTCGACGACGCGCGGATCGGACAGGAATTGCGCCAGATACTTGCGCACCGCCCGCGGCGTGGGCGCGTCCGGCGTGCCGAGATTGATCAGCAGCACCGCGACGCGATGCGAAGCGCTGGGCTGCGAGGGCAACTCGAGGTCGAAACGCATAAGGGAAGCGAGCCTGAAGATGGTCGTCGGAAAAGTTGAGGACCATTATAGCGGCGCGTTTCCGGACGCATCATTGGCCGAACGGCCTAGTGGCGCGCCCTTTCGCGGCGCGCCAAGATGGCGTCACTGATGACTGAGCGACATCGACAGCAAACGCGCGGTGATATCGACGATCGGAATCACGCGATTGTACGCCATGCGCGTCGGGCCGATCACGCCGAGCGTGCCGACGATCTTCCCGTTGACCTCGTATGGCGCCGTCACGACGCTCATTTCCTCGATCGGCACGAGATTGCTTTCTCCGCCGATGAAAATCTGCACGCCTTGCGCGTGACTCGATACATCCAGCAATTGCAGGAGGCTCGTCTTTTGGTCGAACAAATCGAAAAGCTTGCGCAGCCGCGCCATGTCGGACGAAAGGTCCGCCACTTCGAGCAGGTTGCGCTCGCCGGAAATCAGCACGGTGTCAGTGGGGTCCGTCTCGGCGGTGCTCGCGACCACGGCCGCCTGCATGAGCGCGGTCATGTCGCCGCGCAACTGGTCGATTTCCTCGCGCAAACGGCGGCGTACTTCGTCGAAGGACAGGCCCGCGAAATGCGCGTTGATGTAATTGGAGGCTTCTACGAGTTGCGAAGGCGAATAGTCGCGTTGCGTGGCCATCATGCGGTTCTGCACGTCGCCTTCGGGCGTCACGATGATGAGCAGAATGCGCTTGTCCGACAGCCGCATGAACTCGATCTGCTTGAACATGTGGCTCCGGCGCGGCGTGAGCACGACGCCCGCGAACGAAGACAGATTGGACAGCACGCTCGCCGCCGCCGCGACGATCTTCTGCGGCTCCTCGCCTTGCAGGCGAGTCTTCACCGCGGTGGTCATGGCCTCGTCTTGCGGTGCTTCTACAGTCAGCATCGTGTCGACGAAGAGCCGGTAGCCGCGCGGCGTGGGAATGCGTCCCGCCGACGTATGCGGGCTCGCGACCAGCCCGAGGTCTTCGAGATCCGACATGACGTTGCGGATCGTCGCGGGGCTCAGTTCGAGGCCGGAATGACGTGATAACGTGCGCGAACCGACCGGCTGACCTTCGGCGATGTAGCGCTCGATCAACGTTTTGAGGAGGGTTTGTGCACGTGGGTCTAGCATGGGGAAATTTTAGCTCAACGTGTCGGATAGCGGCGAGCCGCGCCGGGTGGTCGGCATTCAACGTCCGCTCCATTCTAGCGACAAACGGCGAGCCTGCCCGCGTCATGCCGCACGGTCTCGTCGCGGCGCGCCCGGCGGCCATCGCCCACGGTTCTTTTCGCTCTCTGACTATGGTGTAATGCCGGCATGGAAATTGGCCAATTCAAGACCGTCGCCCTCGTGGGGCGCACCAACACGCCGGGCATCGAGGCGCCGCTGAGATCGCTCGCCGATCTCCTCAGGAGCCAGGGCTTCGAGGTCGTCTTCGAGGCGGGCACCGCGAAGGACGTCGGCGTGACGGAGTTCCCGGCGCTCTCCATCGCGGAGATGGGCGCGCGCGCGGACGTTGCAATCGTGCTCGGCGGCGACGGCACGATGCTCGGCATCGGACGGCAGCTCGCGCCGTATAAAACACCGCTCATCGGCGTGAATCATGGCCGGCTCGGCTTCATCACCGACATTCCGCTCAAGGCGATGCAGGAAATCGTCCCGCAAATGCTCGCCGGCCAGTTCGAGCGCGAGGAGCGCAGCCTGCTCGAAGCGCGCATCGTGCGCAACGACAAGCCGATCTACCACGCGCTCGCGTTCAACGACGTCGTGGTGAATCGCAGCGGCTTCTCCGGCATGGCGGAGCTGCGCGTGTCGGTGGACGGCCACTTCATGTACAACCAGCGTTCCGACGGACTGATCGTCGCGACGCCGACCGGCTCGACCGCCTACGCGCTGTCGTCGGCGGGGCCGATCCTGCATCCGCAATTGCAGGGCTTCGTGCTCGTGCCGATCGCGCCGCATTCGCTGTCGAACCGGCCGATCGTGCTGCCCGACGATTCGAAAGTGACCATTCAGATCATCGGCGGTCGCGACGTCAACGTGAACTTCGACATGCAGTCGTTCACCGCCGTCGAACTGAACGACGCGATTGAAGTGCGGCGCTCGAAGCATACGGTGCCGGTGCTGCATCCGGTCGGCTACAGCACGTACGCCACGCTGCGCAAGAAGCTGCACTGGAACGAGCATCCGTCGCAGGATTCGTCCGCTCTCTGATCTGCCAGAACTTCCTTCCCCGAAGCGTCCATGCTCCGTCATCTTTCCATTCGAGATTTCGTCATCGTCGCCACGCTGGATATCGATTTCGATCCAGGCTTCACGGTCTTTTCGGGTGAAACCGGCGCGGGCAAGTCGATCCTCATCGACGCCCTCGCGCTCACGCTCGGCGCGCGCGGCGACGCGAGCGTCGTGCGCGCCGGTCAGGCGCGCGCCGACATCACCGCCGAATTTTCGACGCATCCGCTCGTCGTGCGCTGGCTGGACGAACACGCGCTCACGCAGGACGCCGATTCGGTCATGCTGCGGCGGGTGATCGATTCGGGCGGCCGCTCGCGAGCGTTCATCAATGGCACGCCCGCGACGCTCGCGCAGTTGCGCGAAGTCGGCGAAATGCTCGTCGATATCCACGGCCAGCACGCGCATCAATTGTTGATGCGACCGGACGCGCAACGCGAACTCTTCGACACGCACGCGCAGTTGCTCGACACGGCCGGCGCGGTGAATCGTGCGTGGCGAGCGATGCGCGACGCGCAGCAAGCCGTCGAGACCGCCCAGAATCGCGACCGCGAGCTGCAACTGGAACGCGAGCGTCTCGCGTGGCAACTGAGCGAGTTCGACAAGCTCGCGCCGCAGCCCGGCGAATGGGAAGAAGTGAGCGCGGAGCATCATCGGCTGTCGCATTCGGCGAGTCTCATCGACGGCGTGCAGGGTGCGCTCGGCGCGCTCTCCGAATCCGACGAAGCGATGATCTCGCAGCTCGGCGCCATCATCTCGAAGCTGCGCGGCCTGTCCGATATCGATCCCGCGTTGAACGACGTGCTCGCGTCGCTCGAACCGGCGGAAATCCAGTTGCAGGAAGCGTCGTATTCGCTATCGCACTACGCGCAGCGGCTGGAGCTCGATCCTGACCGGCTCGCGCAAGTCGAAAGACGCATGGAGCAACTGCACTCGACCGCGCGCAAGTTCCGCCTTCAACCCGAAACGCTGCCGGAAGAACACGACGCGCGCCGCCGCCAGCTCGCCGAACTCGATGCCGCCGCCGATCTCGATGCGCTCAACGCCGCCGCCGAGAAAGCGAAGAGCGAATATCTCGCGCAAGCCAAGGTGCTGTCCAAGGCGCGCGCGAAGGCCGCGAAAAATCTGTCGAAAGCGGTCACGGAAGGCATGCAGGAGCTGTCGATGGCAGGCGGCAGCTTCGAGGTCGCGCTCGTGCCGCTCGCCGAAGGCGGCGCGAACGGGCTGGAGCAGATTGAATTCCGCGTCGCGGGACACGCGGGCGTCGCGCTGCGGCCGCTCGCGAAAGTCGCGTCGGGCGGCGAACTGGCGCGCATCAGTCTTGCGCTCGCCGTCATCGCGAGCACGGCGAGTCCGACGCCCACGCTCATCTTCGACGAAGTGGACACGGGCATCGGCGGCGGCGTCGCGGAAGTGGTCGGGCGTCTGTTGCATCAGCTCGGCCGCGACCGTCAGGTGCTGTGCGTCACGCACTTGCCGCAAGTGGCCGCGCGTGGCGATCAGCATTTCCAGGTCGCGAAATCGTCGGACGATGCGGGCGGCACGGTGAGCACGGTAAAGCAACTCGATCGCGCAAAACGCGTGGAAGAAGTCGCGCGCATGCTCGGCGGTCTCGAAATCACCGCGACCACCCGCAAGCACGCGAAGGAAATGCTGGCGGCTTAAGCATCCGCGTCAGCCCGCCGACGCCACTGCGAACACGCGGTCCCACAGCGCCGTCACCGCGTCGCGTTCGGTCTGAACCGTGGCCGGATCGACGCGCGCCTTTTCCATACCGTCGAGCCGCAGCGTGTGCTGCAGCTTGCGGTACTGGCGATACGCCGCGCCGATCGCATCGGCTTCTGCTTCGGCGATCAATCCGCTTTTCGCGGCGATCTTCAACAGCGTGATATTCCCCGCGTTGCGCAGAAACTCGCGATGCTCGCGCGCGTGCAGCAACACCCAGTACTGAACGATGAACTCGATATCGACCATGCCGCCGCGATCGTGCTTCAGATCGAACAGGTCGCTGCGATTCGGATGGCCATCGGCGACGCGCTGGCGCATCGACACGATCTCGCGCGCGAGCGCGGCCGCGTCGCGTTCCATGACGAGCACGTCGGCGCGAATCTGCTCGAACTCCGCG
This sequence comes from Caballeronia sp. ATUFL_F2_KS9A, assembly GCF_023630765.1. Taxonomy (NCBI): domain Bacteria; kingdom Pseudomonadati; phylum Pseudomonadota; class Betaproteobacteria; order Burkholderiales; family Burkholderiaceae; genus Caballeronia; species Caballeronia sp. ATUFL_F2_KS9A. The sequence goes on along the minus strand of NZ_JALQEK010000001.1, from coordinate 326,788 downwards.
CCGATTTCGGCATCGCCCGCGCTGTAGCGTGCGCGTGAAAGCGCCTGATGCTCCCAGACCCACGCCGTGTTCGCCGCGTCGCCCTCGCGAATCTGATAGCGGCGAAACGATGCGAGGTCGGTCACGAGCAGGCCCGATTCGCCATTCGGCCGCAGACGCAAGTCGACGTCGAAGAGCGTGCCCGCGCCCGTCGCCGACGTGAGCCACGTAATGAGGCGGCGCGTGAACATCGCGTAGATGTCGGAGGCCGCGTCGTCGGGATCGTCGTACAGAAAGATGAGGTCGAGGTCCGACGCGTAGCCCAGTTCCTTGCCGCCGAGCTTTCCGTACGCGATGACCGCAAAGCGCGGCGTCTCGCGATGCCGCTTCGGGAACTGCTTCCACACGGTCTGCACGGTGACGTCGAGCACGGCGTCGGCGAGTTCGGAGAGACGGTCGCTCACGTGCTCGACGCTCAGATGCCCGGCGAGATCGATCAGCAGAATGCGAAATACTTCGGCCTGATGCGCGTGACGCAGCAGATCCATTTGATGTTCTGCGTCCTCGGCGGCATCGAGCCGTGCGATCAGCGAGCGTTTGAACGCGGCCCAGTCGAACGGGCTGGCGATGGCTTCGTCGTCGAGCAATTCATCGAGCAATTGCGGATGGCGGATCAGATAGCCCGCCGCCCAGCGCGACCCCGACAGCACCGAGAGCACGCGCGCGAGCGCCGCCGGATATTCGGTCAGCAGCGCGAGATACGCGCCGCGCTTGGCCGTCGCTTCGAGCAGATCGAAAAGCCGCATGATGGTGTCGGCGCGGCGCGGCGCATCGATCGACTGCACGGCTTCTATCGAGCGTTGAGCGACGATATCGAAGCGTTCGCGGCTCTGCGACGGCAAGCCGGCGTAACGCGCCGAATTCCACACGCCCGTCAGACGTGCGAGCACCGGCGCCGGGTCCGCGAAGCCGAGTTCCATGAGGCGCGCGGCGAGCTCTTCCTGCGCGGAATCGTCGGCGAGCGCGCCGCTCCAGATCCACGACGCCACCGAATCCTCCGCGACGCCGCAGCCGCCCTGCCCGCTCACCTTGTCGGCGAAGATCGCGTCGAACTGCTGCTCGACGAGCTCGCGATGCGCGTCGAGTGTTTCCATCAGCGCGGCGTAGTCCGCGAAGCCGAGCGATTTCGCGAGCAACGCGCGCTCGTCGTCGGCGACGGGCATCGCGTGCGTCTGTGCATCGTTGCGGTATTGCAGCCGGTGCTCGACCGTGCGCAAAAAGAGATAAGCGTCGGACAGCGCCTTGCACACCTGCGGCGCGAGCAGGCCATGCGCAGCGGCGCGTTCGAGCACCGCGAGCGTCGGACGAATGCGGAAATCCGCTGCCTGTCCGCCTCGAATCAACTGAAATACTTGCGCGCTGAATTCGATCTCACGAATGCCGCCGCGCCCGAGCTTGATGTCGTCGGCCTTGTCGGGGCGCATCGACGCGCGCCGCCGCGCTTCCTGCCGAATCTGCTGATGCAGCGAGCGGATCGCGGCGATCACGCCGTAATCGAGATAGCGCCGGTAGATGAAGGGCGTCGCGATGGCTTCGAGCTGCTTCGCGAGACGCTTCGCCGAATCGCTCTTCGTCTCCGAGATGAGCCGGCCCTTGATCCACGCGTAGCGCTCCCATTCGCGGCCCTGCACGTAGAAATACTCTTCGAGCATGCCGAGACTGCACACGAGCGGGCCGGAGTCGCCGTTGGGACGCAGCCGCATGTCGACGCGAAAGACGTAGCCGTCTTGCGTCATTTCCGCGAGCGCGCCGATCAGCCGCCGGCCGAGCCGTGTGAAGAATTCCTGCGTCGGGAGCGCCGAGCGCGTGCCGCCCGAGGTTTCGCCGTCCTCTTCGTAGACGAAGATCAGATCGATATCCGACGATGCGTTCAGCTCGCGCCCGCCCAGCTTGCCCATGCCGACGACGCCGAGCGTGAGCCGCTCGCCGTCCGGTCCGCGCGGCTCGCCGAAGAGCGCTTCGAGATCGGCCGACAGCACCGCCAGCGCGCGCTGCACCGTGACTTCGGCGAGATCGGTCATCGCGCCGGTGACTTCGGCGACATCGGCGGTGCCCGCGAGATCGCGCTCCATCACCGTGCAGAAGACTTCGGTCCGCAAGCGGCGCAACGCGGTCTTGAGCGCGGCTTCATCGAGCACGCCGCTTTCGGTGCAAGGCGTGCAGTGCGCGTCCAGCCGCGCTTCGATCCACCCACGCGTGATGCGCGTCTGCGCCCATTGCGCGACATTCGACGCCAGTTCGGGACGCGCCGAGTACGCGCGCGCCGCATAGTTGGAATAATCGGAACTGAGAAGAGTTGCGTCGGTCATGAAAGGTTAGGTTCGCTCATTGCTTCCGGAAAGGCATCGCGGTATAACACCGCGCCGCAAGTCTTGCCGGGCGCGGCTCAGCGAGCCTCCACGAGTGCGCAGGCAGCGGCCGTCGCCGCAATGCCCGTGTTACATTTCAGCGTCAAACACGCAAAACTACCATATCGCCGAACAGCAGCAGCATGTCCGACAGCAGACGATCCGTCGACCCGACCGAAGTTGGACAAGCCAGGCCCAGCGGCAACGCCGAGCGCGTGCTTGCGCGCGTCTTCAAATTCCTTCTCGTCATTGCGGCCATCGCGTATTTCGCGGTGGCGGGCGTGTATGTCGGCCTGCGCTATATCGTCATGCCGCAGGTCGATTCGTTCCGGCCGCGGATCGAGCAACTCGTCTCATCGCAGATTCACGCCCAGTTGCGCATCGGCAGGATTTCCGCGCGATGGTCCGGGCTCTCGCCGACGATCGATATCGACAACCTGCGCATCGACGCCGCCGATGGCTCGCCGGGCCTCGCCGTGCCGCACGCGAGCGCGAGCATCGCGTGGGGATCGCTGCTGCATCTGCGGCCCAAGCTCGCCGATCTGACCGTCGACGGACCCGATGTCATCATCGCGCGCAACGCCGATGGCGCGGTTACTGTCGCGGGCGTGCCGATTCCCACGCATCGCACCGGTTCGAACGCATTCACGACCTGGCTGCTCGGCCAGGACCGCATTCTTCTGCGCGATGGCACGCTGCGCTGGCGCGACGCGCAGCGCGCCGCGCCCGAGATCGCGTTCAAGCGCCTGCACCTCGCGATCGTCAACGACGGCGCGCGTCATCGGCTTGCGCTCAAGGCGCCCGCCGATGGCGACGTGCTGCACGGCCCGCTCGATTTCCGCGCGGACTTCCGTCATCAACCTTTCTCGGCGATGGGCGCGCCCGCGAACTGGACCGGCCGTCTCTACGTTTCGACCGGTCCCGTCGATCTGCCGACGCTCGCGCGCTACGTGAAGCTGCCATTCCAGATGTACAGCGGCCGCATCAACAACCAGATCTGGCTGAACTTCGCGGGCGGCCAATTGCAGAACGCGACCGGCGACCTGACCGGCGCGAACGTCGCGCTGCGCACGCGCCCGACGCAGCCGCGCCTCGATCTTCCGATCGCCAGCTTCAACTGGAACATCGACAAGAAGGACAACGCGTACACGCTCGATCTGCGCGACCTGCACGCGGAGTTCGGCCAGTTGCCGCTCGACGACGGCACGCCGGTCGCGCGTCTGCTCGTGTCGCGCGCGCTGACGGCCACGTACCGGCTGCCTTCGGTCGGCAAGGGGCAATTGCTGCGGCTGACGGGCGATAGCGTCGATATCGGCATCCTCGCGGAATTCGCGCGCGCACTGCCGCTGCCGGCGAAGATCCTCAACGAGCTCGTGCGCTTCAATCCGCGCGGCCAGGTGTCCGATTACACGATCTACACCGAGCGCGCCGCGCCGAAGACCGAGGAAGAAGCGCAGCAGCAGCGCAAGAAAGGCGACGCGCCGCTTCTGCACTACGCGTTCAAGGGCGATCTCAACGGCCTGAGCGTGCAGGCGCAGGAGCCGCCGCCCGGGCTCACGATCAACAACCATCCGCGCGCGGGCATTCCGGGCGTCGAGAATCTGTGGGGCAGCGTCGACGCGAACGAGAAAGGCGGCCACATCACGATCGACACGAAGAACGTCGCCGTCACCGTTCCCGGCGCGTTCGACGATCCGCGCCTCGTCTTCGATTCGCTGCAAGGCCGCGCGCGCTGGACCGTCGCCGATGCGATCGCGCCCGGCGAACTGCGCCGCGCGTTCACGCTGCATCTGGAGACGCTGCGCGTGAAGAACGCGGATGCCGAAGGCGAGGCCACCGCGGACTACTGGAATCAGGGCCACGGGCGCGGCAATCTCGATCTGAAGGCGAAGGTCTCGCATCTGAAAGTGACGAGTCTCGTGCGCTATCTGCCGACGAGCCTCAACGAGCGCGTGCGCGTCTATCTCGGCCATGCGCTGCAGGCGGGCGTCGCGAAGAACGGGACGATCGAAGTGCACGGCGATCTCACGCGCTTTCCGTACGCGAAATTTCCCGATGCGGGCATCTTCCGCATCGAGGCGCCGTTCACCGGCGGCAAGTTCGATCCCACGCCCTTCCCGCCGCGCAAGATGGCCAACGGCCTGCCGAACTTCTGGCCGGCGTTCGAGGGTATCGACGGGACGTTCACGCTCGCGCAGAACAAGCTCGGCTTCGATATCGGCCGCGGGCATTATCGTGGCGTGAAGGTCTCGAAGGTCGTCGGGCGCATCGACGATACGGGCAATCGCGAAACCAAGCTGTGGATCGACGGCAAGGCGCGCGGCCCGCTCGCCGACATGCTGAAGTACGTCGACGACAGCTCGCTCGGCCTGATGGCGAAGCACGCGACCCGCAAGATCGACGCAAAAGGCAACGCGGATCTCGCGCTCACGCTCGGCATTCCGCGCTATCGGCCGCCCGCGCCGCAGCCGCCGATCAAGCCGGAGTACAAAGGCTCGCTCACCTTCGCCGACAACGAAGTCAGGTACGCCAATCTGCCGCCGCTCTCGCATCTGCGCGGCCGTGCCGATTTCGCCGCGAAAACCGTCACGCTCAATGGCCTCTCGGCGCAATTGCTCGGCGGCGATGTGCGCGCCAAGGGCGGCGTGCAGGCGGACGGCAGCTATGCGTTCGACGTGAACGGACGCATCGGCGCGGATGCCGCGGGCCGCCTCAACAAGCCGATGACGCCGCAAGTCGCGGCTTTCATGAAGCGCATCGACGGCGCCGCGCCTTACGAGATGCACGTTCACGGCGTCAAGAACGCGCTGCCGGTCGTGCAGGCGAGTTCGGATCTGACCGGACTCGGCATCGATCTGCCCGCGCCGTTCGGCAAGGCGAAAGGCGCGCCGATGCCGCTCACCTTCAGCTTCCAGCCATCATCGGGCGGCGCGCCGGATCTGCATGACGCGCAGTTGAACGTCGGCCCGGTGGCCGCGCATTACGTGTTCCGACAGATCGGCAAGGCTCAGGTCAAGATCGATCCGCAGAACGTCGCCGAGCCGATGAACATGCGCGCGCGCGTGAAGGTCGTGCGCGGCGCGATCGGCCTGAACAAGCCGGCGGATTTGCCGGCCGAAGGCGTGAGCGCGACCGCCGATCTGAACGAATTCGATGCCGATGCCTGGCGCAAGACTTTCGCCGAACTCAGCGCCGCGATGCCTGACTCGCCCGCCGACTCGCCCGCCGACGCGAACGCGCCGCGCGCACCGATGAGCGAGAACGTGAAGCAATTCATCCCAACGCGCGCCGCCATCCATTTCACGACGCTCAATCTGCTCGACCGGCGCTGGGAGAACGTCGCGATTGCCGCGAGTGAAAGCGAGACCGATCGCACATGGCAAGCGAACATCGCGTCGAATCAGATGTCGGGCGATGTCTCGTGGACGCCCGGCGCGAAGAAGGAAAGCCCCGGCGCGTTGCAGGCGCGCTTCGCGAAGATCGTGATTCCGGAGAAGAAGGAGCACGATGCCGCCGGCAAGCTCGTGATGAAGCCGCCGCGCAACATGCCGACGATCGATCTCATCGTGAACGAGATCGTGTTCCGCGACCACGACCTCGGCCGGCTCGAAGTCGACGCACATAACGAAGTCATCGCCGATGAGCCGATCTGGACGCTCGACAAACTCGAACTCGCGAACCCCGACGCGACGCTCACCGCGAACGCGACGTGGCGCACGCTGCCGGGCGGCGTCGTGCAGGCCGCCGCGCAACCGGACGCGATGCGCAGTCAGGCCGATGACGTCACTCCGCGCCGCACGTCGCTCAACTTCAAGCTCGACGTGAAGAACGGCGGCCAGTTGATCGACCGTTTCGGCGCGCCGCACGTGGTCGGTTCGGGCAGCGGAACCGTGTCGGGTCACGCGGCGTGGAACGGCGGGCCGACGGCCGTCGACGTGAACACGCTCGATGGCAACGTCGCCGTCGATCTGCGTCACGGGCAGATTCTGCGTGCGCCGGGCTCGGCGAAGTGGCTCGGCGTCTTCAGCCTGCGCAGTCTCGCGAGCCTGTTGACGCTGCATTTCGAGGATGTCGTCGGTAAGGGCCTGCCGTTCGAGAAGATCACCGGCAACGCGACGATCGTCGATGGCATCAGCCGCACGGACGACTTCCTGATGGTCACGTCGCCGGCGCGCGTGCAGATGCAGGGCATCGTCGATATGCCGAAGCAGACGCAAGACCTCCACGTCAAGGTGATTCCGACCGTCGGCGCCGGCGCGGTCGCACTGGGCGCGGCGGTCATCAATCCGCTGCTCGGCCTCGGCGCGCTCGCCGCCGATCTCGCGCTGTCGGCGTCGATTCAGAAAGCGTTCGCGCTCGACTATTCGATCACCGGCTCGTGGAGCAAACCCGTCGTTAAGCGGCTCACTGGCGATCAGGGTAAGATCGAAACACCCCCCACCGCCGTGGCTCCGGCCGCTGCCCGCTGAAACGGGCGTTCGGCGGCGCGGTTTTCGTCCCCTTTTTAGACAGCGCACCCAAGACATGAGCGAAAGATCGAGCGAAAGCGCGGCCCCGTTTCAGGTCGCCGCGCTGCAGATGGTCAGCGCGCCGGATCGCGACCGGAATCTCGCGGACGCCGGACGGCTTATCGCCCAGGCTGCGCGAAGCGGCGCGCAACTGGTGCTCCTGCCCGAATATTTCTGCTACATGGGTTTCAAGGACACCGATAAGCTCGCGATCCGCGAAACGCCGGGCGACGGGCCGATCCAGCGGTTCCTTTCCGACGCGGCGCGCGAACACGGCGTATGGATCATCGGCGGGACGTTGCCGTTGCAGTCGCCGGAACCGGATCGCGTGATGAACACGACGCTCGTCTTCGATCCGCGCGGCCAGCAGGTCGCGCGCTACGACAAGATTCATCTGTTCAATTTCGAAAAGGGCGAGGAATCGTTCGACGAAGCGCGCACGATCTGTCCGGGGAACGAAGTGCGCTCATTCGACGCGCCGTTCGGACGCGTGGGATTGTCGGTGTGCTACGACCTGCGCTTTCCGGAGTTGTATCGAAAGCTCGGCGATTGCGCGCTGATGGTCGTGCCATCCGCGTTCACTTACACGACCGGCCGCGCGCACTGGCAGACGCTGCTCACGGCGCGCGCCGTCGAGAATCAGTGTTATGTGCTCGCGGCGGCGCAAGGCGGCAATCACGAGAACGGACGGCGCACGTGGGGTCACAGCATGCTGATCGATCCGTGGGGCGAAATCGTCGATGTGAAGGATGAAGGACCGGGCGTCGTGATCGGCGGCATCGATCTGCAGCGCATCGCCGCCGTGCGACAGAGTTTGCCGGCTTACCGGCATCGCGTGCTCCGTTGAAGCGCGCGCGAACTTGAAGACGCGGGTTTCTCCCCGCACATGATGTGAGCGAATCGGAACGTAGAATAGGCTGCAAATCGTCTGCAAATATCATCGAACTCGTCACAGAACACGCAATAGGCACCGCATGAATATCATCGAACCCGGCATTCGTAACCTGGTCACGGCGAAGGACGTTTTGCTCACGCCCTACGGCCTCGACGAAGGCCTGATCACCCGCACGCTGGCGGAAATCTTCACGCATCGCGTCGATTACGCGGATCTCTATTTCCAGTCCACGCGCAGCGAAGCGTGGAGTCTCGAAGAAGGCATCGTCAAATCGGGCAGTTTCAGCATCGATCAGGGCGTCGGCGTGCGCGCCGTGTCGGGCGAGCGCACCGCGTTCGCGTATTCCGATGACCTCTCGCCCGAATCCATCCGTCAGGCCGCGATCGCCACGCGCGCGATCGCCAAGGCGGGCGGCGGCAAGCACAAGATCAAGCCGGCGAGCACGCTTACGGGCGTGTCGGGCCGCGATCTTTATCTCGCCGCCGATCCGCTGCATTCGCTCGACGCCACCGCCAAGGTGAAATTGCTGGAACGCGTCGAGCAAATGGCGCGGGCGAAAGATCCGCGCATTACGCAAGTGATGGCCGGCATGGCCGGCGAATACGATGTCGTGCTGGTCGCGCGCAGCGACGGCGCGCTCGCGGCGGATGTCCGCCCGCTCGTGCGCGTCTCCGTGACGGTGATCGCCGAGCAGAACGGCCGGCGCGAAATCGGCACCGGCGGCGGCGGCGGACGTTTCGACTACGGCTATTTCACCGACGCGATCCTCCAGAAGTACGTCGACGATGCCGTGCATGCCGCGCTCGTCAATCTCGAAGCGCGCCCTGCTCCGGCCGGCGCGATGACCGTCGTGCTCGGGCCGGGCTGGCCCGGCGTGTTGCTGCACGAGGCGGTCGGACACGGCCTGGAGGGCGATTTCAACCGCAAGGGCTCGTCGGCGTTCGCGGGACGCATCGGCGAGCAGGTCGCGGCGAAGGGCGTCACCGTCGTCGATGACGGCACGCTGCCGAATCGGCGCGGCTCGCTCAATATCGACGACGAAGGCAATCCGACGCAGTGCACGACGCTGATCGAAGACGGCATTCTCAAGGGCTACATTCAGGATTCGCTGAACGCGCGCCTGATGAAGATGCCGGTGACGGGCAACGCGCGCCGCGAATCGTACGCCGCGCTGCCGATGCCGCGCATGACCAACACGTACATGCTCAACGGCGACAAGGATCCGCAGGAGATTCTGGCGTCGGTGAAGAACGGCCTGTATGCGGTGAACTTCGGCGGCGGTCAGGTCGATATCACCAACGGCAAGTTCGTGTTCTCGGCGTCCGAGGCCTACATGATCGAGAACGGCAAGATCACGTATCCGGTGAAGGGCGCAACGCTGATCGGCAGCGGGCCTGAGTCGCTCAAGTACGTGACGATGATCGGCAACGACATGTCGCTGGATAGCGGCGTCGGCGTCTGCGGCAAGGAAGGACAGAGCGTGCCGGTGGGCGTCGGTCAGCCGACGTTGCGTATCGAGAAGATGACGGTCGGCGGCACGGTCTGATCGCCCACCGCGTGCATGCGGGATTTCCGCATCGATCGGGCGTGGATGTAGCGTCTTCGTTTCGTTCGGTGCGGATTGTCCGCGTTTTTGCGTGTGCAGGGTTGTCAGCGCTGCACGTTTGAGGTTATAAAAGCAGTCACAACTTTTTTCGACCGACGTCCGGTTTCTTTTTCGATCCATCATGTCCGCCAAGTTTTATTTTTATTTCTTTTGGCATCTCAGACCGCTGGCGGATCGAGAGGGTGAGTCGTACACAGGTTGAACAAACCGAATTCCCGAAAAAACCGCCAGCGAGTCTGGCGGTTTTTTTTCGTCTCATATTTGATTCGCACGCTGCCGCTGGAGAACCGACATGCCCCCGCACAATACCGATGACGTTCGTATCCGTGAACTGAAAGAGCTGACCCCGCCCGCGCATCTGATCCGCGAATTCCCCTGCGCCGAGCCGGTTTCGGAGCTGATCTATAACGCGCGGCAGTCGATGCACCGCATTCTTCATGGGATGGATGACCGGCTGATCGTCATCATCGGACCTTGCTCGATTCATGATCCGAAGGCCGCTATGGAATATGCGGGGAAGTTGATCGAGCAGCGTAAGCGTTTTGCGGGTGAGCTGGAAATCGTGATGCGCGTGTACTTCGAAAAGCCGCGTACCACCGTTGGATGGAAGGGGCTCATCAACGATCCGTATATGGATAACAGCTTCAAGATTAATGATGGGTTGAGGGCTGCGCGGGAATTGCTCATGCATGTCAATGAGCTTGGGCTGCCGGCTGGGACTGAATACCTCGACATGATTAGCCCGCAGTACATCGCCGATCTGATTTCTTGGGGAGCGATCGGGGCTCGAACGACGGAATCGCAGGTTCATCGGGAATTGGCTTCGGGGCTGTCGTGTCCTGTTGGGTTCAAGAATGGCACTGACGGAAATGTAAAGATCGCCGTCGATGCGATCAAAGCGGCTTCGCAGCCACATCATTTTCTTTCAGTGACCAAAGGCGGGCATTCGGCGATCGTTTCTACCGCGGGGAATGAGGATTGCCATATTATTTTGCGCGGAGGGAAAGCGCCTAATTATGATGCTGCGAGTGTGGATGCGGCTTGCTCGGATATCGGGAAGGCGGGGTTGGCGGCGCGTCTGATGATCGATGCGAGTCATGCTAATAGCTCGAAGAAGCATGAAAATCAGATTCCGGTCTGTGAGGATATTGGTAAGCAGCTTGCGGCTGGAGATGAGCGGATTGTCGGCGTGATGGTGGAATCGCATCTCGTTGCCGGGCGGCAGGATTTGAAGGAAGGGTGCGAGTTGACGTATGGGCAGAGTATTACCGATGCCTGTATCGGGTGGGATGAGAGTGTCGGCGTGCTTGAAGGACTGGCGGAAGCGGTGAAGCAGCGGCGGGTTGTGAGGGGTGGAGGCAATTAACTGATTTGCTCGGCATTGTGCGGGCTTGCCGACGCACAATGCCGATTTGTTCCGACTCCAGCATTTCCAAACCACATACTACGACTATGATTGCGTAGGTCAGGTCGATATTGGCCCTTCGTCGTCCGCTGTCTCCCCGTTCTGCGTTGCATTCCAAAAGGGGAGGAAGACAAGCTTCAGGCAGAACCACCAGGCGTAGATGGAACCTGCAGAAAAGCAGTCATCCTCGTTCAGTAAGCCATGAGCGAGTTCGTTGCGGATATTCCACCCCAACGGATCGCAGAAGAGCGCGCGCATTTCGAACGCGAGGTCGTTACCAAAAACCTGCTCTAACTCTGGCAATTCCAGGAGTGTACTCAGCCCATTCTCATTCTCAACGCCGTTTCTAGCAACATTCGTCGTCTTAGCGCCTGCCGCTTTGAGTTGGTATCGAACTACGTGCTCGACTTGAGGTACCAACAGATGTAAAGCGGCAGCAAAGTCATTATCGAATCCGGCATACAAACCTCGTCCAAACATTTCGGCTCGATCCGCCGGAACGATCGGTGACTTATATGCCAGCGCTGCGAAGTCGGCGCGACGCAGTCGATGCTCAAGCCTTATCATGTCGAGTGCCGGTAAAATGAGCGCTTGCGTTACCAGACCTAATTGCATGCTGTACTCGCGCATCATCTCAGCATGGACCGCCGCATCATGATCATCTGAGCCGTGGTCTCGTGGCCCAGCACCGGGCCGCTTTGCGATTACTCTACCGTCGCGCGAGTAATAAACCGCGGCAAAAAGCGACAACAACGGGAATTCTTTGAGGCTTTGCTCGGATCGTTTACGCAGCTGTTCAGCACCTATCCCTCGTGTAACGTTCACAAACGCATTTAACGCATCCAGCGGCGCCTTTCCTTTCACGAGATCTGTTGCACGGTCGATTATCTCCGTAACATCAATCGGGTCCGAGCGAAGCACGTGCATCTCACCTAATGCCCCAGCGCCCGCTCTAGTCAACTTTTCGTGCACTTCGGCGATCCGCTTCTCGACAGCGTGTTGACCCCTAAGCGCGCCGGGGATTCGGCGATACGATTGTATAGCCTTCTCATAAAAATCTGCCGCGACCATGTTGCTGGGTACATATGACGATAGTGCTGCATCCGCTTCAGCCTCCCATGCTTTGGCGAGATTCGCGAGCATTTGCGCCGAGCTATTTTTATCCCCCATCGCCGAGAACCAATGCTCCGCTTCTTCGAAATATGTCCGGCTTGCATGAAACTCGTTTTTCTCTCCAAGGACGAACGCAATTGCCCCCAGACTCTCGGAAATAGCATAAGCAGCAGCTGTCCCAAATCGATTTTGCCTCATAAACTCTGCCAGCCAGAAGGCCATGAATCCATCGCTCGCATCGAGTTGGAGAAAACGCGCCAGGGCAGCCGACTCAATAGCTTGCAGATCCTTCTCCGCGGTTCGCCTAAGCATCCTCGCCAAGCTTACGGCGCGACGCCAGCAGTCATCTCCACCAGCAATCCAAGTTTCAAGCCTCAACGGAATCGTTACGTAGGCGTTGATGGCCATCAACGCAAACTTCGGATTCGGCGGCCGCAACGTGAGCCAAGCGAGGTCCGATAACCTTGCTCTTAGCCAAGGGTTGTCTACGAAGTCAACGAAGCTAGCGAGTAGGCTCAGGTCTTCGATCGAAAAGTCCGACGGAAGCGCGGAACGCCTTCCATCGGTTAGCGACAACATCGGCCTGAATGGCTCATTGATGCTCATCGGTGCAAGCATCATCGAAGTCGCATGGGCTAGAAGCCTCAAGCACTCACCCTTTCTTAAGTCTTTCTCTCCAACTGCGGACGTGGCGGCGTTCGAAAAATCTTGGAAAAGACCGGTATAACCTTTGCAAAGGTTATTTTTTACGATTAACTCCCATCCGCAGCCTCTCATCTCCGCGAGCGTCATTGCCGGAGCATTTTCGCTGTGCATGATGTAGTCGCGCCCTCAGTGTTGTATTGGTTATCAATGACCACAGAGTACTCCGATTTTCTAGTCGGAGTGGCGACAAAATCGCACAGGAAATAATTTCAGAGAATACTGAATCGACGTCTAAACTGAACGCAAAAGGGCTCAGCGTGGAGAATCATGGTTATTCTCTTTGGAAAACTACAAAAGGCTTCAATAAGCAACACGGCGTGACGTATATGCCAATATGGCCGCCTTCACATAGGTGATTTGATGTGAATCCAGAGGATGTCCTCGCCGCCATCCGCGCGATTAAGTACTCGCGCAAGAACAAATAAAAGATCGGATAGTCGATTCACATACCTCCGCGGCGCCTCATTAACCCCAGCAGTTTCAATGCGCCCCAACGCGACAATAGCCCTCTCTGCCCGACGGCAGACAGTGCGCGCAACATGCGCCAGCGCCGCCGCCCTTGACCCACCCGGCAAAATAAATTCCTTGAGCGGCGGCAATGTCGCGTTGTATTCCTCCAGCCACGCGTCTAATTGAGCGAGATGCGATTCCTGAATCATCGAATGCCCCGGAATCGACAACTCCCCGCCCAAATCAAACAAATCGTTCTGGATCCGAGTTAAAGCATCGCGCACATCTGAAGGCATCGGCTCACACAGAAGGACGCCGATACACGAATTCAACTCATCCACATCCCCGATTGCAGCAATCCTCGCATCGTCCTTGGAAACGCGGCTTCCATCGCCAAGACCCGTCGTTCCATCATCGCCGGTACGCGTGGCGATCTTGCTCAAGCGGTGACCCATCATCGACTCCTGAAAAGCGGACAAAAACCCCGACCCATTATAGGCACGCGCCTCCGCGCGAAGCCCGCGGCGCCGACCGGCTCCTCGACGGCGTAAAATGAGATAGAAAGCCACGCCCAGAACAGAAACCAAAGCCGCACCGCCCGGAGACACGCACGTGAATCACCCGACCGAACATCAGGCGCTTCAGAAACGCCCCTTCCCCGCCGCGCTTCTCGATGCCCTGAAGCAGCAATTCGCCGACCGCGTCTCCACTGCGCAAGCAGTACGCGAACACCACGGCCGCGACGAATCGCCGTTCGATCCGCAACTTCCCGACGCCGTCGTCTTCGCGCGCAGCACCGACGAAGTGCAAGCCATCGTCAAGCTCTGCGCCGAACACGACGTCCCGATCATCCCCTACGGCAACGGCTCGTCGCTCGAAGGCCATCTCCTCGCGGTGCAAGGCGGCGTCTCCATCGATTTGTCGGAGATGAACCAGGTCGTCTCGATCAACGCCGAAGACCTAACCGTCACCGTGCAGCCCGGCATCTCGCGCAAGCAACTGAACGAAGCGCTCAAAGACACCGGCCTCTTCTTTCCGATCGATCCGGGCGCGGACGCGAGCATCGGCGGCATGTCCGCGACGCGCGCCTCCGGCACCAACGCCGTGCGCTACGGCTCGATGCGCGAAAACGTCCTCGCGCTCACCGTCGTCCTCGCCGATGGCCGCGTCATCAAAACCGGCACGCGCGCGCGCAAATCGTCGGCGGGCTATGACCTCACGCGTCTTTTCGTCGGCTCGGAAGGCACGCTCGGCGTCATCACCGAAATCACCGTGCGCCTCTATCCGCAACCCGAAGCGATTTCGGCGGCCGTGTGCGCGTTTCCGTCGATGGGCGACGCCGTGCGCGCCGTCATCGAAACCATTCAGATGGGCGTGCCGATCGCGCGCGTCGAATTCGTCGACAAGCTCGCCGTGCGCGCCATCAACAAGCATTCGAATCTGACGCTACGCGAATCGCCGATGCTGTTCTTCGAATTCCACGGCACCGAATCCGGCGTCGCGGAACAGGCGCAGACGGTGCAGGACATCGTCGCGGAAAACAAAGGCGAGGACTTCGAGTGGGCGACGCGCCCCGAAGATCGCAGCCGTCTCTGGAACGCGCGCCATTCCGCCTACTTCGCGATGCTGCAACTGAAGCCCGGCTGCCGCGCCGTCACGACCGACGTCTGCGTGCCGATCTCGCGCCTCGCCGAATGCGTCGAGGAAACGGAGAAGGACCTGCAAGGCTCGTACTTGCCGAGTCCGATCGTCGGGCATGTGGGCGACGGCAATTTCCACGTCGCGATGCTGCTCGATCCGGCCAAGCCCGAAGAGCTCGAAGAAGCCGAGCGCATCAATCGGCTCATCGTCGGACGCGCGCTGAGGATGGGCGGCACCTGCACCGGCGAACACGGCGTCGGGCTGCACAAGATGGGCTTTCTGATCGACGAACACGGCGAGGACGCCGTCGACACGATGCGTGCCATCAAGCAGGCGCTCGATCCGAAGAATCTGATGAATCCGGGGAAAATCTTCGCTTTCGAAGGCTGACGAAGTCGCGCAAGATGCACGCATGAAGACGCGGCGCCGACCGCGCGGTCATCGAACAAGGAGGAGACGTGAACGCACCCGACGAGCTCAAAGCCGAGCAGATGTCGCCGAATCTGCCGCACGAAGACGCGCCCGCGCTGACCGAAGATCAGCTCGCCGCGCGTCAGCGTGAAGTCGTGCAGGCGCTGATGGCCGTGCTGCCGACGCACTGTCTGCTCTTTCGCGAGGAAGACACGGCCGCGTACGAATGCGACGGCCTCGCCGCGTATCGGCGTTTGCCGCTCGCCGTCGCGCTGCCTGAAACTGAAGCGCAGGTGCAGCGCGTCGTGCAGATCTGCGCGCGTCTCGCCGTGCCGATCGTTCCGCGCGGCGCGGGCACCGGCCTCTCCGGCGGCGCGATGCCGATCCGCCACGGCATCGTGCTGTCGCTCGCGCGCTTCCGGAAGATCATCGAGGTCGATCCGTACGCGCGCACGGCGACCGTGCAACCGGGCGTCCGCAATCTCGCCATTTCGGAAGCCGCCGCGCCGTTCGGCCTCTACTACGCGCCCGATCCGTCGTCGCAGATTGCGTGCACGATCGGCGGCAACGTCTCCGAAAACTCGGGCGGCGTGCACTGCCTGAAATACGGGCTCACGGTTCACAACGTCCTGCGCGTGCGCGCGGTGACGATGGACGGCGATGTCATCGAATTCGGCTCGCTCGGCCCCGATGCGCCCGGCCTCGATCTGCTCGCGGTGATGATCGGCAGTGAAGGCATGTTCGCGATCGTCACGGAGATCACCGTCAAGCTGATTCCGAAGCCGCAGACCGCGCAAGTCATCATGGCGAGCTTCGACGATGTCGTGAAAGGCGGCAACGCGGTCGCCGCGATCATCGCGGCGGGCATCATCCCGGCCGGACTCGAAATGATGGACAAGCCCGCGACGCGCGCCGTCGAGGAATTCGTCAACGCGGGCTACGATCTCGACGCCGCCGCGATCCTGCTATGCGAATCCGACGGCACGCACGATGAAGTCGCCGAGGAAATCGTCCGCATGACGGCGGTGCTGCGCGAACACGGCGCATCGCGCATCCAGATCTCGCGTTCAGAAGCCGAGCGCCTCAAGTTCTGGTCGGGCCGCAAGAACGCCTTTCCGGCGGCGGGCCGCATCTCGCCGGACTATTACTGCATGGACGGCACCGTGCCGCGCCGCGCGATCGGGCCGCTGCTCGCGCGCATCGAAGAGATGGAGAAGAAGTACGCGCTGCGTTGCATCAATGTGTTCCATGCGGGCGACGGCAACATGCATCCGCTGATTCTCTTCAACGGCAACGATCTCGACGAGTGGCATCGCGCGGAAGCGTTCGGCTGCGACATCCTGGAGGCGTGCGTCGAACTCGGCGGCACGGTGACGGGCGAGCATGGCGTCGGCATCGAGAAGATCAATTCGATGTGCGTGCAATTCTCGCCCGAAGAGCGCGACGCGTTCTTCGCCGTGAAGCGCGCGTTCGATCCGCCGGGTCTGCTCAACCCCGACAAGGGCATTCCGACGCGCGCGCGCTGCGCCGAATACGGCAAGATGCACGTGCGCGGCGGCCTGTTGCCGCACCCCGAGTTGCCGCGCTTCTAGCCGGGAGAACGCGTTCCGCTATCCACGTTTCCCCGCGTGTGGCGCCGTTAAGCGGCCGGTACAATCGACCGGACTGCCATAGAAAACCAGAATTCGAGAGCGGAACACCCATGGAACAGGACGACGTCGTCGCCGGCTGGTCGGAGAGGATCGCCCGGGCCACAGAAACCGGCACGCTGCTGCGTATTCGCGGCGGCGGCACGAAGGACTGGTACGGTCAGACGCTCCAGGGAGAGATCCTCGACACGCGGGCGTATCGCGGCATCATCGCGTACGATCCGGCGGAGCTCGTCATCACCGCTCGAAGCGGCACGCCGCTCGCCGAAATCGAAGCCGCGCTGCGTGAGCACAATCAGATGCTGCCGTTCGAGCCGCCGCATTTCGGGCGCAACGCGACGCTCGGCGGCTGCATCGCCGCGGGGCTTGCGGGCCCGCGACGCGCATGGACCGGCGCGCCGCGCGACTTCGTGCTCGGCGCGGTCGTCATGAACGGCCACGGACAAGTGCTGCACTTCGGCGGGCAAGTCGTGAAGAATGTCGCGGGCTATGACGTGTCGCGCCTGCTCGCCGGATCGCTCGGCACGCTTGGCCTGATTCTCGAACTGTCGATCAAGGTGCTGCCGCGCCCCGTCGCCGAAGCCACGCTGAAATTCGACATGCACGCGACAGACGGCGTGCGCAAGCTCAACGAATGGGGCGGGCATCCGCTGCCGATCTGCGGCAGCGCGTGGCGCGACGGCACGCTCGCGCTGCGTCTCGCGGGCGCCGAAGCAGCCGTGAAAACCGCGCGCAACACGCTCGGCGGCGAGGTCGTCGATGCGGTCGAAGCCGACCGATTCTGGATCGGCATGCGCGAACAGACCGATCCGTTCTTCGCTGTCATCGAACCGCGTTCGGCGCTGTGGCGGCTCGCTTTGCCGTCGATCGCCGAGCCGCTGCATCTGCCGGGCGCGCAACTGATGGAATGGGGCGGCGCGCAACGCTGGTGGATCACCGACACCGATCCGCAAACCGTGCGCATCAGCGCGAAACAGGCGGGCGGCCACGCGACGATCTTCCGCGCCGGCTCCGCCTACGATCGCAATGCAGGCGTTTTCACGCCGCTGCCCGCGCCGCTCATGAAAATTCACCGTGGATTGAAAGTTGCGTTCGATCCGGCGCGCATCTTCAATCGCGCGCGTTTGTATCCAGACTTCTAGGCGCATCGATGCAAACCAATCTCGCCGATTTCATCCGCGGCACGGCCGATGGCGACGAAGCCGACGCCATTCTGCGCAAGTGCGTGCACTGCGGCTTCTGCACGGCGACCTGCCCGACGTATCAGTTGCTCGGCGACGAGCTCGACGGGCCGCGCGGGCGCATCTATCTGATGAAGCAGATGTTCGAAGGCGCGCCCGTCACGCGCAGCACGCAACTGCATCTGGACCGCTGCCTCACCTGCCGCAATTGCGAAAGCACGTGTCCGTCCGGCGTGCAATACGGCAAGCTCGTCGAGATCGGGCGCAAGGTCGTCGAAGAAAAGGTCGAGCGGCCGATGCGTCAGCGTCTGCAACGGCGTCTGCTCGCAAGCTTCCTGCCGAACAGCACGCTCTTCACGCCCGCGATGAAGCTCGGTCAGCAGTTCCGCGGCATTCTTCCGCGCAAGCTGCGCGCGAAGATTCCGCTGCCCGAGCGCCCGCTCGCCGCGCCGACCAACAAGCACGAACGCAAGATGCTGATGCTCGCCGGATGCGTCCAGCCGGCGATGATGCCCAACGTCAACACGGCGACGGCGCGCGTGTTCGACGCGCTCGGCATCGAGATCGTCACGGCGCCGGGCGCGGGCTGCTGCGGCGCGATCCGCCTGCATCTCGGCTACAACGACGACGCGCTCGACGACGTGCGCAACAACATCGACGCATGGTGGCCGTATGTCGAAAACGGCGTCGAGGCGATCGTGATGAACGCGTCGGGCTGCGGCGCGACCGTCAAGGAATACGCGCATCTGCTGCGCAACGATCCGGCGTACTCGGCGAAGGCGCAAAAGATCGTCGATCTCACGCGCGATCTCGCCGAAATCCTGCCGATGTACGAAGAAGAGCTCGTCGCGCTCGCGCGGCGGCGCGGCGTGCATACGGTCGCATTTCATCCGCCGTGCACGCTGCAGCACGGGCAGCAGATTCGCGGACGCGTCGAGCATCTGCTGACCGCGCTCGGCCTAGAAGTGCGCCTGCCTGCGGACAGCCATCTGTGCTGCGGATCGGCTGGCACGTATTCGGTCTTGCAGCCGAAGCTCTCGTACACGCTGCGCAATCAGAAGCTCGACCGGCTGGAAAAGCTGGAACCGCAGATGATCGTGTCGGCGAATGTCGGCTGCATCGCGCATCTGCAAAGCGGCACGTCGACGCCCGTCACGCACTGGATTCAACTGCTGGAACATCTGCTGTACGGTTGAGGCCGCTTCGTATAATGAGCGGCTCGACCGTCCCGAGCCTCAAGCATGTCCATCGCCCAACATCTCGAAGAAGTCCGGCAACGCATCGCGAAGGCGGCGCACGAAGCGTCGCGCGATGCGGATTCCGTCAAGCTGCTCGCCGTGTCCAAGACCTTTCCCGCCGACGACGTGCGCGCCGCCTTCGAAGCCGGCCAGCGCGCGTTCGGCGAGAACTACGTGCAGGAAGGCATCGCGAAGATCGCCGAGCTCGCGGATCTGCGCGGCGAAATCGAATGGCATTTCATCGGGCCGCTGCAATCGAACAAGACGAAGGTCGTCGCCGAGCAGTTCGACTGGGTGCATTCCATCGATCGCCTGAAGATCGCCGAACGTCTTTCCGCACAACGTCCGCCAAGCGCGCCCGCGCTCAACGTATGCGTGCAGGTGAACGTGAGCGGCGAGGCATCGAAGAGCGGCGTCGAACCGGATGAGGCCGCCGCGCTCGCGCATGCGGTCGCCGCCCTGCCGGGCTTGCGTCTGCGCGGCCTGATGGCGATTCCCGAACCCGCCGAAACACTCGACGCGCAACGCGAACCGCACGCGCGCCTGCGCGAACTGATGAACGCGCTGCGCGCCGACGGCCTCGATCTCGACACGCTCTCGATGGGCATGTCCGCCGATCTCGAAGCGGCCGTGCTCGAAGGCGCGACGATGGTCCGCATCGGCACCGCGATTTTCGGCGCGCGCAATTACACCAACTGACTTCATCATCAACCATGAAAATTGCATTCATCGGCGGCGGCAACATGGCCGCGGCGCTCATCGGCGGTCTCATCAAGCGCGGCACGGCGCCCGCTGACATCTATGCCATCGACATCAACGACGAAGCGCGCGCGCGCACGGCGAAGCAGTTCGGCATCGCGACGGGCGCGGCTGTCGACGAAGCGCTCGCCGGCTACGACGCGATCGTGCTCGCGGTGAAGCCGCAAGTGCTCAAGAGCGTGGCCGAAGCGCTCGCGCCGCATCTGTCGAAGCAGACGATCATCAGCATCGCGGCCGGCATTCGCGCGACGGATCTTTCGCGCTGGCTGAACGGCTACGCGCAGATCGTGCGCACGATGCCGAACACGCCCGCGCTGATTGGCATGGGCGTGACGGGGCTCGCCGCGCTGCCTGGCGTCGCCGATGCGGCGAAGGCGCTCGCGTCGCGAGTGCTGGAAGCCGTCGGCACGGCCGTCTGGTTCGACGACGAAGCGAAGCTCGACGCCGTCACCGCGATCTCCGGCAGCGGCCCGGCCTACGTGTTCTATTTCATCGAAGCGATGCAGGAAGCCGCGCGCCAGCTCGGTATGGATGAGGAGCAAGGGCGCGCGCTCGCGGTCGCGACCTTCACCGGCGCGGCGCAACTGGCCGCGCAATCGGGCGAGCCGGCGAGCGTGCTGCGCGAGCGCGTGACGTCGAAGGGCGGCACGACGGCGGCGGCGCTCGCATCGTTCGAGGCGCAAGGCTTGAAGGATGCGATCGTGCGCGGCGCGCTCGCGGCAGAAGCGCGGGCGAGAGAGATGGGGGATGAGTTGGGCGGGGCTTGAGGGCGCCGCGCTCTCAAAGTTTCTGCACGACGAATTCTATGCCGCATTCCGAGAATGCGGTGCGCGTCTGATCGTAGCGCTCCATGCCGTGCAGGAAACTGTGATCCAGAAGCTCGACCTTCTTGATGCTGACTTCGCGCTCGAAACTGCGCAGCAAATCCACAACGTTGATCGAAACGGGCGACCAGCTTTCCCGCTTGTATAGGGTGAACGTGTGCTTGTGGTCGCCGTTGAACGTCGACGGCCACATGCCCTGCTCGTAGAGATCCTCGTCCGGCACGGTGATGACGAGATGGCCGCCCGGCTTGAGCACGCGCAACCAGTGGCGCATCGCGACACGCGGGTCGATCATGTGTTCGAGGCAGTGCCCGGAATAGACGAAATCGAAGCTGTCGTCCTGAACGTTCTCGAGATATTGCGCGTCGCCCTGCTCCCACTCGTAGACCGTCACCCTGTCGATACGCGGAAACAACGATCGATACAGCGCGATGCTGTCATTGCCGCCGCCGATATCGAGCCCATTGCCCACGAGCCAGCGATTGCTGAAACGAGCGTCGAGCAAGCGGCGGTTGAGCGAGATGCAGGTCGTGCCGGGAACGCCTAGGGTGAGCGCGAACGGCTGCGTCTGGTCGCCGGGCATCACCCATTTTTTCAGCGCGTATTCGCCCCATGCGCGCGGCCACAGGACCGCGTAGCCCGTATCCTCGGAATGCCAGTGCAGCGTGTGCGAGGAGTCGAACGACGCAAGCAATTCGAGGAACGCCGCTTCCTGATCGAAGCCGTTTTCGGCCCAATCCGGAAGCGTCCCGCAGCTTGTCTGAAACTCGCGCCGGTAGATGCGTACATCGTCCAGCACGATAAGCGCGTCACTGGCCCGCCCGCGCATGAGTTCAAGTTCCGCGAGCAACGGCAGGCGCTCGGTCGGAGAGTGTTCCTGACTCATGTAACTCTTGCCGCCATGGTCCGCGCCCGGATAGTGTGCGTCGAGAAACACGAGGCAGCGCTGTTCGGCGAGCACGCCGGTCACCGAATCGGAGCGCAGAAAGGTGAGACTGTCCGCGTTCACCACATTGAGCCGCTCGCTTTGTTCCGCTTCGGCGAAGAGCGGTTCGAAGATTTCGCAGGACAGCGCTTTCGCGAAACCCGCGCCCAAGGCGGCACGGCACGAGTCGCCTCGTCCATAGCCGGTCTCGATGAGATGCGTGACTCCGTTTCGGGATGCGAGTCCGGCTAGATCGAAGCGAGCGAGAAAACCCATGACTGACACATTGGAAGTAAAGCAAACGAACGAATGCAGCCGCGCGGAAATACCCCGCGGCGTTCGGTTGGCTTGTCGAAGGAAGGCCGGCGCATTCGCAATCGAATTGCCGGGCGGTGTATAACGCGTCTTTCAGACGCGCCCAAAGGATTAGCTAGTTGCCTAACTTGGCGAACTTATCAAAAGATAAGACCGCGAGACTTCAATGTGAACAAATTTGTCGTTCTCAGACCATTTCGCAGGCCGGAATAAAACAGCGGGCGGCGCGATCTCACAACGTGCGTTGCACACGTTGCGGCACCCGATCCACGCGAACGGGATCAGTTCG
Organism: Caballeronia sp. ATUFL_F2_KS9A; assembly: GCF_023630765.1. NCBI lineage: Bacteria > Pseudomonadati > Pseudomonadota > Betaproteobacteria > Burkholderiales > Burkholderiaceae > Caballeronia > Caballeronia sp. ATUFL_F2_KS9A. The sequence goes on along the minus strand of NZ_JALQEK010000001.1, from coordinate 304,487 downwards.
ACAGTGCATACTGCAACGCAATCCCCGCAAACAACATCCCGCCGAGCCAGTTGTTATGCCTGAACGCGGCGAAGCACGCCATGCGCTCACGATTGCGGATCAGCCCGTAGTGATAAACCGCGCAGCCCGCCGCTGCGAGCCAGCCGAGCCAGTAGGGCCAGCGGAAGCCCAGCGCGACGCCGATGCCCGCGTAAATCGCGAGCGTTATCGCGTAGCAGAGCATGACGGCAAGCACGTCGTATCGCCCGAAGGTGAGCGCGGACGTGCGAATGCCGATCTTGATGTCGTCGTCGCGATCGACCATCGCGTATTCGGTGTCGTACGCGACCGACCAAAACACGTTCGCCGCGAGCATGATCCACGCGAGCATCGGCACCTGGTTCTGCACGGCGGCGAAGGCCATCGGAATGCCGAAGCCGAACGCGATGCCCAGATACGCCTGCGGGATCGCGAAGAAACGCTTGGTGAACGGATACGAACCCGCCACGAACAGCGCGAACACCGACAGTTCCTTCGTGAGCGTGTTGAGCGGCAGGATCAGCAGGAACGCGACGAGCGAGAGCGCCGCCGCGAGCGCCACGGCTTCCCACGCCTTGATCTTGCCCGATGTGATCGGCCGCTCCGCCGTGCGCTTCACGTAGCGGTCGAAATCGCGATCCGCGTAGTCGTTGATCGCGCAGCCCGCCGAGCGCATCAATATCGTGCCGACGATGAAAATGACGAGCAGCATCGGCGACGGATGGCCGCTCGACGCGATCCACAACGCATTGAGCGTCGGCCACAAGAGCAGCAGGCTGCCGATAGGCTTGTCGAGGCGCACGAGGCGCATGTAGAGCGGAAAACGGGCGAACATGGCGGACCCTGGGAGCGAAATTCACGACGAGCTATTTTAGATCAGCCCGAAAAGCAAAAACCCCGCGTGAAAGCGGGGTTTCGTCATGTCGAGGCCGAGCGCTTCAGGCCAGCATCGCGCGCAGCATCCACGCGGTCTTCTCGTGCGTCTGCATGCGTTGCGTGAGCAGGTCGGCGGTCGGCTCGTCGTTCGCGGCTTCCGTCGCCGGGAAGATCTCGCGCGCGGTGCGGACGACGGCTTCCTGGCCTTCCACGAGTTGGCGGATCATGTCTTCGGCGGCCGGCACGCCGTCCGCTTCCGGAATCGACGACAGCTTCGCGAAGTCCTTGTAGCTGCCCGGCGCGTGCACGCCCAGTGCGCGAATGCGTTCGGCGATCGAATCGACGGCGAGCGCCAGTTCGTTGTACTGGGTCTCGAACATCAGATGCAGCGTGTTGAACATCGGACCCGTGACGTTCCAGTGAAAGTTGTGGGTCTTCAGATACAGCGTGTACGTGTCGGCCAGCAGGCGGGACAGCCCGTCGGCGATCTTCTTGCGGTCTTTGTCGCTGATGCCGATATTGACGGCGGGTGCAATGCCTTTCTTCGCCATGATGACTCCGAGAGAGAGTTGATTCGAAAGGTGCGAACGCCGCGCGCAAGAGCTTGCCGCGCGGCGTTTCGAGCGTTCGACAGTTTATCGTATAAACGGGGAACGATTCATTGCACGGCGACGCTATCACGCGCCCGCGACACCGCCCGCGACGATCAGCCCGTATCCCGCCGCGACGATCCCGAACGCGATCGCGACGCGCACGCCGCGCGATGCCCGAACGCTCGTTGCGTCGATCTGCTCGACGGCCTGTGCGATGTGATGCAACGCCTGAGACATGATGTGTTCTCCCGTGTTTCCGAAAGCGCCGCCGTCAGACGGCTGCGGTGTCCTGCTCTTCGATCGTCTGCCCGAGCTTCGCGAGCGCATCGATCACGCCTTGCGCATACGCCGGATCGATACGGCGGAAATGCCCGATCTGCCGCGCGACGATCTCGTTCGGCACGCCATGAATGTGCCGCGCGATGTTGCCGAAGAAGCGTTCGCGCTGGGCTTCGTCGAAGAGTCTGAAAAGCGCTGCCGGCTGGCTGTAGTAATCGTCGTCCTCGCGATGGTCGTAGCGATGCACCATCCCGCCCGCTTGCGGCGGCTCGTTTGCGTTCACGTCCTGCGCGAATTCGCCGTAACGGTTCGGCTCGTAGTTCACGCGGCCGCCGAGGTTGCCGTCGGTCCGCATCGCGCCATCGCGATGAAACGTGTTCGCGACCGACGTACGCGGCGCATTCACCGGAATCTGATGATGGTTGACGCCGAGCCGATAGCGCTGCGTGTCGCCATAGGAGAAAAGACGCCCCTGCAACAGCCGGTCCGGCGAGAAGCCAATGCCCGGCACCACGTTCGCCGGCGTGAAGGCGGCCTGCTCGACGTCCGCGAAGTAGTTCTGCGCATTGCGATTCAGCTCGATCACGCCGACGTCGATCAGCGGATAGTCCTTGTGCGACCACACTTTCGTGATGTCGAACGGATTCACCTTCGACTTCGCAGCCTCGTCTTCCGTCATCACCTGAATGCGGAAATTCCAGCGCGGGAAATTGCCTTTGTCGATGTTGTCGACGAGATCGCGCTGCGCGCTCTCGCGATCGGCGGCGATCACGGCGGCGGCTTCGGCGTCGGTATAGTTCTCGAGCGGCTGCTGCGACTTGAAATGGAACTTCACATAGAAGCGCTCACCGTCGGCATTGATGAACGAGAACGTGTGCGATCCGAAGCCGTGCATTTGACGGTAGTTCTTCGGGATGCCGCGGTCGCTCATGAGAATCGTCACCTGATGCAGCGATTCCGGATGACGCGACCAGAAGTCCCACGCCGCGACATTGCTGCGCATATTCGTGTACGGATCGCGCTTTTGCGTGTGGATGAAGTCGGGAAACTTCAGCGGATCGCGGATGAAAAACACCGGCGTGTTGTTGCCGACGACGTCCCAGTTGCCCTCTTCCGTGTAGAACTTGATCGAGAAGCCGCGCACGTCGCGTTCGGCGTCCGCGGCGCCGCGCTCGCCCGCGACTGTGGAAAAGCGCATGAAGATCGGCGTTTCCTTGCCGATGTCGGCGAACAGCTTCGCCTTCGTGTAGCGCGAGATATCGTGGGTGACGCGGAACGTGCCGAAAGCACCCGAGCCCTTCGCGTGCACGCGGCGCTCGGGAATCACTTCGCGGTCGAAGTGCGCGAGCTTTTCGACGAGCCAGAAGTCTTGCAGCGTGACCGGGCCGCGTGGACCTGCGGTCTGCGAGTTCTGGTTGTCGCCGACGGGTGCGCCTGCTGCGGTCGTGAGTCGTTGAGTCGTCATCGTGATGCTCCTGTTTTTGAGGTTCGGCGTGAGATGAATGCGGATCGGCCGCGCGTCATGCGGCGCTTGCGAAATCGGCGAGGATCGAGACCGCCATCTGGCGAAGGTCACTCCAGCGGTCGAAGAAGGTCGCGGCGGTCATGAAATCCTCTCTGTGTCGTCATCTGAGAAGGATCGTAACGCAAGCTATCGGTTTTTATAATTCGATTAAATTTATATATGCGATAGATCAAGCGAAGTGCCGGTTTCGCTTGCGCGCGCTACCGCAAAAAAGAAAACGCCGCGCTCCGTTGCCAGAGCGCGGCGTTTCGTGGGGACAGCCGAGTCAGTTCACGGCGACCGGCATATCGAGCTTTTTCACGCCCGGCAGATCGCAATTGGCGATTGCGTCGCAGATGGCGTCGATCGCGGGCATGCGCGTGAAGCTCTTGCGCCACGCGAGCACGACGCGCCGGTCCGGCACGGGTTCGTCGAACGGTACGTAGCTGAGCAGACCCGAATCGATGCCCGCCGCGTGCGGCTTCACCTCGCTCACCGACATGCGCGGCAACACGGTAATGCCGACGCCGCTCGCGACCATATGGCGGATCGTTTCCAGCGACGAGCCTTCGAACGTCTTCTGGATGCCGTCCGCGTTCTGCGAGAAGCGCATCAGTTCCGGGCACACGCCGAGGACGTGATCGCGGAAGCAATGGCCGCTGCCGAGCAGCAGCATGGTTTCCTGCTTGAGATCGTCCGGATCGATCTTCGCACGGTTCTCCCACGCGTGCCCCGACGGCATCGCGACGACGAACGGCTCGTCGTAGAGCGCGCGCACCATCAGGCCGGTTTCAGGGAACGGCAGCGCCATGATCGCGACATCGATTTCGCCTTGCTTCAGGAGCTCGATCAGTTTGAGCGTGTAGTTCTCCTGGAGCATGAGCGGCATCTGCGGAACGGACTTGATCATCTGCTTGACGAGCGTCGGCAGAAGGTACGGTCCGATCGTATAGATCACGCCCAGACGCAGCGGTCCGACGAGCGGATCCTTGCCCTGCTTGGCGATTTCCTTGATGGCGAGCGTCTGTTCGAGCACGCGCTGCGCCTGCGTCACGATCTGCTCGCCGATCGGCGTTACGCTGACTTCGCTCGTGCCGCGCTCGAAGATCTGCACGTTCAGTTCGTCTTCGAGCTTCTTGATTGCCACCGACAAGGTCGGCTGGCTGACGAAGCACGCCTCGGCCGCGCGGCCGAAATGCCGTTCACGCGCGACCGCGACGATGTACTTCAATTCGGTGAGGGTCATTGGAGGCCAATGAAATACATTGATTCGATAGGTTTGAGTTATACACCCGCCGGCTGCCGTTCGACAACTTTTGCCGATTCGCCGGTCCGCGCAGGTTAAATAGGGACCGACATGGCCCGCGCGAGTTCAGTCAAGCCTTCAAATAGTGCTCCCGCGCGCCGAGCCAGCGCGCCAGATGGCGCGTGACGGCGTCGGGAAACTGCGCAAGCATCTGATCGGCGGCGGCGCGCGCCGGTTCGATCAGCCAGCCGTCGTTTTCAAGACTCGCGAATCGCAGCATCGCTTCGCCCGATTGCCGCGCGCCGAGAAACTCGCCGGGACCGCGAATTTCCAGGTCGCGCCGGGCGATCTCGAAGCCATCGGTCGTTTCGCGCATCGTTTGCAGCCGCGCACGCGCCGTCTGCGACAACGGATTCGAGTACATCAGCACGCAGATGGACGCCGCGCTGCCCCGCCCCACGCGTCCGCGCAACTGATGCAACTGCGCGAGGCCGAAGCGCTCGGCATGCTCGATCACCATCAGCGATGCGTTCGGCACGTCCACGCCGACTTCGATCACCGTCGTCGCGACGAGCAATTGCACTTCGTTGCGCGAGAACGCGTCCATCACGGCGGCTTTTTCGGCGGGTGCGAGCCGGCCATGAACCAGCCCGACGCGCAGTTCCGGCAGCGCGGCGACGAGCGTCTCGTAAGTTTCAACGGCCGTCTGAAGCTGAAGTGTCTCGCTTTCTTCGATCAGCGGACAGACCCAATACACTTGCCTTCCGGTCAGCGCCGCCTCGCGCACGCGGCCGATGATCTCGTCGCGACGTCCGTCGGACACCACTTTGGTGAGAATCGGCGTGCGGCCGGGCGGCAGTTCGTCGATGGTCGAGACATCGAGATCGGCGTAGTACGTCATGGCGAGCGTGCGCGGGATCGGCGTCGCGGACATCATCAGTTGATGCGGCTGGAAATCGGCTTTTCCGTCAGCCGCGTTCAGCGCCTTCGCGCGCAACGCGAGCCGCTGCGCGACGCCGAAGCGATGCTGCTCGTCGACGATCACGAGCCCGAGGCGCGCGAATTCGACCGCGTCCTGAATGATCGCGTGCGTGCCGATGACGAGTTTCGCCGTGCCGAGCGCCGCTGCTTCGAGCGCGGAACGCTTGTCCTTCGCCTTGAGACTGCCCGCGAGCCACGCGACCGTGACCCCGAGCGGCTCTAGCCAGCCGCGCAGCTTGCGCGCGTGCTGCTCCGCGAGAATTTCGGTCGGCGCCATGAGCGCGGCCTGATAACCGGCGTCGATGGCCTGCGCCGCCGCGAGTGCCGCGACGATCGTCTTGCCGCTGCCGACATCGCCCTGAAGCAGACGCTGCATCGGATGCGCGAGCGTCAGTTCGCCCGCGATTTCCGCGACCACGCGCTGCTGCGCGCCAGTCAGCGCGAACGGCAGCGCGCGCAACAGACGCACGACGAGCGACGCGTCGTCGTCCGGCGCACGGCGCGGCATCGCGGGCGCGGCGCGCGTGCGGCGCTCTTCGTGCGCGCGCTTGAGCGACAACTGCTGCGCGAGCAGTTCCTCGAACTTGATGCGCGTCCACGCCGGATGCGTGCCGTCGATCAGCGCGGTTTCGTCGGAATCGGCGCGCGGATGATGGAGCGTCTTCACGGCGTCGAGCAGACCGGGCACGTTGAGCGGCTGCAAATGCGCCTTCGCGATCGGCGCCGGCAGCAGTTCGGGCAGATCGACCCGCGTGATCGCGTTGTCGATCGCCTTGCGCAAATACGCCTGCGAAATTCCCGCCGTCGACGGATAAACCGGCGTGAGCGCTTGCGGCAGCGGCGTGTCGTCATCGACGGGACGTACCGCCGGATGCACCATCTCCAGCCCGAAAAAGCCGCCGCGCACATCGCCGCGTACGCGCAGACGCACGCCGATCGCCATTTGCTTGACCTGCGAGCCGTAGAAGTTGAGAAAGCGCAGCGTGAGTTCGTCGCCGGAATCGTCGTGGATTTTCACGAGCAACTGACGGCGCGGCCGATACGCGATCTCGTTGTCGAAAACGACGCCTTCGGTCTGCGCGATGTCGCCCGGAATCAGCTCGCCGATGGGCGTGATCTGCGTTTCGTCCTCATAGCGCATCGGCAGATGAAGGACGAGATCGATGTCGGATTTCAGGCTGAGCTTGGCGAGCTTGTCCGCCGTCTTGACGACGGTTTTCGGCTTTTCGTCCGCTTTCGCCTTCTTTTTCGCCGGCGCGGCGGCACGCGGCGCGTCCCTTTCCTCCAGGGTCAGCGGATCGGTCGTGGCGGCGGCGCGGCGGTCGGACAAGGGCATTGACTCTCTTCGCAAGTACAATATGAGGTTTGTTCGGCGCGATTGCACTTCGTTCGCGCCCGTTCGCGCTACGTTCAAGCCATGTTCACGCTTTCCGATTTCGATTTTAATCTGCCGCCCGAGCTGATCGCGCAGAACGCGCTCGCCGAGCGCAGCGCGAGCCGTCTGCTCGAGGTGTCCGATGGCGCGCTCGTCGACCGCCGATTCTCCGAGCTGCCGAACCTGCTCGCACCCGGCGATCTGCTGGTGTTCAACGATACCAAAGTCCTGAAGGCGCGCTTTCCAGGCCAGAAGGCCAGCGGCGGGCGCGTCGAGGTGCTGGTCGAGCGGCTGACCGGCGCGACCACGGCGCTCGCGCAGATCCGCGCGAGCAAGAGCCCGGCCGAAGGCACGACGATCCGCCTCGCGGATGCGTTCGACGTGACCGTCGGCGAACGCGTCGAGCCGTTCTACACGCTGCACTTCCCTGCCGAATGCCTGACGCTCATCGAGCAATACGGGCGCTTGCCGCTGCCGCCGTACATCGAGCACGACGCCGACGCCTACGACGAAACGCGCTATCAGACCGTTTATGCGGCAAATCCGGGCGCGGTCGCCGCGCCGACCGCCGGCCTGCACTTCGACGACGCGCTGTTCGCCGAACTCGAAAAACGCGGCGTCGAGCGCGCGACGCTGACGCTGCACGTCGGCGCGGGCACGTTCCAGCCGGTGCGCGTCGAGAACATCGCGGAACACAAGATGCATAGCGAGTGGTACGACCTGCCGCAATCGCTCGTCGATCGCATCGCGGCGGTGAAGGCGCGCGGCAACAAGGTGATCGCGGTCGGCACGACGTCGATGCGCGCGCTCGAAGCCGCCGCGCGCGACGCCGCGCAAGCGAACCGCCCGCTCTCGGCGACGCAGGCCGAAACCGATATCTTCATCACGCCGGGCTACGCGTTTCGCGTCGTCGACCGGCTCGTGACGAATTTCCATCTGCCGAAGTCGACGCTGCTGATGCTCGTCTCCGCGTTCGCCGGCATGGATACGATTCGCGATGCATATCGTCACGCAATCGAGCAAAAGTACCGTTTCTTCAGCTACGGCGACGCAATGCTTCTGACTCGCCGCGACTAGTTTTCTCAACCGATGCGCTGGACTGTTTTCCAGTGGCAGGAACTCAAATGACCGCAACCCACACTCCGCCCGACAACGGGCTCAAGTTCGAACTGCTGACGACCGATGGCCAGGCGCGCCGTGGCCGTCTGACGCTCAATCACGGCGTCGTCGAAACGCCGATCTTCATGCCGGTCGGCACTTACGGCACCGTCAAGGCAATCCAGCCGCGCGAACTCGAAGAGATCCGCGCGCAGATCATCCTCGGCAACACATTCCATTTGTGGCTGCGTCCCGGTCTCGAAGTGATCGGCGCGCACGGCGGCCTGCACAAGTTCATGGGATGGAACCGGCCGATCTTGACTGACTCCGGCGGCTTCCAGGTGTTTTCGCTCGGCGATCTGCGCAAGATCACCGAAGATGGCGTCACGTTCGCGTCGCCGATCAATGGCGACAAACTCTTCCTGTCGCCGGAAGTATCGATGCAGATTCAGAAGGTGCTGAACTCCGACATCGTCATGCAGTTCGACGAATGCACGCCCTACTCGACCAACGGCATTCCCACCTCGCACAAGGACGCCGCCGATTCCATGCGCATGTCGATGCGCTGGGCGAAGCGCTCCATCGACGAGTTCAACCGGCTAGGCAATCCGAACGCGCTCTTCGGCATCGTGCAGGGCGGCATGTTCGAAGACCTGCGCGACGAATCGCTCGCAGGCCTCTCGGACATCGGTTTCCACGGCCTCGCGATCGGCGGGCTGTCGGTCGGCGAGCCGAAGGAAGACATGATGCGCGTGCTGAATCACATCGGCCCGAAGCTGCCCGCCGACAAGCCGCATTACCTGATGGGCGTCGGCACGCCGGAGGATCTCGTCGCGGGCGTCGCGGCGGGCGTCGACATGTTCGACTGCGTGATGCCCACGCGCAACGCGCGCAACGGCTGGCTCTTCACGCGTTTCGGCGATCTGAAGATCAAGAACGCGACGCACAAGAACTCGATGAAGCCGCTCGACGAATCCTGCGGCTGCTACACGTGCCGGAACTTCACGCGCGGCTATCTGCATCATCTGCATCGCGTCGGCGAGATTCTCGGCGCGCAATTGAACACGATTCACAACCTGCACTATTACCTGCAACTCATTGGCGAAGTGCGCGAATCGATCGAAAATCATACGTTCGAGGCGTTTCGCAAGACGTTCGCGGAGAATCGCGCGCGCGGCGTGGATTGAAAACGCGCGGCTTCGTTGCGCCAAGCTTTACAATCTGCTTTCTACTGCTTGCGATAAGGCCCGCGAATCGTCCGTAACGGCTTGATGGCAAAGCGCATTCGGGCATTTTCGGGCAGGTGCGGGTGGTAGAATGCCGGGCTGACTTCCAGTCAATTATTTCGATGTAACAACGGAGAGACCAACGTGTCGTTCATTTCCAATGCCTTTGCACAAGGCGCAACCGGTGGCGCGGAATCGAGCCTGATGAGCTTCCTGCCGCTGATCCTGATGTTCGCGGTGCTGTACTTCATCATGATCCGTCCGCAGATGAAGCGTCAGAAGGAGCATCGCAACATGCTCGCCGCCATGGCCAAGGGCGACGAAGTGGTGACGAATGGCGGCATCGTCGGCAAGATCACGAAGGTGACGGACGCCTACGTCGGCGTGGAAATCGCCGAAGGCACGGAAATCACCATCCAGAAGGCGGCAGTGACGACCATTCTCCCGAAGGGCACGATCAAGTCGCTGTAAGGCCACTCGTTCCACCGCGTCCGGCGCGGCCTCGCTCACCGAGCCATCCGGGTCTTCAGACCGGCTCGTCGCGCATATCGCCGGACGCCCTCTCCTCCGAAGCCAACTTTCCGGTCGGCCATTCCCATGAATCGTTATCCCCTCTGGAAGTATGTCGTGATGCTGGTGGCGCTCGTCATCGGCCTCGTGTACACGCTCCCCAACTTCTTCGGCGAAGCGCCCGCAGTTCAGGTATCGAGCGGCAAGGCGACGGTCAAGCTCGACTCGACCACGCTTTCGAACGTCGAAGCCGCGCTCGCCGCGAGCAGCATCAAGGCCGACGAAGTCACCTTCGACAATTCGCAGCTGAACGCGAACATCCGCGTGCGTCTGAAAGACACGGACACGCAGCTGCATGTGAAGGATCTGCTTTCGAAGGCGCTGAACACCGATCCGAGCGATCCGCAGTACATCGTCGCGCTGAATCTGCAGAGCGCCTCGCCGCGCTGGCTGACGGCCCTGCACGCACTGCCGATGTACCTCGGTCTCGATCTGCGCGGCGGCGTGCACTTCCTGCTGCAGGTCGACATGGCCGGCGCGCTCAACAAGAAGCTCGACTCCGACGCCGCCGATGCGCGCACCTATCTGCGCGACCGCAATATCCGCGATGGCGGCGTGAACCGGGTCGGGCAATCGGTCGTCGTGAGTTTCTCGGATCAGGCGGGCGCGGACAACGCGCGCACGCTGCTCCAGACGGGCGTGTCCGAACTGCAATGGACGACGCGCCAGGGCGGTGATGGCTTTCAGGTCGTCGGCACGTTCTCGCCCGCCGCGCAGAAAGTCGTCGAGGACAGCGCGCTCAAGCAGAACATCACCACGCTGCATAACCGCGTGAACGAACTCGGCGTCGCGGAGCCGGTGATCCAGCAGCAAGGCTCCGACCGCATCGTGGTCGAGCTGCCGGGCGTGCAGGACACGGCGAAGGCGAAGGACATCATCGGCCGCACGGCGACGCTCGAAGCGCGTCTCGCGGATCCGGTCAACACCTATATCGGCCCGAACGACGCGGTGCCGCCCGGTGACGAAGCGTTCAAGCAGGGCGATCGCATCGTGCTGCTGCGCAAGCAGGTGATCTTCACCGGCGACCGCATCATCGACGCGTCCGCGGGCTTCGACGACCATCAACGGCCTTCGGTCAATATCCGTCTGGATTCTGCGGGCGGACGCGCGGTGTCGTCCGTGTCGCGCGACAACATCGGCAAGCCGATGGCGATGGTGCTGTTCGAAAAGGGCAAGGGCGAAGTGCTGACGGTCGCGACCATTCAGTCCGAACTCGGCGACCGCTTCTCGATCACCGGCCAGCCGACGCCGCAAGCCGCAACCGATCTCGCGCTGCTCCTGCGCGCGGGTTCGCTCGCCGCGCCGATGGACATCATCGAGGAACGCACGGTCGGCCCGAGCCTCGGCGCGGACAACATCAAGAAGGGCTTCGATTCGGTCACGTACGGTTTCGCCGCGATCGCCGTCTTCATGATCGCGTACTACCTGCTCTTCGGCGTGTTCTCCATGCTGGCGCTGTCGGTGAACCTGCTGCTGCTCGTCGCCGTGCTGTCGTTGCTTCAGGCGACGCTGACCTTGCCGGGTATCGCGGCTATCGCGCTCGCGCTCGGTATGGCGATCGACGCGAACGTGCTGATCAACGAACGTATCCGCGAGGAACTGCGTAACGGCGCGCCGCCGCAGACCGCGATTCAGGAAGGCTTCAAGCACGCGTGGGCGACGATTCTCGACTCGAACGTCACGACACTGATCGCCGGCCTCGCGCTGCTCGCGTTCGGTTCGGGTCCGGTGCGCGGCTTCGCGGTGGTGCACTGTATCGGCATTCTGACGTCGATGTTCTCGGCGGTGTTCTTCTCGCGCGGCCTCGTGAACCTGTGGTACGGCGGCAAGAAGAAGCTGAAGTCGCTCGCGATCGGTCAGGTGTGGCGTCCGGAAGGCACGAATGCCGAAGCGGCCGCGGCGGCTTATCTCGCGGCGCAACGCGGCGATGAATCGCCCGTCGACGAAATCGTGAAAACGGCCAAGGGCAAGACGAAGACCGCAGTGGCCGCGCCGCGCCAGACCGAACAAGCGCCGGCGCGCACGGGCAAGCCGACGGTGCGCCGTCGTTCGGGCCCCGGCATCGATCAACAGAAACCGGGCGAGTCCCGCTGAATCCGCTGAGTCCGGAGCAATAGACAATGGAATTCTTCCGCATTCGCCGCGATTTGCCGTTCATGGAGCGCGCGTTGATTTTCAACGTGATTTCGCTCGTGACGTTCCTCGTGGCCGTATTTTTCCTCGTGCATCGCGGGCTGCATCTGTCGGTGGAATTCACCGGCGGCACGGTCGTCGAGGTGCAGTATCCGCAAGCCGCGCAACTCGAACCGGTGCGCGCGTCGATGTCGAAGCTCGGCTATCCCGACGCGCAGGTGCAGAACTTCGGCACGTCGCAGGACGTGTTGATCCGTCTGCCGCTCAAGCAGGGTTTGACGTCCGCGCAGCAGAGCGATCAGGTGATGACCGCGCTCAAGGCCGACAACGCTGCCGTGAAGCTGCAGCGCGTCGAGTTCGTCGGTCCGCAGGTCGGCAAGGAACTCGTGACGAACGGCCTGCTCGCGCTCGCGTGCGTGGTCATCGGCATCGTGATTTACCTGTCGTTCCGCTTCGAGTGGAAGTACGCGGTCGCGGGCATCATCGCGAACCTGCACGACGTGGTCATCATTCTCGGCTTCTTCGCCTATTTCCAGTGGGAGTTCTCGCTGTCCGTTCTGGCGGCGATTCTCGCGGTGCTCGGCTATTCGGTGAACGAGTCGGTGGTTATCTTCGACCGGATCCGCGAAACGTTCCGCAAGCAACGCAAGATGAGCGTGAAGGAAGTGATCGACCACGCGATCACGAGCACGATGTCGCGAACCATCATCACCCACGGCTGTACGGAAATGATGGTGCTGTCGATGTTCTTCTTCGGCGGCCCGACGCTGCATTACTTCGCGCTGGCGCTGACCGTCGGTATTCTGTTCGGCATTTACTCGTCGGTGTTCGTCGCGGCGGCGCTCGCGATGTGGTTCGGCGTGAAGCGCGAGGATCTCGTGAAGGACAAGAAAGACAAGTACGATCCGAACGATCCGAATGCGGGTGCGCAGGTTTGAGCGTTGCGGCGCACTGAAAGCTGAAACCAAAACGGGCCAGTCATCGTGACTGGCCCGTTTGCTTTTCCGGCTCCTGAATTTCATCAAATTTCGACGCAAGAACAAAAGACAACCTCGACTTCGACTAGGCTCGAATCCGCACGCGATGCGCTGCCGAGCAAATCAGTCCGTTCCAACCGTACGTTATGTCGTCCTCACAGAAAAGCAAAATCGGGATTTTCATCCCGACTTACAATCGCCCGGAATTGCTACGGAGTTGTGTCCTGCAATTGCTCGCCCAAACGCGACGCCCGGATATCATTTGCGTGCATCAGAACGGAGCCGGAGACAACTACGCATGGTGCGTCATGGATCTCGGCGCGCCCGTAGTATGGATGTACACGCCCCAGAGCATTCCCCAAAACGACTGGTATCGGATTCCGTTGAATCATCTCATCCAGGAGGACTGCACTCATTTTTTCTGGATGGATCACGACGACATCTATCTCACCAACCACATCGAAACCTGCGTCGCCGAACTCGATAGCGGCTACGACTTCAGGATCTCAAAACATTGCGGCATCCTTATTTCCCGTTCGGAGAAATACGAGTACCTACCGCATGCTTTATTCAAGGACATTCACGCCACGGGCGGAATGAGCGCTTCGATGGCGTTCACCTTGCCGTTCGCGACGGCGCTGTCCGCCGACCTGAGCAATCCCGAGTTCAACCACGTCTTTTCGGACGAAGTTCTAGCACGCCATACCATGCCGCGTTTCCGCTGCCTGCAGTCGACAGAGAGAACAACCATTTACTTTTCTCATGCGATGTCGCTGTCGTCCGCACATTGGGTTCGTGAGGAAACGTCTTTCCCCGAGTATCGAAGCGATGCGTGGAATACGTCGAGCCGATAAGAACGACCGGGCCTGTCTTCGCGGACAGGCCCGTTTTCATTTCAGGCGATGAAGCGCTCAGGAGCCTCCGCCCATCGCGCCGCCTCGCGCAATCGATCTTCGCAAAATGAAATGCACAGTTGCGACACCGCGGCGGAAAAGCCGCAGTCAGTCAACGTATCCCTCATATGTTCCGCGCTTACCGTCTCCCGCATGCGGGCATACAGGATCTGCGCCGTCGCGACGTTCTGGGTGCCAACATAGTTGCCATATAGCGCGATCATGGCCCGCCCCGAAATCGTGCTCGGATGCGCGATCTGAAGCAGTTCGATCAATTCCGCCTCGCTGATATAGCGGTGCATATTGTGTGGCGAGTGAAAACCGAATGTCGGTCCGCTCGGCTGGGTGTTTTCGTATGAGAATCGATCGGCGACGTTGCCAAACCCAAAACTCGATCCACAAAAAAGGCTTCGCGCATGACACGCGAAGCCTCCTCTAAGCAGCAATGGAGCACGAGTTACTGCTTCACGCCCTCAGCCTGAATATGCAGCACCGTCGTCAGGCTGAAACCGTACGACTTGCCGTAATCCATCCCGAAGTCGCCGCGATCGAAGGTCGCCGTCGCTTCGACGCCGCACACTTCCTTCTTCATCATCGGGTTCATGAAGCACTTGAAGCTCTCGATCTTCAGGTTCATCGGCTTTGTCACGCCGTGCATCGTCAACGTGCCGATCACTTCGGAAGGCTTGTCGCCGTCGAATTTGATCGACGTGCCCTTGTACTCGGCTGTCGGATACTTCGCGACGTCGAAGAACTCGGCCTTTTGCAGATGCTCGTCCAGCTTCGCATTGCCGGTGTTGACCGAAGCGATGTCGATCGTCACGTTCACCGTGCCGGTCTTCGCCGCGCGGTCGAGCGTGACTTCACCGCTGCTCTTGTTGAACTTGCCGCGCCACGTCGACACGCCACCGAAGTGGTCCGCCTCGAAGCTCGGATAAGTGTGGTTCGGGTCGAGCTTGTACGTGTCGGCGGCGAATGCGCTCACCGAGGCGCCGAACGACAGTCCCAATGCGAGCGCGCTCGCGGCAATGATCGAAAGCTTTTTCAAGTTCTTCTCCTGACTAACCAGATACGCTGACTATGCGTCGTGTGTGACAAAAACGCCGCTCACTTCTTCGCGGCAACGATGTGAAACTTGATGACGACGTCGTCCGCGACGATCGACGTATCTTTCCATTCGCCCGTTCCGACATCGAACTGGGTGCGCTTGATCGGCAGCGCGCCGTCGAAGGTTTCCGTCGCGCCCTGCTGCGTGACCGTCACCGGCACCGTGACCGTCTGCGACTTGCCCTTGATCGTGATCTTGCCGGTCACGTTGTACTTGTTGCCGCCCGCCGGGGCGATCGCGCTGGAGACGAACGTCGCGCTCGGATACTTGCCCGCGTCGAACCATTCCGCGCCGCGCACCTGCTTGTTGTAATCGTCGTCGCCGAGGTCGTAGCTGCCGGTGTCGATCGTGATGTTCGCCGAGCCCGCCGTCGGCTTCGCCGGATCGAACGCAATCTGCGCGCTGAACTTGTTGAACTTGCCGTCGGTGGGCACGTTCATCTGCTTCGACGTGGCTGTCACCGTGCTCTTGCTCATGTCTACCTGCGCATGCGCGCCCGCGATCATCGCGAACGAAGCAGCGGCTGCCATCCAACGGTTGAGTTTCACTTTCATGTGTGCCCTATTCAAACGGTTCGAACGAACAAACCGGTATTGGAAATCATAAGTACGCGATCACAATCAGCCGCCGGGAAACGCCTTGCCAACGGCGGGGAAACAATGACACGCGTTCATCTGAGAAACGGCAGCATGCGGCCGAGCAGGCCGTCGCGATCGACGAAATGATGCTTCAGCGCAGCCAGAACGTGCATCACGACGAAGAACAGCAACGTGTAGTTCAACGCGATGTGCACGATGCGCAGCGTCGCCTTCAGCGCCTTGTCCGGTCCGATGATCGTCGGCAGCGGCAGCACGCCGAGATACACGACCTGAATGCCGGCCGCCGAGCTGTACAGATAACCCGACACGGGAATGACGAGCATCAGCGCGTAAAGCAGAATATGCGTGAGATGCGCCGCGCCCTGTTGCCAGCGCGGCATGCCATCGGGCATCGACGGCGCCTGGTGCGTGGCGCGCCAGACGACGCGCAGCAGCGCGAGCGCGAACACCGTTACGCCGATCCACTTGTGCCACGAGAAGTATTTGAGCTTCGTCGGCGTGAAGCCCGGAATGTCCGTCATGATCCAGCCGAGCCAGAAGCCGCCCACGATCAACAACGCGATCAGCCAGTGCAGGCCGATCGCCGTGGCGCTGTATCGTTGCGCCGGCGCGCTCGCCGTGATGCCAGCGGTGCTTTCCATATTGCTCTCACCCAAGTGTTCGATGTCGCACGGCCTGCCGCCGCCTGACGACAAGTGTTCAAGGCCGCCATGCTACCTCAACGATAACGAATTGCCAGCGCGCGCAAAAAGGCCCGCGCCGAACCGGCAAACCCAGTCCCGACGCGGCTTTGCGGGCTTTCGAGCCGGCTCGGCGAGCCTCGTGTGCCGCCCATGCAACGAACTATTCCATGCGTGCAACGGTCGATGAAGGCGCGAACCGCGACCGATTCCGGCATCGATGTATTAACGGGCGGCCTGGCAGTTTAATTCCGCTTGTAAAGAAGCGTTCTGTCCAAATTCGCCCGCCCCGCGCCATTTGATACCATGCTGCTACCAATCTCGCTGGCCCGCCGTTTGCTATGCCCGGTCGGAGCCGGTCTCGCGGCGCCCGACCAATACGCTCGACAAGCCTCGGGCCTCGACCATGAACGCGAATGAACGCGAACGAATCCGATGACCTGATCGCGTGTCACGAATGCGACGCGCTCTTCCATAAACGTGCATTGCCTCGACGCACCTCGGCGAAATGCCCTCGCTGCGGATCGCTGCTCTATCGAAGCATCTCGTCGAACCTCGACAAGATCTCGGCGATGACGCTCGCCGCGCTCTTCACGTTCCTGATCGCGCAAGGCTTTCCCATCGTCGAGCTGGAGGCGAACGGCCTCACGTCGGAGACGACGCTCATCGGCGCGATCGTCGCGTTGTGGAACGAGCAGATGGAAATCATGGCGGTGCTCGTCTTCTGCTCGACCATCCTGTTTCCGTTGTGCGAACTCGTTGCCCTGCTCTACGTGCTGCTTCCGCTGCGTTCCGGTTACGTGCCGCCTGGCTTCAACGCAATCCTGCGGGGCATTCAGCTCGTGCGTCCGTGGGGCATGATCGAAGTCTTCATGCTCGGCGTGCTCGTCACGCTCGTGAAGATGGTGAGCATCGCGCGCGTGATTCCCGAAGCGGCGCTCTTCGCGTTCGGCGCGCTGACGCTCATGTTCGCCGTCGTCGTGAGCTTCGATCCGCGCGCGTTGTGGGACATCGCGGCAAGGCTCGGTCCGCGCGGATCGAAGCGCGTCACAACCACGGCGAGGCAAAAATCGTGAGCGATTCCATCGATCCGAAAACCGGCGAAGCGGCGCGCGAAACGCAGTTCATCACGGCGTCGCACGCGAATGTCGTGTCGTGTCATGCGTGCGGACTCGTGCAGCCGCTCGCGCACACCGTCGAGAAACAGCGCTGCACGCGCTGCGACGCCGTCGTGCACCGGCGTCATCCGGACAGCATCGCGCGTACGTGGGCACTGCTCATCAGCGCGGCGATTCTCTACATTCCGGCGAACCTCTTTCCGATCATGCATACGTCGTCGATTCTCGGTTCCGAGGACGACACCATCATGAGCGGTGTCGCGCTCTTCTGGAACGACGGCGACTATCCGCTCGCGGCGGTGATTTTCATCGCCAGCATTCTCGTGCCGATGCTCAAGCTCGTCACGCTCGCCTTTCTTACCATCAGCGTGCAGCGGCGCTCCACATGGCAGCCGCGTCAGCGCACGACGCTCTTTCGCATCGTCGAGGGCATCGGGCGCTGGTCGATGCTCGACGTCTTCGTCATCACGCTCACCATCGCGCTCGTGCGCTTCAAGTCGCTCGCCGTCATCACGCCGGGTCCGGGCGCGCTCGCGTTCGCGTCGGTGGTCGTGCTGACGATGATCGCGTCCATGCAATTCGACCCGCGCCTCATGTGGGACAACATCGAACCGTCAGGAAAGAAACATGACTAGTGCCCAAGGTCCGAACGACCCGAAGCAGCCCGCGCGGCCCGCCAGCAACGCCGGCAGCGGTAACGGGGACAAGGGCGGCCTCCCGCCGAACCTCCCCGAACCCGTGATCGAGCCGCGCAGCCGCTGGCTGCCCTCGCTCGTGTGGGTGATTCCGCTCGTCGCGGCGCTGATCGGCGTGATTCTCGTCGTGAAGACGGTGTCGAGCCGCGGACCGACCGTGACGATCAGCTTCGTTTCCGCGGAAGGCCTCGAGCCCGGCAAGACGAAAGTGAAGTTCAAGGACGTGGATATCGGCACGGTCAAGACGATCACGCTGTCGAAGGATCACGCGCGCGTGCTCGTCGACGTGCAGCTCACCAAGGAAGCCACCGATTTCGCCGTCAAGGACACGCGCTTCTGGATCGTGCGTCCGCGCGTTGCGGCAAGCGGCGTGACCGGCCTGTCGACGCTTTTGTCCGGCGCGTATATCGGCGTCGATGCGGGCAAGTCGACCGACGATGAGACTTATTTCGTCGGGCTCGAAACGCCACCCGCCGTCACCGGCGATCAGAAAGGCCATACCTTCACGCTGCACGGCGAATCGCTCGGCTCGCTCGATATCGGCTCGCCCGTCTATTACCGGCGCGTGCAGGTCGGCCAGGTCGTCGCGTTCTCGCTCGACAAGGACGGCACCGGCGTCACGCTGCAGGTATTCGTCACCGCGCCTTACGATCAGTACGTCGGCACCAACTCGCGCTGGTGGCATGCGAGCGGCGTCGATCTGCGGCTCGATTCGAGCGGCTTCACGCTCAACACGCAATCGCTCGCGACGGTCGTGCTCGGCGGCATCGCGTTCCAGACGCCGCCGAACCAGCAATCCGGCCCGCAGGCGCAAAACAACGCGACCTTCCGTCTGGCCGGCGATCAGTCCGACGCGATGCGCGATCCGGACGGCGAGGCCGTGCACGTCGTGATGAACTTCAATCAGTCGCTGCGCGGCCTGTCGGTCGGCGCGCCGGTCGATTTCCGCGGCATCGTGCTGGGGCAGGTCACGGGGATCGGCGTGCAATACGATCAGAAGTCGCATTCGTTCATGATGCCGGTCACGATCGACCTCTACCCGGATCGCCTCGGCAAGCGCGCGCGTCAGGCGCTGCCGGAGCAAGGTTCGGTGGCGAGCCAGGACATGCTGCAACTGCTCGTGAAGCGCGGGCTGCGCGGACAGTTGCGCACCGGCAACCTGCTGACGAGCCAGTTGTATGTCGCGCTCGACTTCTTCCCGAAAGCGCCGCCCGCGAAGGTCAGCGTTGGCAACGATCCGATCGAACTGCCGACCGTGCCGAACACGCTCGACGAGCTGCAGCTGCAGATCGCCGACATCGCGCGCAAGATCGACAAGATTCCGTTCGACGAGATCGGCACGAATCTGAACGGCTCGCTCAAGAACGCCAACGCGCTCTTCGACAAGATGGACAAGGAAGTCCTGCCGGAAATGCGCGACACGCTCACGCAGGCCAAGCAGACGTTCGGTCAGGCGCAATCGACGTTGCAGTCGGATTCGCCGCTTCAGTCGGACGTGCATCAGGCGCTGCAGGAACTCACGCGCACGCTGCAATCGCTCAACTCGCTCGCGGATTATCTGGAGCGCCATCCGGAATCGCTCTTGCGCGGAAAATCGGGAGATAAACCATGAAGTTCGGCTCGTTGATGTTGACTCTGAGCGCAGCGGCGATGCTCGCTGCCTGCGCCTCGCCGACGAGCCGTTTCTACACGCTCGGCGGCGGCGACGCGCGGCCCGTGCCGTCGACGCAGGCTTCGTTCTATTTCGAGCTTGCGCCCGTCGACATGCCGCAGCAGGTCGCGAAGAATCAGTTGGTGGTGCAGACGAGTCCCGCGCAGGTGCGCGTGCTCGAAGAGGAACGCTGGGCGTCGCTGCCGGGCGACGAAGTGCGGCGCGCACTCTCCGCCGATCTCACGCAGCAGCTCGGTGCGATCGACGTCTACGGCACGCCGCATCCGGAATCGGTGCCGGTATATCGCGTGAAGGTGAACGTGCAGCGCTTCGAATCGTGGCCGGGCGCGCAAGCGGTGATCGACGCCGTGTGGAGCGTGCGCGCCGCCGGATCCGATACGGTGCTGACATGCCGGACGCTCGCGCAGGAACGCGTCGGCTCCGGTTACGACGCGCTCGTCGACGGCCATCGCAAGGCGGTCGACGAACTCGCCGCCGCGATCTCCGCAGGTGTGCGCAGCCTCGGTTCCTTGCCGCACGCGACGGCGAGCGCGCCTTCGGCATCCGCGAAGGGCAAGAGCGGCGCCAGTTCCAAACCCGCCGCGGCGCCGGTGCTGCCGTGTCCGCCAATGGGCGCGGCAACCACTGCCAGCGCGCAGTGATCCATGACGCCCGGCGCGCGCCGGGCGCGCTTCATGTTGTCGGCAGGCGACATTGTCGGCCGCCGCTATCTCTAATTCGCCGATGGTTCGTGCGCGCCGGTTAAGATCGTCGACGCCCGCATTTCGAATCAACGTGAAAATTAGATGATGAAACTGATCGGTTCGCACCCCAGCCCATTCGTCCGCAAGGTGCGGATCGTCATGGCGGAAAAGAAGATCGACTGCGAACTGGTGCTCGAAGACGTCTGGGCATCCGATTCGAAGATCCACGACTACAACCCGCTCGGCAAAGTGCCGTGCCTCATTCTCGACGACGGCGAAGCGGTATTCGATTCGCGCGTCATCTGCGAGTTCGTGGACACGCTCACGCCGGTCGGCAAGCTGCTGCCGCAGGAGCGGCGCGAGCGCACCGAAGTGCGCTGCTGGGAAGCGCTCGCCGACGGCATGCTCGACGCCGCCGTGCTGATCCGTCTCGAAGGCGTGTTGCGCGAAGAGGAACATCGCAGCGACAAATGGATCGCGCGGCAACGTCACAAGATCGAAGACGGCTTGCGCGCGATGGCGCGCGGCATCGGCTCGAAGCAATGGTGCTCGGCGAATCGCTTCACGCTTGCGGATATCGCCTGCGGCTGCGCACTGGGCTATCTCGATTTCCGTATGCCCGATCTGAACTGGCGCGACGCACATCCGAATCTCGACAAGTATTACGCGCGTATTTCGCAGCGTCAGTCGTTCGTGGATACCGCGCCGGTCTGATTCCTTTCTTGGACCAAGCTCCCGCGCGCGGCGGGAGCTTCCGGCGCACTCGGAAGCGCAAAGTGAGATCGAAGATTATCTACTGCTAGATAGATCACCGGCGAAGGGCGCGATCGACCGATTCTCTCCCAAACCCCTTTTCTTCCTGAAACCATCGGTCCGCGTGCGGCGACATGGTTCGAACGACGAATCGGGTCAGAGAAATGCTCTATTCCGCCAAAATCTATCTACTCAACGGTAGATAATCAACGCCCAGTTCAGGGGTTTTTCACAAGGTTATCCACAGGCTTATCTACCGCCGAAATGCGTCTGCGACCTCTTCAAGCCGCGACCGCGTCTGAAACAGGCGGCATGCAAGCAAACTCCCCTGAAACGCTGCATACAAGGTGCGTGCCGCCGCTTCAGGCTTTCCGCCAGCGTCGAGCGTGTCTTGCGCTTCGCCTTCGGCCAGAACTTTCGCCAGCCAGGTTTCATTCGCCTTGTAGAACGATTGCACCGCGTGCCGTACTTTCTCCGGCAGCGACTCGATATCCGACGCAAGCATGCCGCACAGACAAATCTGATTGCCGTCGCCGATGATCCTTCCAAATAGCTTCGTATAGCGGTCGAGTTTCTTGTCGGCCGGGGCGGAGCTGTCGATCGCGTAGATCGTCGACATCACGTCGGCGCTATACGCATTGACCGCTTCGAGCGCGAGATCTTCCTTGGTCGGGAAATAATAGTGAATGCTCGACGTTTTCACGCCGACCAGTTCGGACAAATCGCGAAAACTGAAGCCGTTGTACCCGCGCGTCATCAACAGCGTCTGAGCGTGATCCAGTAAAGCGTCGCGTACCGTGTTCTTGTCCATTTCGCGTATCTCTGCAATTGTCCCTGCATTCGGTGTGCGTTAATTATCTACCACTAGATAGACGATCAAGCGACTGTTTCAAAAAAGTTTTTATCGGATCGATAGAAAAAAGCCCCGACCGAAGTCGGAGCTGATCGCTCGTTTGCCGCCGGAGATGCTCAACGCGCCGCAGCGAGCGCCGCAACTTGCGGCGACTCGTGCCCAGCCGCCGCGTGTTCGATGATTCCGCCACCCAGACACACGTCTTCCTGATACAGCACGGCGGATTGTCCCGGCGTCACGGCCCACTGTGCGTCGTCGAAATGAAGCGCGAAACGGCCATCGTCCGCGTTGGCGAAGCGGCACGCCGCATCCTGCTGCCGATAGCGCGTCTTCGCGCCGCACGCCGCGCCCTCTTCCGGCGCGAAACCCGCGACCCAGCTCGTGTTTCCGGCCACGAGCGTCGGCGACAGCAGCCACGGATGATCGTGCCCCTGCACGACGTAGAGCGTGTTCGACGCCATGTCCTTGCCCGCGACGAACCACGGTTCGCCGCTGCCGTCTTTCGCGCCGCCGATGCCGATGCCCTTTCTCTGCCCGAATGTGTAGAACGCAAGCCCGATATGCTCGCCGACGATCTTGCCTTCGGCCGTCTTCATGGGGCCGGGCTTTGTCGGCAGATAGCGGTTCAGGAATTCGCGGAACGGCCGCTCGCCGATGAAGCAGATGCCGGTCGAATCCTTCTTTTTGGCGTTCGGCAGGCCGATTTGCGCGGCGATCTCGCGCACTTTCGTCTTCGGGATTTCGCCGAGCGGAAAGAGCGTCTTCGACAGTTGCGCCTGATTCAATCGATGCAGAAAGTACGACTGATCCTTCGTCGAATCCGTTGCCTTGAGCAACTGGAAAAGTCCATCGCGCTCGCGCACGCGCGCGTAATGTCCCGTCGCGATGGTTTCCGCGCCGAGCGACATCGCGTGATCGAGGAACGCCTTGAACTTGATTTCGGCGTTGCAAAGCACGTCCGGATTGGGCGTGCGGCCGGCCGAATATTCGCGCAGAAACTCGGCGAACACGCGGTCCTTGTATTCGGCGGCGAAGTTGACCGCTTCGACATCGATGCCGATCAAATCCGCGACGGAAACGACGTCGATCCAGTCCTGACGCGTCGAACAGTATTCGCCGTCGTCGTCGTCTTCCCAGTTCTTCATGAAGAGGCCGACGACGTCGTAGCCCTGTTCCTTCAGAAGCCATGCCGTTACGGACGAATCTACGCCGCCCGACATGCCCACCACTACTCGTTTCTTGCTCATAGGGATATCACGCCCGCACCACCGGCGCGACCGAATGCGTATGGATGAAATCGAGCGGGACGCGCCGCCCGGATAAATAATCGTCGACACACTTCATCACGAGCGGCGTCCGATGCCGGTCGACCGATGCGCGCAGTTCGTCGGCGCTGAGCCACATCGCGCGCACGATGCCTTCGTCGAGCGCGCGGCCTGTTTCTTCGCCGAGCGACTTGCCGCAAAACGTGAAACGCAAATACGTGACGTCGCGCCCCGGCCGCGCGAAGTGCGTCATATACGCGCCGACGATTGCCTCCGGCTCGAAGCGATGCGCCGTTTCTTCGAGCGCCTCGCGGACCACGGCATCGACGAGCGTTTCGCCCGCTTCGAGATGACCGGCCGGTTGGTTGATTCGCAGCCCTGCCGACGTGTGCTCCTCGATGACGAGGAAACGACCATCCTTTTCGATGATGGCAGCCACCGTAACGTGGGGGGCCCAAGTGTCTGATTTCATGGTGAGATATTTTACCGTCCTCGCACAGATCTCGCGCACGCGGACTAAGGGAAAGCGCTGACTGTGGCAAAACGGAACGGGTGCCGGATCGGATTCTTGCGCGTGCAATCTTCGGTTACAGTTGAGATAGCCGTCAGTTCCAGCATTTGAAATAAAACTCAGCCTTAAGCCTTCCTAAGCCTTGCCCGGGCGAAAAAGGCAACAAAGACAGGAGGATTACAAGATGCACATTGGAGTGCCTGCTGAAACGCGGGCGAACGAGGCGCGCGTCGCCGCCACGCCCGAAACGGTCAAAAAGCTCGTCACGCAAGGACATCGTGTTTCTGTCCAGAGCGGCGCGGGCTTGCCGGCAAGCTATATCGACGATGCGTTCGCGCAAGCAGGCGCGGATCTCGTCGATGCCGCCACGGCCTTTTCCGCCGAGATCGTCCTCAAGGTGCAATCGCCGAGCGAAAGCGAACTGGCGATGCTCAAGCCGGGCGCCGTGCTCATCGGCATGCTCGATCCTTTCAATACAGAGAACACCGCGCGGCTCGCGTCGGCGGGCGTCACTGCGTTCGCGCTCGAAGCCGCGCCACGCACGACGCGCGCGCAGAGTCTCGACGTGCTGTCTTCGCAGGCGAACATCGCCGGATACAAGGCCGTGCTGATGGCCTGCCAGTATTACCAGCGCTTCATGCCGATGCTGATGACCGCCGCCGGCACCGTGAAAGCGGCGCGCGTGCTCGTGCTCGGCGCAGGCGTCGCGGGCTTGCAGGCAATCGCGACGGCCAAGCGTCTGGGCGCGGTCGTCGAAGCATCCGATGTGCGTCCGGCGGTTAAGGAGCAGATCGAATCGCTCGGCGCGAAGTTCGTCGACGTGCCGTTCGAAACCGATGAGGAACGCGAAGCGGCGGAAGGCGTCGGCGGTTACGCGCGCCCGATGCCGCCGAGCTGGCTCGCGCGGCAATCGGCGCAGGTGCACGAACGTGCGAAGGCGGCGGACATTGTCATCTCGACGGCGCTGATTCCCGGCCGCCCCGCGCCGACGCTGATTTCTGTCGAAACGGTGAAGCACATGAAGCCGGGCTCCGTGATCGTCGATCTCGCCGCCGGACGCGGTCCCGAGTTCGAGGGCAGGAAAGGCGGCAACTGTCCGCTCACCGAAGTCGACACGGTGGTGATGAAGCACGGCGTGCATATCGTCGGCCACACGAATCTCGCTTCGATGGTCGGCGCCGATGCCTCCGCGCTCTACGCCCGCAATCTTCTCGACTTCCTGAAGCTGATCATCACGAAGGAAGGCACGCTCAACATCGATCTCGCGGACGATATCGTCGCGGCCACGCTCCAGTGCCGCAACGGACAACTCGCCCGCGCCACGGCCTGAACGGAGACGCACATGGACGTCATCAATCACACGGTGATCAACCTCATCATCTTCGTGCTGGCCATTTACGTCGGCTACCACGTCGTGTGGAACGTCACGCCCGCGCTGCATACGCCGCTCATGGCCGTGACCAACGCGATTTCGGCGATCGTCATCGTCGGCGCGATGCTGGCTGTCGGCCTGACGGTCGGCGCGGCGGGCAAGTTCTTCGGCACGCTCGCGGTGCTGCTCGCGGCCGTGAACGTGTTCGGCGGCTTTCTCGTCACACGGCGAATGCTCGAGATGTTCAAGAAGAAAGAGCCCAAGAAGATCACGAGCAAGGAGGGCGCGTAAATGAGCCTTAACGTCGTTACTCTCCTGTATCTCATCGCCTCGGTGTGCTTCATTCAGGCGTTGAAGGGCTTGTCGAATCCGAAGACCGCGCGCATCGGCAATACGTTCGGCATGGCGGGCATGGCGATCGCCATTCTCACCACGCTCGCGCTGATCGTGAAGCAGGCCGCGTTTCTCGAAGCGAATCTCGCGCTCGGGCTGTCGCTGCTGTTCGTCGCGCTGATCATCGGCGGCGGCGCGGGCGCGTACATCGCGGCAAAAGTCGAGATGACGAAGATGCCCGAGCTCGTCGCGGCGATGCACTCGCTGATCGGTCTCGCGGCTGTCTGCATCGCCTATGGTGTCGTGGCGGAGCCCGCCGCGTTCGGGCTCGCACCGCTCGGCGAGCCGATTCCGTATGGCAATCGGGTCGAGTTGTTCATCGGCACGTTTGTCGGCGCGATCACGTTCTCGGGCTCGGTCATCGCGTTCGGGAAGCTCTCGGGCAAGTACAAGTTCCGGCTCTTTCAGGGCGCGCCGGTCACGTACTCGGGACAGCATCTGATCAACCTGCTGCTCGCCATCGCGATGATCGGCTTCGGCGTGATCTTCATGCTCACCGAATCGTGGCTGCCGTTCATCATCATGACGATCATCGCGTTCGCGCTGGGCGTGCTCATCATCATTCCGATCGGCGGCGCGGACATGCCCGTGGTCGTGTCGATGCTGAACTCGTACTCGGGCTGGGCGGCGGCGGGCATCGGCTTCTCGCTGAACAATCCGATGCTGATCATCGCGGGTTCGCTCGTCGGCTCGTCGGGTGCGATTCTGTCGTACATCATGTGCAAGGCAATGAACCGCTCGTTCTTCAACGTGATTCTCGGCGGCTTCGGCGGCGAGGCGGGCGGTGCGGCGGCGGGCGGATCGACGGAGCAGCGCCCCGTCAAATCCGGTTCCGCCGATGACGCCGCGTTCATGCTCGGCAACGCGGAAAGCGTGGTGATCGTGCCGGGTTACGGCCTCGCGGTCGCGCGCGCGCAGCACGCGTTGAAGGAGCTGACCGACAAGCTCGTCGAGAAAGGCATCGATGTGCGGTACGCGATTCACCCCGTCGCGGGGCGGATGCCGGGGCACATGAACGTGCTGCTGGCGGAAGCCGAAGTGCCGTACGAGATGGTTCAGGAGATGGAGGACATCAATAGCGAGTTCGGTCAGACGGACGTGGTGCTCGTGCTCGGCGCGAACGACGTCGTCAACCCGGCCGCGAAGACCGATCCGAAATCGCCGATCGCGGGGATGCCGATTCTCGAAGCGTACAAGGCTCGGACGATCATCGTGAACAAACGGTCGATGGCGGCAGGTTACGCCGGCCTCGACAACGAACTGTTCTATATGGACAAGACGATGATGGTGTTCGGGGACGCGAAGAAGGTGGTCGAGGAGATGATGAAGGCGGTGGATTAGGCGCCAAGCCGGTTCGAATCCCCCGAACCGATCGCGCCAGCTTCCGCATTCGAGGAAGCTGGCGCTTTCTTTTTCCGGCAACGAAACCGCACCGCATGCCAGCTGTAACACCCCGCGTACAATACCGCCTTTACACGTCCGAAAAAGCACCACATGGCCTCCCCCCTCTTCGACTGGTTCGTCCCCTGCCCGCGCGGTCTCGAAGCACCGCTTGCCGCCGAGTTGGCGGAGATCGGGGAAAGGCACGTGGCCGACGCGCCCCTTTCCGGCGGCGGATCGCTGATCGTCGGCACGCAAGTGCCCGGCGGCGTGCACTTTCGGGGCGGTTGGGTCGCGGGCATGGCGGCGAATCTGCATTCGCGCATCGCGAGCCGCGTGCTTCTCAAAGTCGCGCAAGGCCCCTATCGCAACGAGCAAGACATCTACGAACTCACGCATCGTCAGCGCTGGGAGCAATGGTTCACGCCCAGCCAGACGATGCGCGTCGATCTCACCGCAATCAAATCGCCGGTGAAAAGCCTCGAATTCACGACGCTGCGCGTGAAGGACGCCGTCTGCGATCGCCTGCGCGACGTGGCCGGGGCGCGCCCGAGCATCGACACCGCCCAGCCCGACGTCCGCGTGTTCGCGTTCCTCACGCTGAACGAGTGCACGCTCTATCTCGATACCTCCGGCGAGCCGCTCTTCAAACGCGGCTGGCGCCTGGACAAGGGCGCCGCGCCGCTGCGCGAGAATCTCGCCGCGGGCATTCTGCGCCTGACCGGATGGACGCCCGGCACGCCGCTCTTCGACCCGATGTGCGGCAGCGGCACCTTCCTCGCCGAAGCCGCACAAACGGCGCTCAACATCGCGCCGGGCAACGATCGGCGCTTCGGCTTCGAAAAGCTGAAGCCGTTCCATCCCGGCATGTGGCAGAAGCTCAAGACGGCCGCGCTCGAACAACGCCGCGCCGCGCGTGCGTCGCAAGCCGAGTTGAGCATCTTCGGCAGCGACATTTCCGGCGACATGCTCGAAAAAGCGCGCGCGAACCTGACCCGCGCGGGCATCACCGACCTTTCGCTCAAGCAAGTCGATGCCCGCAATATGGTCCCGCCGACCGACGCGCCCGGCATTCTGATCGCGAATCCGCCGTACGGCGAACGTATCGAAGTGCGCGGACGCGGCCCGCGCGGCGAAATTCGCGATACGGCGCGCTCCCGCCGCGAAGACGAGGACGCCTTCGCCCGCGCGCAACCCGATCCGGCCGACACCGAGTTCTTCGTCTCCTTCGGCAACGCGCTCAAACAGCGCTTTCCGGGATGGCGCGCCTACGTGCTCACGTCCGACCGCAAGTTGCCGGGCTTGCTGCGGCTGCGCGAATCGACGAAAACGCCGCTTTTCAACGGCGCGCTCGAATGCCGCCTGTTTCGCTTCGATCTGATCGCGGGCAGCGTGCGCAATCGTCCCGCTGGCGAATGAGTATGCGGCGCGGTCACTCGCCGCGCCACTAGGCCGAATGGCATAGGCAAATTCACGCGTCGCCGTCGTTTTGGCCTATGTCGAATGGCCGAGTGCGCGCATCGTGAAGCCGGCGCTACAATCGGCGCATGAACTCAACGACCGAACTCGCCAGCCCCATCGCCGTCGACATTTACCGTGCGCGTCGCGAGCGCGTGCTCGCCGCGTTGCGTGCACGCGGCGGCGGCGTCGCCATCGTGCCGACCGCGCCGGAAGTCCTGCGCAACCGCGACACGGACTACCCTTTCCGTCACGACAGCTACTTCTACTATCTGACGGGCTTCAACGAACCCGAAGCGACGCTCGTGCTGAACGCGAGCGCGCAGGATGGCGAGCCCGTGTCGATGCTTTTTTGTCGCGAGAAGAACGCGGAGCGCGAAACCTGGGAAGGCTTCCGCTTCGGCCCCGACGCCGCGCGCGACGCTTTCGGCTTCGACGCCGCGTTTGCCATCGATTCGATCGACCAGGAGATGCCGCGCCTGATCGCCGACAAGCCCGCGCTTCACTACGCGCTCGGCACATCGGCGGAACTGGATGCCCGGGTGCGCGCCTGGCTCGCCGCCGTGCGCGCGCAAAGCCGCACCGGCGTGCGCGCTCCCGCCCGCGCGGAGAACCTGCTGCCGGTTCTCGACGAAATGCGCCTCGTGAAAGACGCGCACGAAATCTCGATCATGCGCCGCGCGGCATCGATCTCCGCCGAAGCGCACCGTCGCGCGATGCGCGCGTGCCGCCCGGGCATGCGCGAGTACGAAATCGAAGCCGAATTGCTGTACACGTTCCGCCGCCACGGCGCGCAGTCGCCGGCGTATGGATCGATCGTCGCGGCGGGCGCGAACACCTGCGTGCTGCACTATCCGGCTGGCAACGCGATCGCGCGCGACGGCGACCTGATTCTCATCGACGCCGCGTGCGAACTGGACGGCTACGCATCCGACATCACGCGCACGTTCCCCGCTAGCGGCCGTTTCACTACGGCGCAGCGCGAACTGTACGAAATCGTGCTCGCCGCGCAAGCCGCGGCCATCGATGCCACACGCGCCGGCGTCAGCTTCGACGCGCCGCATCAGGCTGCGTTGAAAGTGCTGTCGCAAGGCCTGCTCGATACCGGCATCCTCGACAAGGCGAAGTTCGGCAGCGTCGACGACGTCCTCGCGCAACGTGCCTACGCGCGCTTCTATATGCATCGCACGGGACACTGGATCGGCATGGACGTGCACGACGCGGGCGAATACCGCGAAGCCGACGGCCCGCTCGACGAGCAAGGCGCACGACCATGGCGCGCGCTCGCGCCCGGCATGGCGCTCACGATCGAGCCGGGTCTCTACGTGCGCGCCGCCGAAGACGTGCCGGAACAATATTGGAATATCGGCATTCGCATCGAGGACGACGCAATCGTCACCGAAAACGGCTGCGAGTTGCTCACGCGCGAAGTGCCCGTCGCCGCCGACGAAATCGAAGCGCTGATGCGCGAATCAAACGCAAATTGACCATGAGCGAC
This sequence comes from Caballeronia sp. ATUFL_F2_KS9A, assembly GCF_023630765.1. Taxonomy (NCBI): domain Bacteria; kingdom Pseudomonadati; phylum Pseudomonadota; class Betaproteobacteria; order Burkholderiales; family Burkholderiaceae; genus Caballeronia; species Caballeronia sp. ATUFL_F2_KS9A. Next base: position 274,680 of record NZ_JALQEK010000001.1, on the reverse strand, counting down.
GTTCAAGGCATCGAACCGCATTTCGATTACGACATCGCCATCGTCGGCGCGGGGCCGGTCGGGCTCGCGCTCGCCGGCTGGCTTGCCCGGCGCAGCGCGACGTCACGGCTGTCCATCGCGCTGATCGACGCGCGCACGCCCGCAGCCGCCGCCAACGATCCGCGTGCGCTCGCGCTTTCGCACGGAAGCCGCGTGATGCTGCAACCGCTCGGCTTTCCGGGCGATGCCACGCCGATCCGCCGCATCCATGTCTCGCAGCGCGGGTATTTCGGCCGCACGTTGATCGAGCACGACGAGCACGAGTTGCCCGAACTGGGCTACGTGGTGCGCTACGGTTCGCTCGTCGGCGCGCTCGCCGATGCGGTACGCGCAACGAAGGTCGACTGGCTCACTGACACGTCCGCGCTCGCGCCGCTGCAGGACAACGACGGCGTCACCTTGCCGCTGCAATCGGCGCAAGGCGAGCGCTCCGTCCGCGTGAGAGTGCTCGTGAACGCGGAAGGCGGTCTTTATCAGAAAGGCGAGTCATCCGATGAGCGCCGCGCGCGCGATTACGGGCAAACGGCCATCGTGGGCACGGTAAGCGTGTCCGATCCGCGCGCGAATGTCGCGTGGGAGCGCTTCACGCCGGAAGGGCCGATCGCGCTTTTGCCGTGCGGCGGCCAGCGTCACGCGGATTATTCGCTCGTCTGGTGCTGCTCGCCCGACGAAGCCGCGCGCCGCATGCAGCTCGACGACGACACTTTCCTCGCCGAACTCGGCGCTGCGTTCGGCACGCGCATGGGCCGTTTCACGCGCATCGCGTCACGCGCGGCGTTTCCGCTCGGGCTGACCGCGCTCGACGTGCTCGTCGACCGGCGCACCGTCGCGATCGGCAATGCCGCGCAGACGCTGCATCCGGTTGCCGGACAGGGCCTGAATCTCGGCCTGCGCGACGCGCTCGCGCTCACCGACGCGCTGTCCGCCGACGGTCCCCGGCCGCTCGCGCTCGCCCGTTTCGCGCAGCGCCGTGCGCTGGACCGGCGCCTGACGATCGGCGCCACCGATACGCTCGCGCGCATCTTCACGGTCGATTTCCCGCCGTTTGCGGCGATGCGCGGTCTCGCGCTGACCGCTCTCGAATTCCTTCCGCCGGTAAAAACGGCCCTCGCCCGTCAGATGATGTTCGGTCAAAGGCGCTGATCGAGCACGAAAAAAGGGCAATCGTCCAGGCGAAGTCCGGGAACTTATCCTCTATGGCCGGCCGTTCTTTCATAGAAGATTTAATGACTTGCACGCGATTGCTCTTAATTTCAGCACGCTCTTCGCGTTAAAATAGCTGTTTCCCCTTCAGCAACGTTGCATCCGCCTGACGCGGCTTCTCGCCGGCACCGACAGCGCGGATCGTTTAGCCTTCATGCCCACAATCGGTTCACACGTCCTGCGCAATAACCTGTTCGTCGCACCGATGGCAGGCGTCACCGACCGCCCGTTCCGGCAGCTCTGCAAGCGCATGGGCGCGGGCTACGCGGTGTCGGAGATGGTCGCGTCGAACGCGCAGTTGTGGAAGAGCGAGAAGACCATGCGCCGCGCCAACCATGCGGGCGAGGTCGAGCCGATTTCCGTGCAGATCGCGGGCGCGGATCCGCAGATGCTCGCCGAGGCCGCGCGCCACAACGTCGCGAACGGCGCGCAGATCATCGACATCAATATGGGCTGCCCGGCGAAGAAGGTCTGCAACGTGGCCGCGGGTTCCGCGCTGCTGCAGAACGAGCCGCTGGTCGCGCGCATCGTGGAGGCCGTCGTCCAGGCGGTCGGCGTGGGGCCGGACGCGGTGCCGGTCACGCTCAAGATTCGCACGGGCTGGAATCGCGAGAACAAGAACGCGCTGACCATCGCGCGGATCGCGCAGGAAGCCGGCATTTCGATGCTCACCGTCCACGGCCGCACGCGCGCCGATCTCTACAAGGGCGACGCGGAGTACGAAACCATCGCGGCAGTGAAGGCGTCGGTGAAGATTCCGGTGGTCGCGAACGGCGACATCACCACGCCCGAGAAAGCGCGCGACGTGCTCGCCGCCACGCACGCCGACGCCATCATGATCGGCCGCGCGGCGCAGGGCCGTCCGTGGCTCTTTCGCGAGATCGAACACTTTCTGAATACCGGCGAGCGCCTGCCGCCGCCGCGCATCGACGAGATCCAGCAGGTGATGAACGAGCACCTCGAAGATCACTACGCCTTTTATGGGGAATTCACGGGCGTTCGGACTGCGCGCAAGCATATCGGCTGGTACACTCGCGGCCTTTCCGGCGCCAACACCTTCCGGCACCGGATGAATACGCTGGACACGACCAAAGAACAATTGCTCGCTGTCAACGAATTCTTTGACGCGCAAAAGGCGTTGTCGGACCGTCTCGTCTATGTGGACGAGGCCGGTGACGCCGAGGACGCGGACGGGGAAGAATCGTGCGGCGGGCTCAACAACACGACAGACCGACTGATTGCCGCATGAGCAGACATAACATCGAACAATGCGTCCGCCAGAGCCTCGACAACTATTTTCAGGACCTGGACGGCTCCAACCCGCACGACGTGTACGACATGGTGATTTCGTGCGTGGAAAAACCGATGCTCGAAGTGGTGCTCGAGCAGGCGGGCGGAAACCAATCGCTCGCGGCCGAGTATCTCGGCATCAACCGCAACACCTTACGCAAGAAGCTTCAGCAGCACGGATTGATTTGATTCATCGGACTGAGGCGCGCGCCTTGGTCCGGCCTGGTTTCCCTTTTCGGTTTCAGTGTTCATCATGATCAAGCAAGCGCTCCTCTCCGTTTCCGACAAATCCGGCATCGTCGATTTCGCCAAATCGCTGTCGGCGCTTGGCGTCAAGCTCCTTTCGACCGGCGGCACGGCGAAACTGCTCGCCGACGCGGGCCTGCCCGTGACCGAAGTCGCCGATTACACCGGCTTTCCGGAAATGCTCGACGGGCGCGTGAAGACGCTGCATCCGAAGGTTCACGGCGGCATTCTCGCGCGCCGCGACCTGCCCGAGCACATGGCCGCGCTGGAAAAGCACGACATTCCGACCATCGATCTGCTGGTGGTGAATCTGTATCCGTTCGTGCAGACGGTCTCGAAGGAAGAGTGCTCGCTGGAAGACGCGATCGAGAACATCGACATCGGCGGTCCGACGATGCTGCGCTCGGCGGCGAAGAATCATCGCGACGTGACGGTCGTCGTCGATCCGGCCGATTACGCCGCCGTCCTCGACGAGATGCGCGCAAACGGCAACAACGTCGGCTACAAGACGAATTTCCGTCTCGCGACGAAAGTCTTCGCGCACACCGCGCAGTACGACGGCGCGATCACGAACTATCTGACGAGCCTGACCGAAGAGCTGCAGCATTCGAGCCGCAATACGTATCCGGCGACGTTCAATCTCGCGTTCGAGAAAGTGCAGGATTTGCGTTACGGCGAGAATCCGCATCAGAACGCGGCCTTTTATCGCGATCTGAGCGTGCCGGCCGGCGCGCTCGCGAACTACGAGCAGTTGCAGGGCAAGGAACTGTCGTACAACAACATCGCAGATTCGGACGCCGCGTGGGAATGCGTGAAGACGTTCGACGCGCCGGCGTGCGTCATCATCAAGCACGCGAATCCGTGCGGCGTGGCGCTCGGCGCGAATGCGGCCGAAGCGTATTCGAAGGCGTTCCAGACGGACCCGACTTCGGCGTTCGGCGGCATCATCGCGTTCAATCGTGAAGTGGACGAAGCGGCGGCGCAGGCTGTCGCGAAGCAGTTCGTCGAAGTGCTGATCGCGCCGTCGTTCAGCGAGGCGGCGCGCGCCGTGTTCGCGGCGAAGCAGAACGTGCGCCTCTTGCAGATCGCGCTCGGCGACGGCCACAACGCGTTCGATCTGAAGCGCGTCGGCGGCGGTCTGCTCGTGCAATCGCTCGATGCGAAGAACGTGCAGCCGCACGAATTGCGCGTCGTGACGAAGCGTCATCCGACGCCGAAGGAAATGGACGATCTGATGTTCGCGTGGCGCGTCGCGAAGTTCGTGAAGTCAAACGCGATCGTGTTCTGCGCGAACGGCATGACGATGGGCGTCGGCGCAGGCCAGATGAGCCGCGTGGATTCGGCGCGCATCGCGGGCATCAAGGCGCAGAACGCCGGTCTGACGCTGAACGGTTCGGCGGTGGCATCGGATGCGTTCTTCCCGTTCCGCGACGGCCTCGATGTCGTCGTGAACGCGGGCGCCACCTGCGTGATCCAGCCAGGCGGATCGATGCGCGATGACGAAGTGATCGCCGCCGCCGACGAGCACAACATCACGATGATTTTCACGGGCACGCGTCATTTCCGCCATTGATCGCGGCCGCTTCATTTAAGATTGGCCTGTTTGCGCTTCGAACGGCGCAAACAGGCCTTTTTAGTTTCAACGAGCCGCGAAACGCGAACGAATGAGAATCCTTGGCATCGACCCCGGCCTGCGCGTGACGGGCTTCGGCATCATCGAGAAGACGGGGCACACGCTCAACTACGTGACGAGCGGCGTCATCAAGACGGCCGAGGCGGATCTGCCTTCGCGTCTCAACACCATTTTCAGCGGCATCTCGACGCTCATCGCGCAGCACAATCCGGATCAGGCGGCGATCGAAAAAGTCTTCGTCAACGTGAATCCGCAGTCGACGCTGCTCCTCGGGCAGGCGCGCGGCGCGGCCATCTGCGGGCTCGTCGCGAGCGGCGTGCCGGTTGCCGAATACACGGCGCTGCAACTGAAGCAGGCGGTCGTCGGCTACGGACGCGCGACCAAGGAACAGATGCAGCAGATGGTCGTGCGTCTGCTGTCGCTTTCCGGCGTGCCCGGCACCGACGCCGCCGATGCGCTCGGCATGGCGATCTGTCACGCGCACGGCGGCACCGGCCTCGCGGCCCTGGGCGGCATCGCGCCGGGGCTGGCCAAGAAGGGCTTGCGCGTGCGGCGCGGTCGTCTCATCGGCTAATTTCCTCTACGAATACCAAACATGATCGGTCGCATCGCCGGCGTTCTGCTGGAAAAAAATCCGCCGCATTTGCTCGTCGATTGCAACGGCGTCGGCTACGAAATCGACGTGCCGATGAGCACGTTCTACAACCTGCCGAATGCCGGCGAGAAGGTCGTGCTTCTCACGCAGTTGATCGTGCGCGAGGACGCGCATCTGCTGTACGGTTTTCTCACCGCGCAGGAGCGTTCGACGTTCCGCGAGTTGCTGAAGATCAGCGGGATCGGCGCGCGCATGGCGCTCGCGGTGCTTTCGGGCATGAGCGTGCACGAGCTCTCGCAAACCGTGACGACGCAGGACGCCGCGCGCCTCACGCGCGTGCCGGGCATCGGCAAGAAGACGGCGGAGCGCCTGCTGCTCGAACTGAAAGGCAAGCTCGGCGCGGATCTCGGCGCCATCGCGGGCACGGTTTCGCAGTCCGATCACGCGTCCGACATTCTCAACGCACTGCTCGCGCTCGGCTATTCGGAGAAGGAAGCGCTCGCCGCGGTCAAGAACGTGCCGGCCGGAACGGGCGTGTCCGAGGGCATCAAGCTGGCGTTGAAGGCGCTTTCGAAGGGCTGATTGCCTAGGCCATTCGGCCAGCTTCGTCGCGCAAAAGCTCGCTGTACAATCGAAAAATGATCGAAACCGACAAACTCGCCGCCGAACGCGTCATCTCGGCCTCGCCCGTCTCGCCGAACGAGGAAGCGTTCGAGCGCGCACTGCGTCCGCACAAGCTCGATGAATACATCGGGCAGGAAAAGGCGCGCGGCCAGCTCGAAATCTTCATCGAGGCGGCGAAGCGCCGTTCCGAAGCGCTCGATCACGTGCTGCTGTTCGGGCCGCCGGGTCTCGGCAAGACGACGCTCGCGCACATCATCGCGCGGGAAATGGGCGTGAATCTGCGGCAGACGTCGGGACCGGTGCTCGAGCGCGCGGGCGATCTCGCCGCGCTGCTCACGAATCTCGAAGCGAACGACGTGCTGTTCATCGACGAAATTCATCGGCTTTCGCCGGTCGTCGAGGAAATCCTGTATCCGGCGCTCGAGGATTATCAGATCGACATCATGATCGGCGAAGGGCCGGCCGCACGCAGCGTGAAACTGGATCTGCAGCCGTTCACGCTAGTCGGCGCGACCACGCGCGCGGGCATGCTGACGAACCCGCTGCGCGACCGCTTCGGCATCGTGTCGCGGCTGGAGTTCTATAACGCGAGCGAACTGGCGCGCATCGTGTCGCGATCGGCGTCGTTGTTGAAGGCGGAGATCGTGCCGGAAGGCGCGCTGGAAATCGCAAAGCGCTCGCGCGGCACGCCGCGTATCGCGAATCGGCTGCTGCGCCGCGTGCGCGATTACGCCGAAGTAAAGGCGAACGGCATGATCACCGCCGACGTCGCCGACAAAGCGCTGAAAATGCTCGACGTCGATCCCGTCGGCTTCGATCTGATGGACCGCAAGCTGCTCGAAGCCATCCTGCACAAGTTCGATGGCGGGCCGGTCGGCGTGGATAACCTCGCTGCGGCTATCGGCGAGGAGCGCGACACGATCGAGGACGTGCTGGAGCCGTATCTGATTCAGCAGGGCTTTTTGCAGCGCACGCCACGCGGACGGGTCGCGACGATGCTCACGTATCGGCACTTCGGTCTTGCTGCGCCGGATGCGGGGCCGATTCGGGATCTTTGGGATACGAACAACGGCTAGGCCCGCTTGCGCAGATTGTCGTCGTCCGTGTCCGTCGACAGATGCGCGATATCGCCCCACGACGCGACCTTCGCGCCGCCATCGGCATAGTCCACCACGTTCACGCTGCAATTGAGCAGCGGCCAGTTGCGCGGCTCCTGCAACGGCAGGTTCATCGCGAACCTGTACACACAATCGAGCACGCCGCCATGCGCGACGACCGCGATGCGCCCGCCCGCGTGCGCCGCGACGATCGGTTCAATCGCATGCACGATGCGGTGATAAAACACGCGCTGCGATTCACCGTCGCCGGGTGGCGAGAAGCCGGGGTCGCGCGTCTGCCATTCGATATATTCGGCGGGAAACTTGTCGTTGATCTCGTCGCTGTCGTGGCCTTGGAACGCGCCATAGAAACGCTCGCGCAAGTTCTCCGATAACCGCACGTCGAGCCCGAGCGCATCCGCGAAAGGACGCGCCGTCTGCTGCGCGCGTTGCAGATCGCTCGAATAGACCGCGTCGATGCGCCCGTCGTGCGCCAGACGCCGGCCGAGCTGTTCCGCCTGCAGAAAGCCATGTTCGGACAACGGGATGTCGATATGCCCTTGAATGCGCTTGATGCGGTTCCAGTCGGTTTCGCCGTGTCGAATAAAGAGAACCTGAGTCGTCATGGTCGTACCTGAAGCCAGAAAGTGACTGGCCCGTCGTTCACGAGCGACACCTGCATTTCCGCGCCGAACTCGCCCGTTTCGACGACGGGATGCTTCGCGCGCGCTTGCGTCACGAAATAATCGAAGAGCCGCTTGCCTTCGTCGGGCGGCGCGGCGGGCGTGAAGCTCGGGCGCAAGCCGCTGTTCGTGTCGGCGGCAAGCGTGAACTGCGAGACGAGCAGCAAGCCGCCGGCAACGCCTTGCACCGAGAGATTCATCTTGCCCGCTGCATCGCTGAACACGCGGTAGCCGAGCATCTTCGCGAGCAGCTTGTCGGCGGCGGCTTCGCTGTCGCCGCGCTCGGCGCAGACCAGCGCGAGCAGGCCCGCGTCGATCGCGCCGGTCACGCGCTCGCCCACGCGCACATCGGCGCGCTTCACACGCTGAATGAGCGCGATCATCGGCTTACGCCGTCAGCGTGACGCGCGCGAAGCGGCGCTTGCCCACCTGCACGACGAACTCGCCCGCTTCGACCTTCAGCCCCTTGTCGGAGACCGTCGCGCCGTCGATCTTCACGCCGCCCTGCTCGATGTTGCGCAGCGCTTCGCTCGTCGACGGCACGAGTCCCGCCTGCTTGAGCAGCTGGCCGATCGCGACCGGCGCGCCTGCGAGCGTGACAGTCGGAATGTCGTCGGGCACGCCGCCCTTCGCGCGATGATTGAAGTCTTCGAGCGCCCGCTCGGCATCCGCCGGCGAGTGAAAGCGCGCGACGATTTCCTGCGCCAGCATCACCTTGAAGTCGCGCGGATTGCGGCCGCCTTCGGCTTCGCGCTTGTAGCCTTCGATTTCGCTCATCGGGCGGAATGACAGCAGTTCGAAGTAACGCCACATGAGCACGTCCGAAATGCTCATCAGCTTGCCGAACATCTCGGTCGGCTTCTCGCTGATGCCGACGTAGTTGTTCTTCGACTTCGACATCTTTTCGACGCCGTCGAGACCTTCGAGCAGCGGCATCGTCAGAATGCACTGCTGTTCCTGGCCGTACTGCTTCTGCAACTCGCGGCCGACGAGCAGATTGAACTTCTGGTCCGTGCCGCCGAGTTCGAGATCCGCGTTGAGCGCGACGGAATCGTAGCCCTGCATCAGCGGATAGAGGAATTCGTGGATCGAAATGGGCACGCCGCCCTGGAAGCGCTTCGTGAAGTCCTCGCGCTCAAGAATGCGCGCGACCGTGTAGCGCGATGCGAGCTTGATCATGCCGTCGGCGCCGAGCGGCATCGACCATTCGCTGTTGTAGCGGATTTCGGTCTTTTCGCGATCCAGCACGAGCGCCGCCTGCTCGAAGTACGTCTTCGCGTTCATCTCGATCTGCTCGCGCGTGAGCGGCGGGCGCGTCGCGTTGCGGCCAGACGGATCGCCGATCAGCGACGTGAAATCGCCGATCAGAAAAATGACCTGGTGGCCGAGATCCTGCAACTGGCGCATCTTGTTCAGCACGACCGTATGGCCGATGTGAATGTCGGGCGCGGTCGGATCGAGGCCGAGCTTGATACGCAGCGGCTTGCCCGTCGCGGCGCTTCGCGCGAGCTTCTGCGCGAATTCGTCTTCGATCAGCAGTTCGTCGCAGCCGCGCTTGGCGATGGCGAGCGCGCTTTTGACATCTTCGGTGATCGGGAAGCTGGGCGCGTTGGAATCAGTGGTCATGCTTGCGGCTTGTGAAGTCAAAAGGGTTCGATGACCGGCGATGCGGTGGCGTGGCCTGCGCAGATGCCGCGTCGAGAAGTGGGGCGCGGAAAATGACGAAATCGCGCGCAATTGCTTGTTCAGGCTCACGATTTTACGCGATGACGCGGGCATTCGCGCCCTTTCGTGTCTGATCGCGCGGTTTTGCGCGGCATTCGGCGCTCAGGAGTGTGGAATCGCGTCTTAACGATTCGCCCCGTAACGCGGATAATCGCCGCTGATTGGCAACATCGGCATCGACGAGGAGATCAGCGTGGGAAAGAAAACCGAAGCAATCGAAACCGGCAAGGCGGACGGCGTGTACTTCGGTTTGATGTCCGGAACCAGCATGGACGGCGTCGATGGTGTCGCGGTCCAGTTCGCGACGGGCAAGCCGCCCGTCGTGCTCGGCGAGGCGCATGTCTCCTTTTCCAAAGGCTTGCGCGATGCGCTGTTCGAATTGCAGTCGCCCGGCGACAACGAACTCGAACGCGAAGCGCTCGCCGCGAATGCGCTCGCGACACGCTATGCCGTCTGCTGCCACGAACTGCAGAGCATGAGCGGATGCTCGGCGACGAAGGTGCGCGCGATCGGCGTGCACGGCCAGACGGTGCGGCACCGGCCTGACAAAGGCTACACACGGCAGATCAACAATCCGGCGTTGCTCGCGGAGATGACCAGCATCGACGTGGTCGCCGATTTCCGCAGCCGCGATGTCGCCGCGGGCGGCCAGGGCGCGCCGCTCGTGCCGGCGTTCCACACGACCGTGTTCGGCGAAAAGAACGAGACGCGCGTCGTGTGCAACCTCGGCGGCATCAGCAACATCACGATTCTCGCGGCGAACGGAGACGTGCGCGGCTTCGATTGCGGCCCGGCCAACGCGCTGATCGACGAATGGGCTTTGCGCCACACACAGCGCGCCTATGACGACGGCGGGCAGTTCGCAGCCAAAGGCCGAATCGATCAATCGCTTCTCGACGCGCTACTCGACGAACCGTTTTTCGACCTCGCGCCGCCGAAGAGCACAGGGCGCGATCTGTTCAATCCGGCGTGGATGGACGCGAAGCTCGCAGCCTTCGCGAACCTCGCTCCCGCCGATGTCCAGGCGACGCTCACGGCCCTCACCGCGACGACCGTCGCGCGCGAGATCGCGCGACACGCGCCGGACACGCGCGCCGTGTACGTGTGCGGCGGCGGCGCACGCAATCCTGTGTTGATGAAGATGCTCCAGCAGGCGCTCGAAGGCAGCAAAATCGCAGGCGTTCCCGTGATGACGACCGAGGCGCTCGGCGTGCCGCCGCAACAAGTGGAAGCGCTTGCTTTCGCGTGGCTCGCGATGCGCTGTGTCGCGCGCGAGCCGGGCAATCTGCCCGCGGTGACGGGCGCGGCGGGCGAGCGCGTGCTCGGCGCGATTTATCCGCGTTAACAAAAAACGGAGCCGCTGAGGCTCCGTTTTCTTCAGCGTCAGAAATGCACGCTTAGACCGAGAACGACGAACCGCAACCGCAAGTCGTCGTGGCGTTCGGATTCTTGATGACGAACTGGGCGCCGTTGATGTCGTCCTTATAGTCGATCTCCGCGCCGACGAGATACTGATAGCTCATCGAATCGACGAGCAACTGCACGCCAGCCTTGTCCATGACGGTGTCGTCTTCGTTCACTTCTTCGTCGAACGTGAAACCGTACTGGAAACCCGAGCAGCCGCCGCCTTGCACGAACACGCGCAGCTTCAGATCCGGATTGCCTTCTTCATCGATCAATGACTTGACCTTTTCCGCAGCCGCGTCGGTGAAGACGAACGGCATCGGCATTTCGGTCGTGGGGGTGTCGCTGACAGCGCTCATTCGAATTCTCCAATTAAGCTTCTAGCCGCTATTGTAGGGCTGATCTCAATATCGTGCCGAATGTCCATGGAATCAATGGGCTATATGAAAATTCGACATGGTCCAGCCCAAACGCGCCAAAACGAAAAAAGCCGCCTGCACAGGGCGTGCGGGCGGCTTTTGCAGCTTCGCCGGAACCCGTCCGGCAAGAAGCGCTTAACGCTTCGAGAACTGCTTGCGGCGGCGTGCCTTGTGGAAACCGACCTTCTTACGTTCCACTTCACGCGCGTCACGCGTGACGAAGCCTGCGTTCGACAGTTGCGACTTGAGCGTAGCGTCGTAGTCCATCAGCGCGCGGGTGATGCCGTGGCGAACCGCACCGGCTTGACCCGTCTCGCCGCCGCCGTTCACGTTGACCTTGATGTCGAACGTGGTGGCGTGGTTCGTGAGTTCGAGCGGCTGGCGCACGATCATCAGCGACGTTTCACGCGAGAAGTAGTCGGCGATGGGCTTGCCATTGACGATGATTTCGCCCTTGCCCGACTTGATGAAGACACGAGCGACGGCGCTCTTGCGGCGGCCCGTACCGTAGTTCCAGTTACCGATCATGTGGGCTCCCCTTAGATCTCGAGCGCTTTAGGCTGTTGAGCCGTATGCGGATGCGTTGCTTCGGCGTAGACCTTCAGCTTCTTGATCATCGCGTAGCCGAGCGGACCCTTCGGAAGCATGCCCTTGACAGCCTTCTCGAGCGCGCGGCCCGGGAAACGCTCTTGCATCTTGCCGAACGTCGTTTCGTAGATGCCGCCCGGGTAGCCCGAGTGACGATAGTACTTCTTGTCCGTGGTCTTGTTGCCGGTGACCTTCAACTTGCCGGCATTGACGACGATGATGAAATCACCGGTGTCGACGTGCGGAGTGAATTCAGGCTTGTGCTTGCCGCGAAGACGGCGTGCCACTTCGCTGGCGACACGGCCGAGAACCTTATCCGTCGCGTCAATCACGTACCATTCGCGCGTCACCTCTTCGGCTTTTGCGGAAAACGTCTTCATGATCGATCCAAAAAATTGATCTGCCCTTGAACTGTGTCTTGTTCGGCCCTGCTTATATGAGTGCGCTCAGGTCGAAACCGGGCGCGTGCAGGCTCTCACAAGCCTCTCTCCGCGGGCGTGTGGCGAAGAGAACTTTGAATTATAAAGGGAATTTGGTCGCCGCGTCAAAAGAATGCTTCGACAGGCGCGAGGACGAAAAAAAGCCCGAGCAGCTTGGCTCGGGCTTAATCCACCAAAGGAGGAGGTGGAGGAGACAGAAACGAGTATAGGCACGGTCATGCTGCAAAGCAAGAAGATTTGCATGGTGGAAGATGATTTCATAATCTGGAATGTGAGCACAATGGACATGTCCCCAGAAAGGCCTTTATTTTCAGATGTTTACGGGCCGCGACTGCTTGGACGCCGTCGCGATGAGCCTTTAGAGCCCGTCCTCGACTGGCGCGCTCACGGCCGGCATCAGAATCGCCGCGCCGATTTACGCTTCGTCAACCGGTAGATGCTCGTAAGCAGCGACCGGTGGAAAAATTCCGAACCGCTACAATGTAGCCTCTGTAACGACGCGCTGAGCAGCTGGAGCCTGAGCATGGAATGCAAAGTTAGCTGGATGGGACAAGACGGCATGGCCTTCGCCGCCGAGACGGGAAGCGGCCATCTCGTAAACATGGACGGCGCACCGGAAGGCGGCGGCCGCAATCTCGCACCGCGCCCGATGGAAATGGTGCTGCTCGGCACCGGCGGATGCACCGCCTACGACGTCGTGATGATCCTGAAAAAGAGCCGTCAGGAAATCCAGGGCTGCTCGGTCACGCTGAAGGCCGACCGCGCGAGCGAAGACCCGAAAGTCTTCACGAAGATCCACTTTCACTTCACCGTGACGGGCAAGAACCTGAACCCGGCGACCGTCGAGCGCGCGATCAACCTGTCGCACGACAAATATTGCTCGGCGTCGATCATGCTGGCGAAATCGGCGGAGCTGACGCATTCGTTCGAGATCGTCGAAGCGTAAGTTTCATCGGAAGCAAAAACGAAAAGAGCCGACGTCGCGAGACGCCGGCTCTTCTCTTTTGAATGACGACAAAGCGGGCCGATAAGCCGGATTCTGTGCACGCGCCGCCCGAAAGCGACGCGCGTGGCAATCATTCCTCTAGACGCGTCATTACTGACGCGCTCAAGCTTCCTACCCGCAGACGAACGGGGGCCCCGTCCTGCATCGCGAAGATGCGCGCCTGCCTATTTGGAATTGCTCCGGGTGGAGGTTACCGTGCCGGAACGTCTCGCGACGTCCGCGGTGCGCTCTTACCGCACCGTTTCACCCTTACCTGATCTCCGGACTTGCGCCCGGAGCCATCGGCGGTTTGCTTTCTGTTGCCCTGTTCCGCGTGTCGCCACGGATGGCCGTTAGCCATCACCCTGCCCTGTGGAGTCCGGACTTTCCTCGCCCTCTTCGGCTTTCACCTCGGAGGCCGCGATTGCCTGGCCCGCTTTGCAACTCGTCATTTTAGCATCCGCGCGATCGGCGGCCCGGTCGAAAGACGGAAACGTCGTCGTAGAAATCGGGCGATGCATTCGCGTCCCACCAGCCCGGCACGCCCAGCACCGGCAGCGGCGCGAACGCGCGGCTGTCGATCGGCGCGGCGTTCAGCCGTTCGGACACGCATCCGTCGATGAACGCGCGGCGCGCGGCATCGTCGAGCGAAAAATAGTCGGCGGGAACATCGACGATCCACGCGTGTCCCGTACACGCCTTGTACGGCGCGACGAGCTTTTCCAGCAACGCGTGCCCGAAAATGCGCGCCTCGCAGCGCGTGCCCCACGCCGCGCGCTCGCCGACGAAGAGCGTGCGCCAGCCGAAACCGCGCAGCGCGCGTCCAAGCGATGCATCGGCGCAGGCGAAGAACACCGCGTTTTCATCGAAGAGCGTTAGCGCGTCGCGCACGCCGCCGCGCGTCGGTCCGATGCCGAGCGTATCGATCTGCTCGGCCTGCCGCGCGTTGAGCGCCGCCTTGATGCGCGGATACGCGAACCACATCGAGGCGTTGAAGAAATCGTGGAGATTGTGGCGCGTCGGCACGCAGCCGGTCTGCGCGATGTGACCTTCGTACGACGCACCCGAAGGCAGCGCTTCCTGCGCGATGAATGCAAGCGGCTTGCCGCGGCCCGTGACCTGCGCGGCGGCCGTGGCGTCGTCGTTCAATGTCGCGAGATAGTTGTCGTAACCCGCGAGCGCCGCCGTCTGCCAGCGCCTGCCGCGCGCTTCGATGGACGCGAGCCAAGGCCGCGCCCAGTCGATATCGGCGAAACCCGCGCTCACGTCGGCGTGCTTACTGCGCGTCCACGAAACGCCAGCCGATCGATTCGCCGCCACGCAGCGGCACGACGGTCGAATCGCCGGCGGTGAATTCGGCGGGCAACGTCCACGAACCGCGCTCGATCGTCACCGATTCCTTGCTGCGCGGCAGACCGTAGAAGTCCGCGCCGTGGAAGCTCGCGAAGCCTTCGAGCTTGTCGAGCGCGCCGGCTTTGTCGAAGGTTTCCGCATAGAGTTCGAGCGCGTGCAGCGCCGTGTAGCAACCCGCGCAACCGCACGCGTGCTCCTTCAAGCCCTTCGGATGCGGCGCGCTGTCCGTGCCGAGGAAAAAGCGCGGATTGCCCGACGTCGCCGCTTCGACGAGCGCCACGCGATGCGTCTCGCGCTTCAGCACCGGCAGGCAGTAGTAATGCGGACGCATGCCGCCGACCAGCATGATGTTGCGGTTGTACAGCAGGTGATGCGCGGTGATCGTCGCGCCGATCTCGCCGTCCGCGTCGCGCACGTAATCGGCGGCGTCCTTCGTCGTGATGTGCTCGAACACGACTTTCAGCGCGGGAAAATCGCGGCGCAGCGGCGTCATCACGCGGTCGATGAACACTTTCTCGCGATCGAACACGTCGATGTCGCTATCGGTCACTTCGCCGTGAGTCAGCAAGGGCATGCCGACTTCCTGCATCGCTTCGAGCGTTTTCGCACATTTGCCGAGCAGATCCGTCACGCCTGCGTCGGAATTGGTCGTCGCGCCCGCCGGATACAGCTTCACGCCATGCACGAAGCCGCTTTCCTTCGCGCGGCGGATTTCGTCGGGCGGCGTGTTGTCGGTGAGATAGAGCGTCATCAACGGCTCGAAGCGCGCGCCCTTCGGAAGCGCCGCCAGAATGCGCTCGCGATAGGCCGCGGCCATTTCCGTCGTCGTCACGGGCGGCTTCAGATTCGGCATGATGATTGCGCGGCCGAACTGGCGCGCCGTGTGCGGCAGGACGGCCGCGAGCGTCGCGCCGTCGCGCACGTGCAGATGCCAGTCGTCGGGACGCGCGATCGTGAGCGAATTGGGCGAGGATGAAGTAGCGGACATGGCGAGATGACGGGGAACGTTGGAATGGCGCAAGTCCACGCAAGGACCGGAAAAAATCGCCGTGGAATTTCCACAACGCGCGCATCGACGAGCGTTTGCGCGTTTTTTTCGATTCGGTCTCGGTGATATGCTTGTCGGACGTATTGTAACAACAGGCCAAAAGCCGACCGCCTCAGCATCATGTGCCAACTTCTCGGAATGAACTGCGCCGAACCGACCGACGTGACGTTCTCGTTCACCGGCTTCGCGGCGCGCGGCGGCGTCACCGATCATCATGCCGACGGCTGGGGCATCGCGTTTTTCGAGGACAAGGCCTGCCGGCTTTTCATCGATCATCAGTCGTCCGCCAGTTCGCCGCTCGCGGACATGGTGAAGCGCTATCCGATCAAGTCGAAGAACACGATCGCGCATATCCGCAAGGCGACGCAGGGGCATATCCTGCTCGAGAACTGCCATCCGTTCATGCGCGAACTGTGGGGCCGGCACTGGATCTTCGCGCACAACGGCGACCTCAAAGGCCACGCACCCGAACTCACCGGCGTATATCAGCCGGTCGGCACGACGGACAGCGAGCTTGCCTTCTGCGCGCTCCTGCAAGGCTTGCGGCGCGCGTTTCCGTGCTCGCAGCCGCCGCTCGACGAACTCTTCGACGCGCTCGCCGAACTTACCCGCGACATCACGCAATACGGCGTCTTCAACTTTCTGATGTCGAACGGGCAGGCGCTCTTCTCGCACTGCTCGACGCATTTGTACTACCTGGTGCGTAGCTGGCCGTTCTCGACCGCGCATCTGATCGATGCCGACATGTCGATCGATTTCGCCAAGTACACGACGCCGGAAGACCGCGTCGCCGTGATCGCGACGTCGCCGCTCACCGACAACGAAATCTGGACGCGCTTCGCCCCCGGCGATCTCGCGATGTTCCAGTGCGGCGATCTCGCCCGCGCGACGAATATTCCGGTGCCGGAGGAAGTGGCGAGGAAAGCGGCCGAACCGCTCGCGAAGGCGTGCATCGGATCCGCGCTGAAGATCGACGAGATACGGACGACAGCGGCGATGGAATCGGAACTCGGGATCGAATAAAAAACGGCGCTTCTTTTCGGAAGCGCCGTTTTGCTTTGCCGAGCCGAGACTCAGTGCAGGATCTTCGCGAGGAAATCCTTCGCACGATCCGACTTCGGATTCGCGAAGAACGCTTCCTTCTGATCGTCCTCGACGATGAGCCCGCGATCCATGAAGATCACGCGATTCGCCACCTTCTTCGCAAAGCCCATTTCGTGCGTCACGCACATCATGGTCATGCCTTCCTGCGCGAGTTCGACCATCACGTCGAGCACTTCGTTGATCATCTCCGGATCGAGCGCGGACGTCGGCTCGTCGAAGAGCATCGCGATCGGGTCCATCGACAGCGCGCGCGCAATCGCCACGCGCTGCTGCTGACCGCCGGACAACTGGCCCGGAAACTTGTCCGCATGCGCGCGCAGGCCGACGCGATCCAGCAGCTTCATGCCCTTCTGCGTGGCTTCGTCGCTCGAACGGCCGAGCACCTTGATCTGCGCGAGCGTCAGGTTCTGCGTGATCGTCAGATGCGGAAACAGCTCGAAGTGCTGGAACACCATGCCGACCTTCGAACGCAGCTTCGACAGATTCGTCTTCTTGTCCGTCAGCGACTGGCCGTTGATCGTAATTTCGCCCTTCTGGAACGGCTCCAGGCCGTTCACGGTCTTGATGAGCGTCGACTTGCCCGAACCCGACGGGCCGCACACCACGACGACCTCGCCCTTCTTCACTTCGGTCGTGCAGTCGGTGAGCACCTGGAACTGCCCGTACCACTTGGAAACATTCTTGATAGAGATCATCTTGCGACCTTTTTCTGAAGACTTTTGACGAGCGCCGACGCCACCACGCAAATCACGAAATAGCACGCGCCCGCGAACAGAACCATTTCGACGGACGTGCCGTCTCGATCCCCGATGTTCGTCGCCGTGCGGAAGAAGTCCGCGAGACTGATGACGTAGACGAGCGACGTATCCTGAAACAGGACGATCGCCTGCGTGAGCAAGAGCGGCACCATCGCGCGGAAGGCCTGCGGCAGCACG
This sequence comes from Caballeronia sp. ATUFL_F2_KS9A, assembly GCF_023630765.1. NCBI lineage: Bacteria > Pseudomonadati > Pseudomonadota > Betaproteobacteria > Burkholderiales > Burkholderiaceae > Caballeronia > Caballeronia sp. ATUFL_F2_KS9A. Next base: position 257,269 of record NZ_JALQEK010000001.1, on the reverse strand, counting down.
ACGAGCTTCATCGCCTGGCCGTAGGTCATGCCGAGCGCGAACGCCGCGTTCACCTGACCGCGCGGCACCGCTTGAATGCCGGCGCGGATGATTTCCGAATAGTACGCGGCTTCGAACAGCGAGAACGCGACCATCGCCGAGGCAAGACGGATGTCGATGTCGGCCGACAGTCCGAGCACGTTTTGCAACAGCTGCGGCACGATCAGGAAGAACCACAGCAGCACCATCACGAGCGGAATCGAGCGGAACAGCGTGACGTACGCGCTCGCGAACCATTGCAGCGGCTTCACGCCCGAAAGGCGGAACAGCGCGAGAATCGTGCCCCAGATGATGCCGACCACGATGGCGAGCACGGTGATCTGCAGCGTGATCTTCGCGCCCGTCATCAGCGTGGGCCACGACGCGAGCACACCGCTCCAGTTGAACTGATGCATTTATTTGCCTCCGATGTAGCCAGGCAACCGCGTCTTCGCCTCGACCCAGCGCATCAGTTGCATCACGACGAGGTTGATGAGCATGTAGGCGATCGTCACCGCGATGAACGATTCATACGTCTGCGCCGTGTAATCGACGAGCTGGCGCGCCTGAGCGGACAGATCCAGCAGACCGATGGTCGACGCGACCGCCGAGTTCTTGAACACGTTGAGGAACTCGGACGTGAGCGGCGGCACGATGATGCGGTACGCGACCGGCATCAGCACGTAGCGATACGTCTGCCATTGCGTGAAGCCCATCGCGAGACCCGCGTTGCGCTGTCCGCGCGGCAGCGCGTTGATGCCCGAGCGCACCTGCTCGCACACGCGTGCGCCAGTGAAAAGCCCGAGACAGATGATCGACGACGAAAAGAACTGCGCGGTGGGCGGCAGTTGCTTGAACCAGTTGCCGATGGAAGGCGGCAGCAATTCCGGTATCACGAGATACCAGACGAAGAACTGCACGATCAGCGGAATGTTGCGGAAGATCGCGACGTAGACGGTGCCGATGCCCGCCAGCGTGCGATTCGGGACCGTGCGCAAGATGCCGAACAACGAGCCGACCACGAGCGCGATCACCCAGGCCGCGAGCGACACGGTGATCGTCACCCAGAAGCCGGAAATCAGCCAGCCGAGATAGGTGGTGGGCTCGCCGGTCGAAACCGGACTCAGCAGGATGCCCCAGTTCCAGTGATAAGACATGGACTCACTCCAAAAAGAAACGGAAGAAGCAAGCTCCTTCCGTTTCGTCTGTTCGATTACCGAACCGGTTAGTCGATTGCCTTGTCATTCGGGCTCTTGTAGAGAGCCTTCATGTCTTCACTTTCGGGGAAGTTGAGGTTGAGACCCTTCGGCGGAATCGGGCTTTCGAACCACTTCTTGTAGATCTTGTCGGCTTCGCCCGAGGTTTCGACCTTGGCGATCGCGTCGTCGACGACCTTCTTGAACTCCGGATCGTTCTTGCGGATCATGCAGCCGTACGCTTCATGCGATTGCGGCGCACCGACGATCACGAAATCGTTCGGGTTGTTCGACTTCGCGCGCTCGCCCGCGAGCAGCGCATCGTCCATCATGAACGCGACGGCGCGGCCGGTCGACAGCGTCAGGAACGACTCGCCGTGATCCTTCGCGCTGATGATGTTCATGCCCATGTTCTTGTCCTGATTCATCTTGCGAAGCAGGCGCTCGGACGTGGTGCCGGCGGTCGTCACGACGGTCTTGCCCTTCAGGTCGGCCCAGTCCTTCACGCCCGAATCCTTCTTGGTCATGAGGCGCGTGCCGATCACGAAGATCGTGTTCGAGAAGGAAACTTGCTGCTGACGCTCGGCGTTGTTCGTCGTCGAGCCGCACTCGATATCGACGGTGCCGTTCTGCACGAGCGGAATGCGGTTCTGCGAAGTGATCGGCGTGAGCTTCACCTTCAGGTCGGACATGCCGAGCTTCTGCTTGACCGCGTCCACGACCTTCAGCGCGAACTCATGCGAGTAGCCGACGACTTGCTGCTTGTCGTCATAGTAGGAAAACGGAATGGACGATTCGCGATGCCCCAGCGAGATCACGCCCGTGTCCTTGATTTTCTTCAGCGTGCCGGCGTCTTGAGCGTATGCGCCGGTGGCGAGAAACCCGAGCGCGGCGACGAGCAGCGCAGCCTTTTTAACCTTCATGTGTTCGATCTCCTGTGGCGAAAAACCGGGGCAAGTTTAGCAGGGTAATTATTCTGAAAGAATGATTGTTAACCCACGACCGTCTTATTTCTGAGACGCTGTCGCCGTAAGGGTGCAACCCGGTGCGACCGCGCATATTACTGGCGTTTTTGTGACCATGCTTGACCGAATGCAGCGAGTCGGCCGACTTGTCGCTTTCATGCAAATGCGGGCGGCATTCCGAATGAAATGCCGCCCGCAATCAATTAAAGGGCACGACCGCCTGACACCGAATCAGGGATACAGCCCGCGCATCTCGCGCGCCTGCAGAATGCGCGTACACGCGACGATGAACGCCGCCGTGCGCACCGATACCTTGTGCTCGCTCGCGACCTGCCACACGCCCGCGAACGCTTCGCGCATCACGCGCTCGAGACGCTGATTGATCTCGTCCTCGGTCCAGAAGAAGCTCGAGAAGTCCTGCACCCATTCGAAGTACGACACGGTCACGCCGCCCGCATTCGCGATCACGTCCGGGATCACGAGGATACCCTTGTCGTTGAGGATGTCGTCGGCCGCGGTCGTGGTCGGGCCGTTCGCGCCTTCGACGACGATCTTCGTGCGGATCTTCGACGCGTTCTTCTCGGTGATCTGGTTTTCCAGCGCGGCCGGAATGAGGATGTCGCTTTCGATCATCCAGAATTCTTCCGCCTGTACCGGATCCGCGCCCGCGAAGCCGCCCACGCCGCCGTTCTTCGCGACGTGATCGAGCAGCGCGACGGTATCGATGCCCTTCGAGTTATGAATCGTTCCCGTGTGATCCTGCACGGCGATGACCTTCGCGCCCGCTTCCTGGAACAGCTTGGCCGCGATGCCGCCGACGTTGCCGAAGCCCTGCACCGCGATGCGCGCGCCTTCGATCTCCATGCCGATGCGCCGCGCCGCTTCCGTGCCGACGACGAACACGCCGCGCCCCGTCGCTTCCTTGCGGCCGAGCGAACCGCCGAGCGAAATCGGCTTGCCGGTCACGACGCCGGTTGCCGTCTGGCCTTGGTTCATGGAGTAGGTGTCCATCATCCACGCCATGATCTGCTCGTTCGTGTTCACGTCCGGCGCGGGAATGTCCGTGTTCGGCCCGATGATGATGCCGATCTCGCTCGTATAGCGACGCGTCACGCGTTCCAGTTCGCCACGCGACAGCGTGCGCGGATCGACACGAATGCCGCCCTTCGCGCCGCCGTACGGCACGTTTACCGCCGCGTTCTTCACCGACATCCACGCGGACAGCGCCATCACTTCGGAGAGCGTCACGTCCTGGTGGTAACGCACGCCACCCTTGCCGGGACCGCGCGACGTGTTGTGCTGCACGCGATAACCCTCGAAATGCGCGACGGTGCCGTTATCCAGCTCGATCGGGCAATCGACGACGAGAATGCGCTTCGGGCGCTTGAGGGTTTCGAGCCAGCGGGAGAGAGAACCGAGATACGGGGCAACGCGATCGACCTGTTGCAGATAGTTTCCCCAGGGACCGAGATCATCGGCATGGAGATACGACGGGATAGCGTGTTTTGCGTCCGGCGCTTGCACAGGTTGCTTCGAGGCAGACATTGATGCTCCAGCGGTGAAGGAATTCGCTCATTGTCGAAAAACGTCGTTTCCAAATCCAATGCCGTTTCCTTATCCCGTCATGCAAAACTTGCATAACGTCGCGGAGCCTTATGCCGCGGGCTTCTCAGGCTGCGCCTTCAGCAATTCCTCACCGACCGCGTCCCATAGCGCGCGCATCAATGCCTGTCGCGGCTCTTCGCCCTGCGCTGCGAGCTTGTCGCGATAAAGGCGGATTTCCATCGTCAGCGTGAACTGGCCGGCGGGCGTGCCGCGCGTGCCGCGATCGAGGCGCACGAGCCGCCCTTCTTCCACTGCATCCTCGACAGCGCTGTGCGGCAGGAACGCGACGCCATGACCGGCGAGCGCCATCGCTTTCAGACCTTCGGCCATGTCGGTTTCATAGACCTTGTCGAGATAGAGGCGCGTCGGCGCGGTCGCGATGATGACTTCCGTCATGCGCCCGAGGTACGCATTAGGCGTGTACGACAGATACGGCACCGGCGATTCGGCCGTCGCGGGCAGCGTGAAGCGCGCGCGTCCGCCTTTGGTCACGGCGGAAAACGGGCTGATCGGTTCGGCGCCGAGCGTGAGCATGTCGTAGCGCGCGGGATCGAGCGCAACCGGATGACTCGGATGGTGATAGCCCATCACGAGATCGACACCGCCTTCGACGAGCGACAGCACCGCATCGTGCACATTGAGCGCGCGCAGCCGCGTGCGGATGCGTCCGAGCCGCGCCTCGATGTGTTCGAGCCAGCGCGGAAAATACGTGAGCGAAAGCGTGTGCGGCACGGCGAATTCGATGGTCGCCGACGGCACGCCGCCTTGTCCGCGCAACAGCGTGCGCGCTTCGTGGAACTGCGAGAGCATCGCGAGCGCCTGCTCGTAGAACACGTTGCCGGCTTGCGTGAGGCGCGTCGGATACACCGACCGGTCGATGAGTTCCGTGCCGAGCCACGCTTCGAGCGCCTGAATGCGTCGCGAGAACGCGGGCTGCGTGATGTGCCGAAGCTCGGCGGATCGACTGAAGCTGCGCGTCTCCGCGAGCGACACGAAGTCTTCCAGCCATTTCAGTTCCATGCGTTTCTCGGGCGCGCGCGGCGCTTCCTTGGCAAAGAACGCATTCTAGCGGGCGCATGAGCCGTGCGAAGGCGCGGCGCACCATTCGCATGCGGTCACGCACGGACGCGGTGCTGTCGGTTTGCGGGACGCGGAACCTCACGCGTGCTCTGATCCCTCGCCGACCCTTGCGCTACCCGGCGCATCGGTAAATATGCATTCCATTGGCATGATGCTTGCAATTTTCGGGGCCGTCGCGTGCTCATTCGGCAGTACGCGCATATACGGAACCCGCAATGTCCAATCTGATCGCATCGCTCAAGAGCGGCAACTGGCGCTCGCTCCTCGCCTGCTTCCTCTACTTCGATACGGGCTTTACCGTCTGGGTACTGTATGGGCCGCTCGCGCCGTTCATCGGACGCGACGTGACGATGTCCGCCGCGCAGCAAGGCTTTCTCGTCGCGGTGCCGGTGCTGGCCGCCGCCATTCTGCGCGTGACGCTCGGCAACCTCTATCAATCGACCGATGGACGGCGCGTCGCGCTGATGGGCGTCCTGCTCTCGTCGATTCCGTCGATCGTGCTGCCGCTCATGCCCGGCGTGCCGTCGTATGCGGTGTTGCTTGTGCTCGGCGTGTTCCTCGGCATGGGCGGCGCGAGCTTCGCCGTCGCGTTGCCGATGGCTGGCAGCAACTATCCGCCGAAGGTGCAGGGCCTCGTGCTCGGACTCGCCGCGGCAGGCAACATCGGCGCGGTGCTCGACGGCTTCCTGTTCCCGCATCTCGCCGATGCCTTCGGCTGGCAGATGTCGACCGCCGCCGCGCTGCCGCTGCTCGCGATTACGGGCGTCGCGCTCTTCGCATGGGCGTCCGACGCCGGCGTGAAAACCGGCAGCACGATGCGCGCGCTGTCGAGCTTCGCGGTGACGCTCGTGAGCCTGATCGTGCTGGTGCTCGCGGTCAACGCGGGCGTGTTCGGCGGCGGCAAGGCGGGCGTGCTGCTCTTGCCGGTGATCGGCGCGCTCATTGCGATCGCGGTGCTGCCGCGGCATTATCGGTCGGTGCTCGGCGAGCGCGATACGTGGGTCATCATGCTCATTTACAGCATCACGTTCGGCGGTTTCGTCGGCATGTCGTCGTATGTGACGCTGCTGCTTACCTCGCTTTATCAGATGCCGAAGCTCGAAGCCGGCCTCTTCATGTCGCTGCTCGCGTTTCTCGGCGCGATCGTGCGTCCGTTCGGCGGTTATGTCGCCGATCGCGTGACCGGCGTGCGTGCGCTGCTCGTGCTGCTCGCGGCCATCGCCATCGGCGACTTCGCGTTCGCGATCTGGATGCCGCCGGTCGCGGGCGGTCTCGCGATTCTCATCTGCCTGTATATCGCGTTCGGCCTGGGCAACGGCTCGACGTTCCAGCTCGTCCCGCATCGCTGGAAGGGCAAGACGGGATTGCTGTCGGGAATCGTCGGCGCAGCGGGCGGTATCGGCGGGTTCTATCTGCCGGTCATCATGGGCATCGCGAAGGAAAGCACGGGCAGCTATCAAATGGGCTTCGCCACGTTCGGCGTGCTCGCAACGTGCGCGTTCGGCGCGCTCTTCGTACTGCGCGGTCAGTGGCTGCGCTGGTCGTCGACGGCTTCGCAATCGCACGATGGCGTCGCCATCGGCGGCGCGCACGCGATGGAGTGAGGACAGCGCGTCATTCGCCCAGTGTCGCCAGCGCCGCCTCTCCTTCGCCGGAGCTGGCGGCGCGCTGTTGCTGAAGCGCCCACATCTGGGCGAACAGCCCGCCCGCACGCAGCAACTCCGCATGCGTGCCGCGCTCGACGATGCGCCCGTGATCCATCACGATGATCTGCTGCGCATGCACGACCGTCGATAGCCGATGCGCGATGATGAGGGTCGTCCGCTCGCGCGCGATCGAGTCGAGTTCGTGCTGAATCGCGCGCTCGGACTTCGAATCGAGCGCGGACGTGGCTTCGTCGAAGATCAAAATCGGCGGATTCTTGAGCAGCGTGCGCGCGATCGCGACGCGCTGCTTCTCGCCACCCGACAGCTTCAATCCACGCTCGCCGACGGCCGTGTCATAGCCCGCCGGCAACGCCTCGATGAAATCGTGAATATGCGCCGCGCGCGCCGCCGCGATCACTTCGTCGCGGCTCGCCGAAGGACGCCCGTACGCGATGTTGTAATAGATCGAATCGTTGAAGAGCACGGTGTCCTGCGGCACGATGCCGATCGCCGCGCGCAACGAATCCTGTGTGACGTCGCGAATGTCCTGCCCGTCGATGCGAATGCTGCCGCCCTGCGCGCGATCGAGATCGTAGAAGCGAAAGAGCAGCCGGCCGAGCGTCGATTTGCCCGAGCCGCTGTGTCCGACGACCGCCGTCGTCGTGCCCGCGGGAATCGTGAAATCGACGCCATGCAGGATCGGCCGCGCCTTCTCATACGCGAAGCTCACGTTCTCGAAGCGCACTTCGCCGCCGCGCACGGCAAGCGCGGGCGCGTTCGGCGCATCGGGCACTTCGCGGCCCGCGCCGAGCAGCGTGAACATGCGATCCATGTCGGTCAGCGCCTGCTTGAGTTCGCGATACACGACGCCGAGAAAATTCAGCGGAATGTACAACTGCAGCATGAAGGTGTTGATGAGCACGAGATCGCCGAGCGTCAGACGCCCCGCCATCACGCCCTGCGTCGCGCGCCAGAGGATGAAAACGAGCCCCACGCCGATGATCGTCTGCTGCCCGAAGTTCAGCATCGACAGCGAGCGCTGCGACTTGATCGCGGCCGCGCGATAGCGCTGAAGATTTTCATCGTAACGGCGCGTTTCCCACTCTTCGTTGCCGAAGTATTTCACGGTCTCGTAGTTGAGCAGCGAATCGATCGCGCGCGAATTCGCTTTCGAATCGAGATCGTTCATCGTGCGGCGAAAGTGCGTGCGCCACTCCGTCACCTTCACCGTGAACACGATATACGTGACGAGCGCGATGAACGTGACGATCGCGTAATACGCCTCGTACTTCGTCACGAAGAACGCGAGCACGAGCCCGACCTCGACGAGCGTCGGCAGAATGCTGTAGAGCGAATACGAAACGAGCTGCTGGATGCCGCGCGTGCCGCGTTCGATATCGCGCGACATGCCGCCCGTCTGTCGCTCCAGATGAAAGCGCAGCGACAGCGAATGCAGATGCCGGAACACTTGCAGCGCGAGTTGCCGCACGGCGCTTTCCGTGACCTTGGCGAAGAGCAGTTCGCGCAACTCGGTGAAGAGCGACGTAGAAAGCCGCGCGGCCGCATACGCGACGACGAGCAGCCCGATTCCGCCGATCAGCACGATGCCCGGCGAATCGTTCGCGCGTCCGAGCGCGGTGAGATGCTGCACGGAAGCGAGGCCGTCGACGATGCGCTTCATCACGATCGGCACGCCGAGGTTCGCGACCTTCGCGCCGATGAGGCACGTCAGCGCGAACGCGACGCGCCATTTGTACGTCGTGAGATAAGGCAGCAGCGAGCGGATCGTCTGCCAGTCGTTGCGCGGGCCTTGCTGCGCGGGCCCGGGCTCTGCGTTCGGGAAGCGGCGCATGAGTTCGTATCGTTCGAGCGCGTCGCGCGAATGGAGTCGGGCGCGGCGTGGGGAAGGTTTTTATCGTCGAAACGGGCGCAACTTCGTCTGGATGCTTTCCCGTACAATTTGCTGCAAGCCCTGGCGCGACGTCGCGCGCAATCGGGCTCATTCATAAATAGGCATTGTCGCAGAAGGTTCAAGAGGCCGCTCACGCGCGCCAGCCTTCGCGCCGCCTTGCAAACCGGAACGCCTCCCATGACCGACCATCCCAATCTTCCTGAGAAACACGTCGCGCTGCGCGTCGTGCCGCAGCCCGCCGACGCCAACGTCCACGGCGACGTCTTCGGCGGATGGATCATGGCGCAGGTCGATATCGCCGGCTCCATTCCGGCGAGCCGCCGCGCGAACGGCCGCGTCGCGACCGTCGCCGTGAATTCGTTCCTGTTCAAGCACCCGGTTTTCGTCGGCGATCTGCTGAGCTTTTACGCCGACATCGTCAAGACGGGCAACACGTCCATCACGGTGTCGGTCGAAGTCTGGGCGCAGCGCATGAGCCTCGCCGAAGAAGTCGTCAAGGTGACGGAAGCGACGCTCACCTACGTCGCGACTGACCGCGATCGCCGCCCGCGCGTGCTGCCGTCGCTGGACTGATAAAAATCGATTAGTGGGGCAGCACGCCCTGCTGCAAAAGGCCCGGAATCGCCTCGTGCGGCATCGGGCGCGAGAAAAGGTAGCCCTGCATTTCGTCGCAATCGCGCTCGCGCAGGAAATCGTGCTGCGCGTGCGTTTCGACGCCCTCCGCGATCACCTGCATCTCGAGCGAATGCGCGAGCGCGATGATCGCCGACGTGATGGTTTCATCGTCGCCCGACGAGCCGATATCCGCGACGAACGAGCGATCGATCTTCAGCCGATGCACCGGAAAGCGCTTGAGATACGACAGGCTCGAATAGCCGGTGCCGAAGTCGTCGATTGCAATACCGATGCCGAGCGCCGATAGCTCCGAGAGCATCGTGATCGCTTCCTCGGCGTTGCGCATGATCGCGCTTTCGGTGAGTTCGAGTTCGAGATAGCGCGGCGCAAGGCCCGTCTCTTCGAGCACAGAAGTCACGAGCCGGGCGATGTCGCGCTGCTGGAAATGCCGCGCCGACAAGTTCACCGACACGCGCGCCGGCGGCAGCCCCGCATCCTGCCACGCCTTGTTCTGCCGGCACGCTTCGCGCAGCACCCATTCGGAAAGCGGTCCGATCAGCCCGCTCTCCTCCGCCACCGGAATGAACGACGCCGGCGACACGAGCCCTTGCTCGGGGTCGTGCCAGCGCACGAGCGCTTCGATGCCGACGATCTGACGCGTCGACATGTCGACCTGCGGCTGATAGTGCAGCAGGAATTCGCCGTCGCGCAGCGCGCGCCGCAAGCGCCGTTCGAGATTCATGCGCGCGCCGACGCTCGCGTTCATCTCCGGCTGATAAAACTGATAGTTGTTGCGGCCCATGTCCTTCGCGCGATACATCGCGAGGTCGGCCTTCTTCATCACGGTTTCGGCGTCGTCGCCGTCTTGCGGATAAAGACTCGCGCCCATGCTGCAGCCGACATACAGCTCGGTGTCGTCGATCCACACCGGTTCGGAGATCGCCGCGCGCGTGCGCTCCATCCACACGATGAGACCGGCTTCGTCGGTGATGTCCGGCAGCACGACGACGAACTCGTCGCCGCCGTGACGCGCGACCGTATCGCTCGTACGCGCCGAGCGCGCGAGCCGCTCCGCGATCACCGCAAGCAGACGGTCGCCGACGCTGTGGCCGAGACTGTCGTTGACGTTCTTGAAGCCGTCGAGATCCATGAACACGACTGCGATCTTCGCATCGCGCCGCCGCGCCGTTTCTATCGCGTGCTGCAGGCGATCTTTCAGCAGATTGCGATTCGGCAGGCGCGTGAGCGTGTCGTAATTCGCCTGATATTCGAGCTCTTCCTGATAGCGCATCAGATCGGTCACGTCGTTGATGATGCCGATGTGATGCGTGGTCATGCCCTGCGCGTTCGGCACCGGCGCGACGAAGAGCTGGTTCCAGAAGAGCGCGCCGTCCTTGCGATAGTTGCGCACGACGACGCTCGCTTCCATGTTCGCATCGAGGGCGCGGCGGATCGACGTTAGCCCTTCCTGATCTCCGTCCGGGCCGTGCAAAAAGCGGCAATCCTGGCCGATGACCTCGCTCGGGTCATAACCCGTGATGCGCTTGAACGCCGGATTCGCATACTCGATCACGTTCGCGCCATCGACGACGCCGGTGATCAGAATCGCGTTCACGCTCGCGTCCAGCGCGCGGCTTTGCAGACGCAGCGCGAGTTCGGCGCGCTTGTGATCGGTGACGTCGTGATACGAACCGAGCACGCCGATGGTCTGCCCTTCGCCGTCGAGCAACGGCAGCTTGCTCGAAACGACGGTGCGCAACTGGTCGCCCATCACGATGTCGCGCTCGTGATGCATCTTCGGCACGGTCGTGACGATGACCTCTTCGTCGTCCGCGCGCACGAGATCCGCGAGCGCGCTCCACGGCAAGTCGAAATCCGTCTTGCCGATGACCTGCTCGTTGTACGCGAGACCCGCATCGCGCGCGAACGCATTGTTGCAGCCGAGATAGCGCAGTTCGCGGTCCTTCCAGAACACGCGCTGCGGAATGTTGTCGATGACCGCTTCGAGCATCTCGTTCGAGCGGCGCGCTTCGGCTTCCGCGTTGATGCGGTCGGTCACGTCGTTCGCCAGCATGAAGATGCCCGGCCGGCTCGAGTAGATGAGCGAGTGATGCGACACGTCCGCGCCCACGATCGATCCGTCCTTGCAGCGATAGCGCCAGACGCCCGCCGAACCTCGTCCCGACTGAGCGCGCTCGCCCCGCTCGCCGCCTTCGCCGCCGCTGCGCGCAAGACGCGCGGCGAAGCTGTCGAAGTCGTCCGCATGATGCAGATCGCGCAGCGTCATGTTCATGAACTCCGGCTCGTTGAAGCCGAAGTGTTCGATCGCGGCCTGATTCACGGCAACGAAGCGCATCGTCTCGCTATCGACGATCCACATCGGCACCGGATGCGCCTCGAACATGCCGCGAAAGCGCTCGTTGCTGCGCTGGCGCGCGCGCCCCGCGCCGAGCTTCTCGCGCGATTGCCGCTCGCGACTCGCGAAGAGCCAGATCAGCACGGCGCTGCCCGCGAGCATCGTGAAGACGAGCAGCAGCATGGCGCCGCTCGACGCCCGCGCGGACTGATCGAGCGCGCCGATCGTCGCGTTGTCGATGCGCGAGCGCACCGCCGCGAGCTCGTCGTCGACGCCTTGCTGATCCTCGCCGAGCGTAACGAACGCCGCATCGGCCCATGCACGGGACGCGTCGGGGCTCGCCTTCCTCGCGCGCTCGAAGGCGACGTCGGCGTCGTGCCGCATGACGGCGGCGCGGGCGGCGAGCGCATCGAATGCGCCCATCATGCCGGGCTCCATCTCGAACTGCGCGCGCAGGCCGCTTTCGAGCGCGTCGAGATGCGCCACGCGTTCCTGATGGCCCGCTGCGGTTTCCGCGATGCCGGTCGCTTCGAAGCGGCTCAGTTGCGTCAGCGATTCGCCGAGCGTGCTGCGATAGTTCGCGAGGTCGCGCAGCAGGCTCATCGAGCGCAAGGTGCGCGCGTCGCTTTCACGCAGACCGCCGATCCGCTCGCAGGCGACGAACGCGTTGGCGCCGAGCGCGGCCAGCACGACGGCAATGTTGACGAGCAAACCTCTGGAGAGGAATCGAGTCATGAAGAGCGGGCTAATCCCTTTGATGCGCGCACATCGAACGCAATGCGCGGCGTGGCGAACGGCTCCACGCCCGATTAATGGATAACGTCCATTAACGGCGCCTCTCGCCCGACATTTAGGGCTCACCCGCAAATAATCTGATTAAAGCGGCTGCTTAACGTTTGCGAGCCGCGTGCTCACTCCGTGAGACCGAACTCTTTCATCGCGGGCAGGAAATCGTGATTGACCTTGTCCGTGTTGCGCGAGAGTTTCGCGAGCGCGTAACGCTGGAAACGATCGAGTTGGCCCCAGCGATCGAGACTCGGCGCGCTGATCCCGGAGAGGCTGCTTTGACGGATCACGGTTTCCGGCACGGCATCGGCGTGCATCCACACCGGATCGGGGTCGCGTTCGATCTTTTCGGGCGCGGCATTGGCGTGCGTCTTCAGCATCTCTTCAAGCGCGAGGTCGAAGTTCTTCTCGAGCTCGGCCTCTTCTTCGATCGGAAAGCGCGCCAGCAACGCGCGATCTTCGTAAGGAAGCTGCTGCCATTGGTCAAGCGAGATGCGCATGCCGAAGCGGTCGAGATTGAAGCGCACGGCAAGCGGAATGAAGCGCAGATTGTCAGAGGATTCGACTTCGAATCCGAAGAGACGCGCGGCGTCGTAAAGTCCCATAGCGAAGCCTCGTTGGATTGAAGCGGGCGGCGCGGCGCGCGATGCCCGCTTAAGTTATTGTAGGGCCTTGGATCTGGCTGGAACCATTGCAATCTAGCCGCTGTTCGCGTCGCGATGCGTGCGGACAGCAACTTTTGGCAGCAAGTCACATACCCGACTTTACTCGAAGTGAGCGGTCAGGAGCATTGAAGTGGAACAACTCGAAACCGACGACCAACCCGGCTTCGTCGAGCGCCAGGTGCGCAGGCATCGCAAGAACGAAGTTGCGATCGCCGCTGACAACGTCGGTCAGGAATGGCCCGTCGCGCTGGTTTTCAACGGCATTTCGCACGCGGTGATGATGTGCACGCCACGCGATCTCGAAGCGTTCGCAGTGGGCTTTTCGATGACGGAAGGCATAGTTGAGCGCGGCAGCGATATCCACGATATCGAGGTTTATTTGCGGGATGACGGCGTCGCGTTGCCGCATGCGGAAGTGCATCTGCAGGTCGTGCAGCAGGCTTTCGCGTCGCTGAAGGACAAGCGGCGCGCGCTCGCCGGGCGCACCGGATGCGGCGTGTGCGGCATCGAAAGCATCGACTTGCTCGATCTTCAGCCGGAACGCGTGCCGGAGACCGGCTTTCTGAATCGTCTCGCGCCCGATGCGATCGAACGCGCCGCGCGCGAATTGCCCGCGCATCAGCAATTGACGAAGCTGACGGGCGGTCTGCACGCCGCCGCGTGGTGCGACGAAAACGGCGCAGTGCGCTACGCCTTCGAGGACGTCGGGCGGCATAACGCGCTCGACAAGCTCATCGGCCAGTTGATCCTGCGCCGCGAGGACACGACGCAAGGTTTCGTGTTCCTGTCGAGCCGCGCGAGCTATGAACTCGTGCGCAAATCGGCGCGCGTCGGCGTGCCGATGATCGCGACGATTTCCGCGCCGACCTCGCTCGCCATTTCGATCGCGAAGCAGGCGGGCCTGCGGCTCGTCAGCTTCGCGCGCGAGAACAGCTTCGTCGAATACGATGTCGAGTGAAGCGCGCTATTCGAACTATCCGAGCTATTCGAACTTGCTGAAGTCCGGCTTGCGCTTCTCGAAGAACGCCTGAAACGCCTCGCGCGCTTCGGGCGCGACGAGCATCCGCGAGAAATGCGCGGCTTCGTCTTCCATGCGCGCGGTCACTTCGTGCGCGTGCGCGCCTTTCATCAGCGACTTGGTCACGCGCAGCGACGACGCCGGCAGGAGCGCGAGCCGCTTCGCCTTGTCGAACGCGTAGGCGTCGAGTTCGGCGGCATCGATCGCGCCGTTGAGGAAGCCCATGCCGATCGCTTCGTTCACGTCGAACGCTTCGCCCAGCAAGAGCTTTTCCGCCGCGCGCTGATAACCCGCCGTGCGCGGCAGCAGCAGGCTCGACGCCGCTTCCGGACACAGCCCCAGTTGCGAAAACGGCAGCGAGAACTTCGCGTTCGGGCTCGCGTAGACGATGTCGCAATGCAGGAGCATCGTCGTGCCGATGCCGACCGCCGTGCCCGCGACCGCCGCGACGATCGGCTTCGGAAAACCGGCGATGCGCCGCAGGAACTGGAAGACGGGCGCGTCGAGTCCCTTCGGCGGATCGTTCAGGAAGTCATCGAGGTCGTTGCCGGCGGAGAACGTCGTGCCGTTCGCGCGGATCAGCACCGCGCGCACGGTCGGGTCCATCTCGGCTTCGTAGAGGCCGTCGGCCATTTCCTGATACATCGCCGCGGTGATCGCGTTCTTCTTTTCCGGACGATTGAGCACGATGCTCAGCACGCCGTCCGCGCGTTCGATCTGAATCTCCATCCGCTGTCTCCTTTGTCGGTCCGCGAGCTTTCGGCACTCGCGGACCGTTTGCGTCAAAGCCGCTCGATGATGCCCGCCGCGCCCATGCCGGTGCCGACGCACATCGTCACCATGCCGTACTTCAGGTTGCGGCGACGCAGGCCGTGCACGACCGTCGACGCGCGGATCGCGCCCGTCGCGCCGAGCGGATGGCCGAGCGCGATCGCGCCGCCGAGCGGATTGACCTTGGACGTATCGAGTCCGAGATCGCCGATCACCGCGAGCGCCTGCGCCGCGAACGCTTCGTTCAGCTCGATCCAGTCGAGATCGTCCTGCTTCAGGCCCGCCGCCTTCAACGCGGCCGGAATCGCTTCCTTCGGCCCGATGCCCATGATCTCGGGCGGCACGCCGCGCACCGCGAAGCTCACGAAGCGCGCGAGCGGCGTGAGGTTGAACTGCTTCAGGATCTTTTCCGACACGACGATCAGCGCGCCGGCGCCGTCCGACGTCTGCGAGCTGTTGCCCGCCGTCACCGAGCCTTTGTTCGCGAACACGGGACGCAGCTTCGCGAGACCTTCGACCGACGTATCCGCGCGCGGACCTTCGTCGAGCGCGATCTCGCGCGCGTTCACGCGAACTTCGCCCGATGCGAGATCGGGGAAGCGCTCGTTCAACGTGTATGCGGCGATTTCATCGGCGAATTCGCCCGCTTGCTGCGCGGCCAACGCCTTGCGATGCGACTCCGCGGCGAACGCGTCCTGCGCCTCGCGGCTCACCTTCCAGCGTTCCGCGACGCGCTCCGCCGTCAGCCCCATGCCGTACGCGATGCCGACATCTTCGTTGCGATCGAAGATATGCGGCGACAGCGAAGGCTTGTTGCCCATCATCGGCACCATGCTCATCGACTCGCAGCCGCCGGCGATCATCGCATCGGCTTCGCCGACGCGGATGCGGTCCGCCGCCATCGCGAGCGCCGTCAGGCCCGACGCGCAGAAGCGGTTCACCGTGACGCCGCCGACGGTGTTCGGCAAGCCCGCGAGCAACGCGCCCATGCGCGCGACGTTCAGTCCTTGCTCGGCCTCGGGAATCGCGCAGCCGACGATCGCGTCCTCGATCACGTTCGTATCGAGCCCCGGCACCTGCGCGACGGCCGATCTGATCGCGTGGACGAGCAGCTCGTCCGGGCGCGTGTTCCTGAACACGCCGCGCGGCGCCTTGCCGATCGGCATGCGGCTCGCGGCGACGATGTATGCGTCTTGAAGTTGTTTGCTCATCTTATGCAGCTCCGCTTAGTTACGCACCGGCTTGCCGGTCTGCAACATGCCCATGATTCGCTCTTGCGTCTTTTGCGTGCCGAGCAGCTCGACGAACGCGCGGCGCTCCAGCGCCAGCAGCCATTCTTCGTCGACGAGACTGCCCGCTTCGACATCGCCGCCGCACACGGCTTCGGCGATACGGCTCGCGATCAGATAGTCGTGATCGCTGATGAAGCGCCCGTCGCGCATGTTGACGAGCGACGCCTTGATCGTCGAGATCGCCGAGCGGCCCGCGACCGGCACCTGCTTCGCGCGCAACGGCGGACGATAGCCCGATGCGCTCAATGCGCGCGCTTCCTTCTTCGCGATGTCGAGCAGTTCGTGCACGTTGAAGACGATCGTGTCGGACGGCTTCAGATAGCCCATCGCGCGGGCATCGAATGCGGAGGACGACACTTTCGCCATCGCCGCGTTTTCGAAGGACTTCTGCAGGAACTTGAGCAGATCGCTGGTCGCGTTGACGGCGCTCGCCGCTTCCGCCGCGCGCAGTGCCGCTTCCTTGAGACCGCCGCCCGCCGGCACGAGACCGACGCCCACTTCGACGAGACCGATATAACTCTCGACATGCGCGACGCGCTTCGCCGAATGCAGCAGCAGCTCGCAACCGCCGCCGAGCGCAATGCCCGAAACCGCCGACACGACCGGCACGTTCGCGTATTTCACGCGCATCATGCCTTGCTGGAACTTTTTCACGAACGGCTCGATGCCCTTCGCGCCGCCCATCATGAACGCGGGCATCGCTTCTTCGAGATTCGCGCCCGCCGAGAACGGACCGCCCGGCGCGCCGAGTTGCAGCGAAGTCGGCTGCCAGATCACGACGCCACGGTATTCCTTCTCCGCGAGTTCGATGGCTTGCGTGAGGCCGTCGATCACGCCCGGACCGATGGTGTTCATCTTCGACTTGAACGACACGATCACGACATCGCTTTGATCGTCGTCGAGCCACGCGCGCACGTTTTCGGTTTCGAAGAGCGTCTTGCCGTAGGTCTTCGGATCGGCGCCCGTCTCACCGACGAGCGGCGCGCGGAACACCTGCTTCTCGTACACGGGCAGCCTCGAGCGCGGCTCGAAACGGCGCGCGGCGGGCGACCACGAACCTTCGTCCGTGTGCACGCCGTTCTTCTCGGCGACGGGACCATCGAGCACCCACGCGGGCAGCGGCGCGTTCGAGAGCGCCTTGCCTGCATCGATGTCTTCCTGGACCCACTTCGCGATCTGCTGCCAGCCCGCGGCTTGCCAGCTTTCGAACGGTCCCTGGTTCCAGCCGAAGCCCCAGCGGATCGCGAGATCGACGTCGCGCGCGTTGTCCGCGATCGATTCCAGATGGACCGCGATGTAGTGGAACACGTCGCGGAAGATCGCCCAGAGGAACTGCGCCTGCTTGTTGTCCGTTTCGCGCAAGAGCTTGAAACGCTCGGCTGGCGGACGCTTCAGAATGCGGCCGATGAGTTCGTCGGCTTTCGCCCCGCCATCGACATAAGAAGCCGTCTTCGGATCGAGAACCTTGATCGCCTTGCCTTCCTTGCGATAGAAACCCGCGCCCGTCTTCTGGCCGAGCGCGCCGTTCTTGACGAGCGCGTCGAGCACGGGCGGCGTCTTGTAGACGGCGAAGAACGGATCGTCGGGCAGGTTGTCCTGCATCGTCTTGATGACGTGCGCCATCGTGTCGAGACCGACGACATCGGCTGTGCGGAACGTCGCGGACTTCGCGCGGCCGAGGCGCGAGCCGGTGAGATCGTCGACTTCGTCGAAGCGCAGGCCGAACTTTTCGGCTTCGGCGATGACCGCGAGAATCGAGAACACACCGACGCGATTCGCGATGAAGTTCGGCGTGTCTTTTGCGCGCACGACGCCCTTGCCGATCACGCTCGTCAGGAACGTTTCGAGTTGATCGAGGATCCCGGGCTTCGTGGATGCGGTCGGGATCAGCTCGACCAGATGCATGTAGCGCGGCGGATTGAAGAAGTGCACGCCGCAGAAGCGCGATTTGAGTTCATCGGAGAAGCCGTTCGACAGCTCCGTGATCGACAGGCCCGACGTGTTGCTCGCGAAGATCGCGTGCGGCGCGATGTGCGGTGCGACCTTCTTGTAGAGATCGTGCTTCCAGTCCATGCGCTCCGCGATGGCTTCGATCACGAGATCGCATTCTTTCAGTTTCTCGATGTCGTCGTCGTAGTTCACGGGCTCGATGTACTGAGCGTCGTCTTTCACGCCGAACGGGGCGGGCGACAGCTTCTTCAGATTCTCGATGGCCTTCAGCGCAATGGCGTTCTTCGGGCCTTCCTTGGCCGGAAGGTCGAAGAGCATGACCGGGACGCGGGCGTTGATCAGATGGGCGGCGATCTGCGCGCCCATCACGCCCGCGCCGAGCACGGCGACTTTTTTGACGTTCACGGTGGGGTCACTCCGGGGTTCGTGAATGTTTGGGGTTTCGTCTTGCTGCGGCTTTCGCTTTTTTGTTCGCTTTCGCTTTCGCTCGGGTTCGCTTCCGCCTTCGTGCAATCCTGTTTTCGCGTCGGTCCATTAGCACTGCCGCCCCGCACAGGGGCAGTGCTAATAGACCGACACGAAAACGGGATCACCCGGAAGCGAAAGCAGAAGCGAAAGCAAAAACATCAAAACAACGCTTCGTCGTAATCCATCATAGGCTTGGCACCGGCCCGAGCAGCGCGAATCGTAGAAGCGGTCTCAGGCAGCAGCTTGGCGAAATAGAACCGCGCGGTGGCCAGCTTGGCCTTATAGAAAGCATCACCGCCCGAGGCACGATCGAGCGCAACCCTCGCCATCCGCGCCCAGAAATAAGAAAACACGAGATGCCCGACAGTGCGCAGATAGGGCACAGCAGCAGCCCCGACCTCATCGGGATTCTGCATGGCCTTCATGCCGATCTCCATCGTGAGCTTCTGCACCTTCTCGCCGATATCCGCGAGCGGATTGATGAACTCCTGCATCTCCGGCTTCACGCCTTCCTGCTCGACGAAGTCCGCAACCAGCTTGCCGAAGCGCTTCAGCTTCGCGCCCATGTCGCCGAGAATCTTGCGGCCCAGCAGGTCCAGCGCCTGAATGGAATTCGTGCCCTCGTAGATCATGTTGATGCGCGCATCGCGGACGTATTGCTCCATGCCCCATTCGGAGATGAAGCCATGTCCGCCGTAGATCTGCATCGCCATGTTCGTGCCTTCGAACGCGTTATCGGTCAGGAAAGCCTTGATGACCGGCGTCAGCAGCGCGACAAAATCGGCGGCTTCGGCGCGCACGGCTTCATCCGCATGCGACAGTTCCTTGTCGATATTCAACGCCGCCCAATACGTGAACGCGCGGCCTGCCTCGGCATAGGCCTTCTGCGTGAGCAGCATGCGACGCACATCCGGATGCACGATGATCGGATCGGCGGCCTTCTCCGGCGCCTTCGGGCCGGTCAGCGAGCGCATCTGCAGACGCTCTTTCGCGTACACGAGCGAGTTCTGATACGCGACTTCAGTCAGCCCGAGACCCTGCATGCCGACGCCCAGACGCGCTGCGTTCATCATCACGAACATCGCGTTCAAGCCCTTGTTCGACTCGCCGACGAGCCAGCCCTTCGCGCCGTCGAGGTTCATCACGCAGGTCGCGTTGCCATGAATGCCCATCTTGTGCTCGATCGAGCCGCACTTGATGTCGTTGCGCGCACCGACCGCACCGTTCGCGTCCGGTACGAACTTCGGCACGATGAAAAGCGAGATGCCCTTGGTGCCCATCGGCGCGCCGGGCAGACGCGCGAGCACCAGATGAACGATGTTCTCGGCCATGTCGTGCTCGCCGCTCGAAATGAAGATCTTCGTGCCGGTGAGCGCGTACGAGCCGTCGGGATTCGGCTCGGCCTTCGTGCGCAGAATGCCGAGGTCCGTTCCGCAATGCGGTTCCGTGAGGCACATCGTGCCGGTCCACTCGCCCGAGACGAGCTTCGAGAGATACGTCGACTTCTGCTCCGGCGTGCCGTGCGCATGCAGGCATTCGTAGGCGCCGTGCGACAGGCCCGGATACATCGTCCAGGCCTGATTCGCCGAGTTGAGCATTTCGTAGAGCGCGTTGTTCACGAACGCGGGCAAACCCTGGCCGCCATACTCGGGATCGCATCCGAGCGCGGGCCAGCCTGCATCGATGTACTGCCGATAAGCTTCCTTGAAGCCGGCAGGCGTCTTCACGACGCCATCGCCCTCGTAAGTGCAGCCTTCGCGGTCGCCGCTCTGATTGAGCGGGAACACGACTTCGGAGCAGAACTTCCCGGCTTCCTCGAGCACCTGATTGATGGTGTCGGCGTCGAGGTCGGCATGCTTCGGCATGCTCTTCAATTCGGCTTCCACGTTCAGCACTTCGTGCAGCACGAACTGCATGTCGCGAAGGGGGGCGGCGTACTGTCCCATGAGTCTCTCCAGTTTCTTCAAGCGTCTGGTTGCGCGCCGCCGAACCCTTTGTCGATTCGAACGGCGCCGCTAACGGCTGTCGGTCTGTTGCGATGTCAGATTCGTGGCCGGGATCGGAGTCGGCTGCGCAACGCTTCCATTCGCGCCCGCACTCGACGTCTGATACGACTGAATCGTCTTTTCCAGCGCGTCCCGCGTCAGTTGCACGGCTTCCGGCAGATGCAGGAAGCGCGCGTCGTGATGCAGGCCGAGCGTAAAGCTGTACAGCTCGAACAACATCAGATGCGGATCGGTTTCCGCCTTCAGATGCCCTTCGTCCTTCGACTGGCGGATCGCGCGCAGCAGCGCCTCGCGCCACATGCTCACGCTATGCACGAGCTGCTCGCGCACGGCGCTCGCGGCGCGGTCGTCGTACTCCACCGCTCCGCTGATATAGATACAACCCGTGGTCACTTCCTGGATGCGTTTCTCCATCCAGCGATTCATCATCGCGCGCAATCGCGGCAGGCCTCGCACCTCACGCAGGCTCGGAAAGAACACCTCATCTTCGAAGCGCCTGTGGTACTCGCGCACCACTTCCACCTGCAAGTCCTCGCGCGACCCGAAATGCGCAAACACACCGCTCTTGCTCATTTGCATCCGTTCGGCCAACAGGCCGATCGTCAGCCCTTCCAGCCCGTCCCGACTTGCCAACTCCAGCGCTGCGTCGAGAATCGCGGCCCGCGTCTGTTCGCCTTTTCGCATGATGTCCCTACCGTTCTTATGTGACCCGTAAAATCGAACGGCCGTTCTATTATTATGGCCGAACGTTGGTGATACAAGCAGATTTTTAGACACGCATTTCTAAAACGCCAAGCCTTGTCTATAGGATAAATCTCAACAATGTCCGGGTTCATTGTCGCGTTTTATGTACGGACTGCCTGTAAGTGACTGCCCGAATTTCCCGATTCGTGGGAAGCCTTCTCCAGCGCTGCTTGTCGGTATGTATTTTTGCGCAATCGCTGCTAAAAGGCAGGTTAATCGTACTGCCCGATAGTGATCACCTTCATCATCAGCCGGTACGTGTTATAAGCCAGCCAATTAAGCGTGCGCTCCGTAACGGGCCGCGCCGCATAGTGTTTTTCGTCGATGGGGCGGCCTTCGTCAAAAGCCTGAAGAATGGCGTCGTGCAACCCCGCGATCTCGGAATGATTGACGAGCACCATGTTGGCCTCGTTGTTGAGCACGAGCGAAAGCGCATCGAGATTGGATGAGCCGATGGTCGCCCAGTCCGCGTCCACTACCGCGACCTTGCCGTGAAGCATCGTCTTCTCATACTCGGCGATCCTCACGCCATGCTTGAGCAGATTGCCGTAGAGAAACGGCGTCGCGTAATCGAGCGCGACGAACTCTTTACGACCGATGACGAGGGACACGCGCACGCCGCGCTCCGCCGCGTTGACAAGCGCGCGCCGCAGCTTGCGACCCGGCATGAAGTAAGGATTCGCCAGCAGGACTTCGCTCTCGGCGTTCGCGATCGCCCGCAGATACGCCTTTTCGATCGCGCGCCGGTTGAGCAGATTGTCGCGCGCGACGAACGCGACGCACGGGCGATCGACCGCGTGAATCTCGCCGAGACGCGCGCGCCGGCGTGCCAGCATGGCGCGACGGGCGTTCCATCGGCCGGGCGCGCGATCGCTCTCTTGCGTTTCACAACCCGGCTGCGACGGCTGACGCGGCTTCACGCCGAGCCGGATGCGCTGCCATTGGAGATCGAACGCTTCGCGCACGTCCTTGACGACGGGGCCTTGCGCCTCCATCGCGAAATCCCAGCGCGGACGCTCCAGACGCGTGCCGTTCTGGTCGTAGTCGTCGACGATATTGATGCCGCCGCAAAACGCAAAGGTCTCGTCGATCAGCGCGAGCTTGCGATGCGTGCGCGACCAGCCTTGCGGACCGAACAGCAGATGCGGGTTATAGATGCGATGCTCGACGCCGCGCGCCTTCCAGAGCTCGAACATCGGCAGATTGCTTTCCGTGCCGATGCCATCCGTGATCACGCGCACCGTGACGCCGCGCTCGGCGGCGCGCACGAGCGCATCGGAGACGGCGCGACCGATGTCGTCGTTGGCGAAGATGTAGGTTTCGAGCGACACCGATTTGCGCGCGTTGTCGATCCGCTCGATCAACGCCGGAAAGAACTGCACGCCACCTTTGAAGAGCCTGACGTGATTGCCCGTCGTAAAGCATAAGCGCGGCGGCCGGCGGCCGGAGAACAGCGCCTGGCGCAGCCGCTTGAAACTGCGCCGGGGACGCAGTCCGATCATCGGTTATGCGCCGCGAGGCGCTCGGGCAATTGCAGGATCGCTTCCCGGTTCGACCACGAGAAGCATCGGTCGGCGGCCTCGCGAAACGGCAGCCAGAGATGCGCGGTGTGTTCGCGCGGCGCGAGCGTCACTTCGAGACAATGTGGCACGAGCAGGCTGAACTGATGCTCAGTGTTGCGCATGATCCCTTCCGCGTAGCGATGCCGCCATTGCGGATAAATCTCGTACTGAATGCTGTGATGCCAGTCGAGCAGCGCGTTCTCGGGCACGAGCGCGCTGCCTATCACGATGCCCGTCTCTTCCTGCACCTCGCGCGCGGCGGTCTCGATGAGCGGCTCGTCGATGTGATCCTTCGAGCCCGTCACCGATTGCCAGAAGCCCTTGTGATCCGCGCGTTCGATGATGAGCACGTCGAGCTCGGGCGTATGAATGACGACGAGGACGGATTCGGGAATTTTGGGCGGCTTCTGCATGAGCTTTTGAACGCGCGTTTCTTTATCTGTCTATGCCCAAAGACTGTAACGCAAAAAACGAAAAAGGCGCACCCGGCGCCTTTTTCATCACATCGACAACGAAAGCTGCTTATTGCGCTTTCTGCTCCGGCTGACGCAGACGGATGTGCAACTCGCGCAACTGGCGCTCGTCCACTTCGCTCGGGGCCTGCGTGAGCAGATCCTGCGCGCGCTGCGTCTTCGGGAACGCGATCGTGTCGCGGATCGAATCGGCGCCGGACATCAGCGTGACGATGCGGTCCAGACCGAACGCGATGCCGCCATGCGGCGGCGCGCCGTACTGCAGCGCGTCGAGCAAAAAGCCAAACTTCAGGCGGGCTTCTTCAGCGCCGATCTTCAGCGCGCGGAACACCTTGCTCTGCACGTCTTCCTGGAAGATACGCACGGAACCGCCGCCGATTTCCCAGCCGTTCAGCACCATGTCGTACGCCTTCGCAAGGCAGCGGCCCGGGTCCGTTTCCAGATACTCGAGGTGCTCGTCCTTCGGGCTCGTGAACGGGTGATGCGCGGCCACGTAGCGGTTCTCTTCCTCGTCGTACTCGAACATCGGGAAGTCGATGACCCACAGCGGCTTCCAGCCGGTTTCCAGCAGGCCGTTCGCCTTGCCGAATTCCGAATGACCGATCTTGAGACGCAGCGCGCCGAGGCTGTCATTCACGACCTTCGCGCGATCCGCCGCGAAGAAGATGATGTCGCCGTCTTCCGCCGCCGTGCGCTCCATGATCGCCGCGAGCGCCGCGTCATGCAGATTCTTGACGATCGGGCTTTGCAGGCCGTCGCGGCCCTTGGTCTTGTCATTGACCTTGATCCACGCGAGACCCTTCGCACCGTAGATGCGCACGAATTCCGTGTAGCCGTCGATGTCGCCGCGCGACAACTCGCCGCCCTTCGGCACGCGCAGCGCCGCGACGCGGCCGTCCTTCGAGTTGGCCGGCATGCTGAACACCTTGAAGTCGACGTCCTTCACGGCATCCGTCAGGTCGGCGAATTCGAGCTTCACGCGCAGATCCGGCTTGTCGGAGCCGAAGCGGCGCATCGCTTCCGAGTACAGCATGACCGGGAATTTCTCGGGCAGCGCGACTTCCATCGTCTCCTTGAAGACGTGGCGGATCATGTTCTCGAACAGATCGCGGATTTCCTGCTCGGTGAGGAACGAGGTTTCGCAGTCGATCTGCGTGAATTCCGGCTGACGGTCGGCGCGCAGGTCTTCGTCGCGGAAGCACTTGGTGATCTGGTAGTAACGGTCGAAGTTCGCGACCATCAACAATTGCTTGAACAATTGCGGCGACTGCGGCAGCGCGAAGAACTGGCCCGCGTTCACGCGCGACGGCACGAGGTAGTCGCGCGCGCCTTCCGGTGTGCTCTTGGTCAGCATCGGCGTTTCGATGTCGATGAAGCCCTGCGCGTCGAGATACTTGCGCACTTCCATCGCGACGCGATAGCGCAGGCGCAGATTCTTCTGCATCTGCGGACGGCGCAGGTCGAGCACGCGATGCGTGAGGCGCGTGGTCTCTGACAGGTTGTCGTCGTCGAGCTGGAACGGCGGCGTCACCGATGCGTTCAGCACCACGAGTTCGTGGCACAGCACTTCGATCTTGCCGCTCGTGAGGTTCGCATTGACGGTGCCTTCCGGACGGTTGCGCACGACGCCCTTCACCTGCACGCAGAACTCGTTGCGCACGCCTTCGGCCACCTTGAACATCTCGGCGCGGTCCGGGTCGCAGACGACTTGAACGAGGCCTTCGCGGTCGCGCAAGTCGATGAAGATAACGCCGCCGTGATCGCGCCGGCGATGCACCCAGCCGCACAGCGAGACGGTTTCGCCCAGTCGGGCCTCGGTCACCAGACCGCAGTATTCAGATCGCATCGACATGATGTTGTGTCTTTCGTTGTTCGTTAATCAACGGCTCGCGCGCTCGGGTCATGCTCTCTCGCGGCTGACTCTCGCTGCGCGCGCGCCGGCATTACATCGGCGGCTCGGTGGGGCGGCGGGCTGGCGCGACCGGTGTCGGTGCGCTCGGCGAAGGGGCCACCACGCCCATCGAGACGATGTACTTCAGTGCGGCGTCGACGGTCATGTCCAGTTCGACGACTTCGCTTTTCGGCATCATCAGGAAGAAGCCGGACGTCGGGTTCGGCGTCGTCGGCACATAGACGCTCACGTGCTCTTCATCGAGATGATTCAGCACGTCGCCGCCCGGAATGCCCGTGAGAAATCCGATGGTGTACGAGCCTTTGCGCGGATACTCGATCAGGAGCGCCTTGCGAAACGCGTTGCCGCTCGAAGACAGCAACGTGTCCGACACCTGTTTCACGCTCGTGTACAACGGGCCGACGACCGGAATGTGACGAAGGATGGCGTCCCACCATTTCACGAGCTTCTGGCCGACGAAGTTCTGCGTCAACAGCCCGACGATGAAAATGAACGCAAGCGTCAGCACCGCGCCCACGCCCGGCAGATGAAAGCCGACGATCCGCTCGGGCTGCCACGATTGCGGCAGCAGAAGCAGCGTCTGGTCCATCGTTCCGATCACGAGCCCGAGCACCCACAAGGTGATGGCGAGCGGCACCAGCACGAGCAGGCCGGTGAGGAACACGGTTTTCAGCGTAGTCTTTTTCGTGGTCATTTACACGGGGCGAAGGCTGCGCCGGCTCTCGAGTGCGTCGGAGATTCGGCTTGGCAGGCGGGTCGCGCTCGGCTGAGCGCGGTCTACGAGGTCATCGGCGCGGCATGTGGCCCGCCGCGCCGGCCGTCTGGCGCTCAGGCGGCGCTCGACGATGCGGACGCGCCCGCGGCGGGTTTGGCGGCATCCGAGGATGATGGCGTGCTCGCCGGCGTCGCGCTATCGCTCGAATTAGAGTTGCCGGAACCGGCCGAAGCGGCATCGTCCGATTTCGCCGCCGATGCGTCAGACGCGGCCGCGTTGCTCTTGTTGCCGGCATTGCTGTTTCCGCCACGGAAGTCGGTGACATACCAGCCTGAACCCTTCAACTGGAATCCGGCGGCAGTCACCTGCTTCGAAAAAGTGTCCTTCCCGCAGGCGGGACACTGCGTGAGCGGCGCATCGCTCAGTTTCTGAAGCACGTCTTTTTCGTGGCCGCAGTCGGCGCAACGGTACGCGTAAATCGGCATGGCACTCTTCCTACAATGATCTGTCGACGCTTGCAAAGCCTTGAATTATAGCCGCAAACCGATATTGGCCCGCGCTTTTCGGGACCGCGGGCGCAAGATTAACCGCGCAATATTTCAGGGCGTCGGCGGCGAATTTCAAGCCGGCTGGCTCAGATTCGCCGCCACGTCATCCAGCGCTCGCGGCCGGCGAATACGGGTATCGAGTGGCTCACCTCGCGGTCTTCGATCAATTCGAAGTGCGGCGACAGCAGCGCATCCAGTTCGGCGCGCTCGATTCCGAAAGGCGGCCCTTTCGGCGTCGCTCCGATGAAAAAGAAGCCCGCCAGCAGCGCGCCGGGCGCAAGCAACGCCGCCATCCGGCTGGCGTAATCCTGCCAGCGGGTCTTCGGCAGCGCGCAGAGAAACGCGCGCTCGTAGATCCAATCCGGCGAAAACGGCGGCACATACGCAAAAAAATCCGCCTCTTCGACGACGCCCGCATGCGCGCCGAGTTGCGCGCGCGCCGCCTCGACAGCGGCCGGCGAGAAGTCGATTGCGCGGACCGGCCAGCCGCGTTCGGCAAGATGGAGCGCTTCGTACGCGCTGCCACAGCCCGGAATCAGCACACTCTGCGCACTGCGCGACGCGACGAAACTCTTGAACATCTCCGGAACGCCGGCCTGATCCCACGGCGTGAAGTGCTGACCGAAACGTTCATCCCAGAAGCCCGGCGAGTTCGGATCGCGGTTTTCGAAATCGGGAACGTTTGAGTTCGTCGGATCGCTCATGCTGCGCGCCCTCAGGGATGGAGCCAGAACTGCGCGATTACGAAGCCCGCGCCCGCCATCGCGACGACACCGGCAACGAGCACCGCGACGAGCAGGCGGTTCGTGCGCTTCTGCTCCGCAAGGAGCATTCGCATCAGTTCGTCGCTGCCGCTTTTCGGCGCGTCGTGGCGCTCCGCCAGAATATGGTGAATCAACCGCGGCAGCTGCGGAATCGTCTTGCTCCACTGCGGCGCTTCCATTTGAAGGCGCTCGTACCAGCCGCGCCAGCCGATCTGCTCGTTCATCCAGCGCTCGAGATACGGCTTGGCCGTTTTCCACAGATCCAGCTCCGGATCGAGCGAGCGCCCGAGTCCTTCGACGTTGAGCATCGTCTTTTGCAGAAGCACGAGTTGAGGTTGAATCTCGACATTGAAGCGTCGCGACGTCGAGAAAAGGCGCATCAGCACCTGCCCGAGCGAAATGTCCTTCAGCGCGCGATCGAAATAGGGCTCGCAGACCGCGCGGATCGCGCTTTCCAGTTCCTCGACGCGCGTGCTCGGCGGCACCCAGCCGGATTCGAGGTGCAGCGTCGCGACGCGGTGATAGTCGCGCTTGAAGAAGGCGAGGAAGTTCTGCGCGAGGTAGTTCTTGTCGAAGTCCGAAAGCGCCCCGACGATGCCGAAATCCAGCGCGATATAGCGCCCGAACGTCGCCGGATCGAGGCTCACCTGAATGTTGCCGGGATGCATGTCGGCGTGAAAGAAGCCGTCGCGGAACACCTGTGTGAAGAAAATCTCGACGCCTTCGCGCGCCAGCTTGGGAATATCGACGCCCGCGGCGCGCAAGGTCTCCACCTGGCTGATCGGCACGCCGACCATGCGCTCCATGACGAGCACCGTCGGCGCGGACAAGTCCCAGTACATCTCCGGCACGAGCAGCAGATCGAGCCCCTGGAAATTGCGGCGCAACTGGCTGCCGTTGGCGGCCTCGCGCATCAGATCGAGCTCGTCGTGCAGATATTTGTCGAACTCCGCGACCACTTCGCGCGGTTTCAGACGCCGGCCGTCCGCCCAGAGGCGCTCGGCCCACGTCGCGATGTCGCGCAGCAGGGCGAGGTCGGAGTCGATCACGGGCAGCATGCCTGGGCGCAACACCTTCACCGCGACGGCCTTTCCCGCGTGCTCGCCGTTCCTGATCTTCGCGAAATGCACCTGCGCGATCGACGCGCTCGCCACCGGCACGCGCTCGAAATCGTCGAACAATTCGTCGATGGGCGCACCGAGCGATTTCTCGATGATCGACACGGCCACCGCCGAATCGAACGGCGGCACCTGATCCTGAAGCTTGGCGAGCTCGTCGGCGACATCGACGGGCAGAAGATCGCGCCGCGTCGACAGCACTTGCCCGAACTTCACGAAGATGGGCCCGAGGCTTTCCAGCGCGAGCCGCAAGCGGATGCCGCGCTCGACGTCGAACCTGCGGCCGAACGTCGTGATACGCATGAGGTAGCGCACGCGACGATCGTCGATGCCGCTCATCACCAGCTCATCGAGACCGAATCGGACGATCGTGAAAAAAATCTTGAGGAAACGCAGAAAACGCATGGTTCGAATTTGCTTCAGCTCGTTATTCGTGCGAGTCGCGCACAGACTCGCCGCCGGATCGCGCTGAGGCGCCGCTCGCCGGCCGGGATTGTTCGGTTTGCCGTTCGATTCTTTCGATGCGCTTTTCGACGCGCGCCAGTGCATCGCGCGCTTTCGAAAGCTCGGCATTGAATGCGTCGAGCGCGCTCTTGCGCACGAGTTGCGGGCGCTCGTCGAGGAAATACTCGGTGAAGGTGTCAAGAAGATTGCGCCCGGTGCGCTGCGCCTGCTCCTGCACCGCCCGCGCGATGATGCCAACGCGATGCGCGGGCGCGTCGCCGATTACGCGCGCCAGATCCTCTTCCGGATCCCAGCGCAGATGTTCGGCCAGCTTGGCGAGCGTCGTCGCGAATTCGGCGTCGCCCTCGATGCGAACGTGTTTCATCACCGCCGCCTGGCCGCCTTGCACGAACGCGGGCAGCGCGTCGAGCGGCACGGCGATCGTCACGTCGAATGCGCCCGCTTCCGCTTCCGTGGTTGCCGCGAAGAGACCGTCCGGCTGCACGACGAGCGCGATCGAAACCGGCCCGCACGACAGCTTCACGCGCTTGCCTGCATAAGGCTTGAGCCGCTCGAGCGCCCAGGGCTCGCGCACGAGCAGATGGTTCACGGCGGCCGCGAATCCACTGGACGCGGTCTTCAAGGCGGGATTTGCTGCGGGACGGGCGGATTCGTCTGCGTTCGTCATCGGCTGTGAGATGAAAAAACCCGCGCGGGACACTTCTCGCGCGGGTTTCTATTCTACCTTCGCAACCGGCCATCACACCGACGGTTGCCGGCGCCCTGGCCATTCGGCCAAGGGCATGGTCAAGCTCAACTGACCTGCTGAATGCCCGCCAGCAGCCAGCCTTCGTTGCCCGACTTCTGCTTCGACAGGTTCCAGACCTCGACGAACGGTTCCGCCGCCGCCCCTTCCGACTCGCGGATCAGGCCGTGGAAGCGCACGCTCGCCAGATACTCGGACGCACGGTCCTCGACACCGAGCACATCGGCGTTGAGCTGAACCACGTCGGTACGGTTCGGCGCGCTGCCGCGTGCGTCGACGTCGAGTTTCACCTCGGCGAACATCTCGGGCGTCGTGAACTCGCGGATGTCGTTGACGTTGCCGCGATCCCACGCGTCCTGCAAACGCACGAAGTAGACCTTCGCGTTACGCACGAATGCTTCGGTGTCGAAGCCCGCCGGCACGTTGGGATTCGCGACCGCTTGCGTCGCCGGCGATTCGATGTAGTTGGCACCGAAACCGGTCGGCTGCTGCGGCATTTGCGGCGGTTCCTGATTCAGGCTCTGGCGCGCGGCCGCGCCGTACGGCGAACCCGAAGCAGATCCGGCACCCGCGTATGCCGGCGTGTTGTTGCCCTGACGCTTGCGCATGATGAAGCGGAACAGCATGACGGCCGCCAGCACGATCAACGCGATCATGATCATGTTGGCCATCGCGCCGGCGAACGCCTCGCCCAGCCCGAAGTGCGACAGGAGCGCCGCGATGCCGAGACCCGCCGCGAGACCGGCGATCGGCCCGAGCCAGCGATTGCGCGCGGGTTGCGCCGCGGCGGGTGCGGCCGGCGCGGCCGGCGCGCGCTGTGCCTGCGCTGCGTTGTTCTGCTGCATCGATTGAGACTGCGAAGGCGGCGTCGCCTGATGCTGCTGCGTTGCCGTGGCCGACTGACGGCCCATGCTGCGGCCGCCGCCCATGCGCTTGGCTTCCGCCGTTTCCGCGAAGATTGCGCCGGCCGCAATAACGCCAGCCAGCGCCAAGATTCCGGCCTTCCTGAAGAAGAGGTTCAGGAAACCCCGGGATTGGGGTTTGCGCGAATCGAACATATCGAATCCTTAAGAGAGTGGAACATCAAAATTTGGTCCCGACGTGTAACGCTACCACGCCACCTGACAAATTGTAATATTCGACTCGATCCAGGCCCGCTTGTTCCATAATTGTTTTGAGAGTTTCCTGGTCCGGGTGCATGCGGATGGACTCGGCCAAGTACCGATAGCTA
Source organism: Caballeronia sp. ATUFL_F2_KS9A (assembly GCF_023630765.1). Classification (NCBI taxonomy): domain Bacteria; kingdom Pseudomonadati; phylum Pseudomonadota; class Betaproteobacteria; order Burkholderiales; family Burkholderiaceae; genus Caballeronia; species Caballeronia sp. ATUFL_F2_KS9A. The sequence goes on along the minus strand of NZ_JALQEK010000001.1, from coordinate 226,643 downwards.
TCCGCATCTTTGGCCACTTTTTCGCCAAGCCACGGCAAAATCTTGAAACTGTAGACATCGTACGGCTTCTTTAGCGGCTCCCATACTTTCGAAAATTCCAGCACGAGCAGCTTTCCACCGGGTTTCAGCACGCGCGTCATTTCGGCCAACGCGCGATCCTTATGCGTCATGTTACGAAGACCGAAGGCAACTGTAACCACATTGAAATAATTGGCCGGGAACGGGATCTTTTCGGCGTCGCAGAGCAGCGCGGGCGTCAGCACGCCTTTGTCGATCAGCCGGTCGCGGCCCACGCGCAGCATCGATTCGTTGATGTCCGTGTGCCAGACTTCGCCCGTCTCGCCGGCCTGCTTGGCAAACGCCATCGCGAGATCGCCCGTGCCGCCGGCGATGTCCAGCACTTTGTAGCCCGGCCGCACCTTGGCCTGCCCGATCGTGAAGTGTTTCCAGATCCGATGCAGTCCGCCGGACATCAGGTCGTTCATCAAGTCGTAGTTGCCCGCGACGGAATGAAACACGCCCGCCACTTTCTTCGCCTTGTCCTGCTCTTCGACCGTTTCGTATCCGAAGTGGGTCTTGCTCATCGCGCGTTTTCCTCGCCTGTTGTTCGTTCTATGTCTGCGCAAAACTCGCGCCGGCTATGCGGCGTTATGCCGCAGCCCTATTGCTCAGTGACAGTGTCCGCCGGATGGTTTTGCGGCCATCGGCGCGTCTCGGTCCACGCCGGCGGCTTCCAGCTTCGCCAGATACTCGCGCCACAGTTCGTCCTGACGCGTCGCCAGGTCGTGCAGGATGTCCCAGGAATAGATGCCGGTATTGTGACCGTCCGAAAAATTGAGTTGCAGCGCATAGTGCCCGACCGGATCGACGCCGATGATCGTCACCTCGCGCTTGCCCGTCTGCAGCGTTTCCTGTCCGGGGCCGTGGCCCTGCACTTCGGCGGACGGCGAATAGACGCGCAGAAGCTCGAACGGCACGCGATACGACTCGTCGCCGTATTGCAGCTCCAGCACGCGCGATTTCGAATGCACGACGACGCCGGTGGGAATCGGCGTCGTGGAAGTGAGTCCGCTCATGATCTCGTCTTATTGATGGCCGAAGGCCTGGTTCAGCTCGTTGCGCACCTGTTCGCGCAAAAGCGTGGCCTGCGCGCGGCGCTTCGATAGCTGCGATTCGGACACCGTGCGCTGGCGCGGCGCCCAGATCGGCAGAGGAAAGCGGGAATCGTTGGAAAAGCGTGGAATGACGTGCCAGTGGACGTGCGGCACCTGATTGCCGAGACTTGCCAGATTGATCTTTTCCGGCACGAGCACGCGGCGCATCGCGCGCTCGACGCCGTTGACGGCGGTCATCACGCGCACGCGGTCGGCATCCGGCAAATCGGACATTTCGGCGACGTGCGCGCCCCAGATCACGCGACACAAGCCCGGCCAGTCGGGCTCATCGGCAAGGACGACGCGCAACGTGTCGTCCGACCACAGCACTTCGCCGCCGTCTTCACGGCAAAACACACAGTCCATCTCATACCTCTAGCGAATCAAACCTCGATTTCGCTATTACACCAGCACGCGCTCGATACCGCCATTGTTCGCGCGTTCGACGTACTGTTCCATCCAGTTTTCGCCGAGCACCTTGCGCGCCATTTCCACGACGATATAGTCCGCCTCGACGTTGGCGTCCTCGTTGTAGCGCGACAGACCTTGCAGGCACGACGGGCAGCTCGTCAGGATTTTCACGTCCGTGCCGTTGGTCTGCGCGCCATCGCCTGCGGAGAGCACCGAACCGGGCGCCGCGCCGGCCGAGCCCGCAGACGCGTTCATCGGATTGATCGCGTTCGAGCCCGCTTCCGCGACGAGCGGAATGCCGCGCAACTTGGCCGCGCCCTTGCGAATCTCTTCTTCCTTGCGGAAGCGCACTTGCGTCGAGATGTCCGGACGCGTGACCGCCAGCGTGCCCGATTCGCCGCAGCATCGATCGTTCTTCTCGATCTTGTAGCCGTCGTTCTGCGAACCCATCAGATCGTTGACGAGCTTGACCGGGTCCATCGTCTTGATCGGCGAGTGACACGGATCGTGATACATGTAGCGCGTGCCGGTCACGCCGTCGAGCTTCATGTTCTTCTCGAGCAGGAACTCGTGAATGTCGATGATCCGGCAGCCCGGGAAGATCTTCTCGAATTCATAGCCCGCGAGCTGGTCGTAGCACGTTCCGCACGACACGACCACGGTCTTGATATCGAGATAGTTCAGCGTATTCGCGACGCGATGGAACAGCACGCGATTGTCGGTGACGATCTTCTCGGCCTTGTCGTACTGGCCGGAACCGCGCTGCGGATAGCCGCAGCACAGATAGCCCGGCGGCAGCACGGTCTGCACGCCCGCTTCCCACAACATCGCTTGCGTCGCGAGCCCGACTTGCGAGAACAGACGTTCCGAGCCGCAGCCGGGGAAATAGAACACGGCTTCCGAATCGACGGTGGTCGTCTGCGGATTGCGGATGATCGGAACGATCTTGTTGTCCTCGATATCCAGCAGCGCGCGCGCCGTCTTCTTCGGCAAATTGCCCGGCATCTTCTTGTTGACGAAGTGGATCACCTGCGTCACGACCGGCGGCTTGCCGACCGTCGCGGGCGGCTGCGCCGTCTGCTTCTTGACGATCTTCTTCAGCACATCGTTGCCGAAACGCTGCGCCTTGTAGCCGAAGTCCATCATCACGTTGCGCGCGAGATTGATGGTCTGCGGATTGGTCGCGTTCAGGAAGAACATGCCCGCCGCGTTGCCGGCGTTGAACTTCTTCTTGCCCATCTTGCGCAGCAGATTGCGCATGTTCATCGACACGTCGCCGAAATCGATCTTCACCGGACACGGCGTCACGCACTTGTGACAGACCGTGCAGTGATCGGCGACGTCGTTGAACTCGTCCCAGTGCTTGATCGACACGCCGCGGCGCGTCTGCTCTTCGTACAGGAACGCTTCGACGAGCAGCGACGTCGCGAGAATCTTGTTGCGCGGGCTGTAGAGCAGGTTCGCGCGCGGCACGTGCGTCGCGCAGACCGGCTTGCACTTGCCGCAGCGCAGGCAGTCCTTGATCGACTCGGAAATCGCGCCGATATCCGACTGCTGCATGATGATCGACTCGTAGCCCATCAGCCCGAACGACGGCGTGTAGGCGTTGCGCAGATCGGCGCCGTCGAACAGCTTGCCCTTGTTGAAGCGGCCATGCGGATCGACGCGCTGCTTGTACGCGCGGAAATCGCCGATTTCGTCTTCGGTCAGGAATTCCAGCTTCGTGATGCCGATGCCGTGCTCGCCCGAGATCACGCCGTCGAGCGAACGCGCGAGCTTCATGATGCGCGCGACCGCGTGATGCGCGTCCTGCAGCATCGCGTAGTTGTCGGAGTTGACGGGAATGTTCGTGTGCACGTTGCCATCGCCCGCATGCATGTGCAGCGCGACGAAGACGCGCCCGCGCAGCACTTGCTTGTGGATGGCCTGCGCTTCGTCGAGGATCGGCTTGAACTCGCCGCCGTTGAAGATCTGGCGCAGTTCCGCGCGGATTTCCTGCTTCCACGACACGCGCACCGTACGGTCCTGCGCGACATGGAACACGTTGGCGTCAGGCTGAATGTCGACGCGATCCGCGAACTTTTCCGCGAGCGCTTCGTAGCCCAGATTGACGAGATAGTGCTGCGCCTCGCGCAAGGACATGTCGAGCTTGTCGCCGACGAACGTCCAGCGCTCACGCACGCGCTTCAGCAGATCGAGCGCCTGCTGCACGCGGTCTTCGAGCAGTTCGGCGCTCGGAATTTCGTTCGCGTCGTCGGACTTGCCGAGCGGCAGCTTGCCGTTGCGGAAGAACGCTTCGAGCGCGTCGACGAGTTGCAGCTTGTTCTTCAGCGACAACTCGATGTTGATGCGCTCGATGCCGTCCGTGTACTCGCCCATGCGATTGAGCGGAATCACGACGTCTTCGTTGATCTTGAACGCGTTCGTGTGCTTCGCGATGGCGGCCGTGCGCGAGCGGTCGAGCCAGAAACGCTTGCGCGCCTCGGCGTTCACCGCGACGAAGCCTTCGCCGCTCTTGCCGTTCGCCATGCGCACGACTTCCGATGTGGCGGCGGCGACGGCATCGGCGTCATTGCCGACGATATCGCCGATCAGCACCATCTTCGGAAACGCGTTGCGCTTGCTCTTGGTCGCGTAGCCGACCGCGCGCAGATAGCGTTCGTCGAGATGTTCGAGGCCGGCGAGGATCGCGCCGCCCTGCTTCGACGTCTCGAACAGATAGTCCTTGATTTCGACGATGCTCGGAATCGCATCGCGCGCCTGGCCGAAGAATTCGAGGCAGACGGTGCGCGTATGCGCGGGCATCTTGTGCAAAATCCAGCGCGCGGACGTAATGAGACCGTCGCAGCCTTCCTTCTGCACGCCGGGCAGCCCGGCGAGGAATTTATCGGTGACGTCCTTGCCGAGCCCTTCCTTGCGGAACGTGCGCCCGGCGATGTCGAGGCTTTCGGTGCGCAGCAGCTTCTCGCCCGGCGGACGATTGCCGTCGAACCAGTCGAGCCGGAAACGCGCCACTTCGACGTCGTGAATCTTGCCGCAGTTGTGATCGAGACGCGTGACTTCGAGCCAGTTGCCTTCCGGATCGACCATGCGCCACCACGCGAGGTTGTCGAGCGCCGTGCCCCACAACACCGCCTTCTTGCCGCCCGCGTTCATCGCGACATTGCCGCCGACGCACGACGCATCGAGCGAAGTCGGATCGACGGCGAACACGAAGCCCGCCTGCTCCGCCGCTTCGGTGACGCGCCGCGTGACCACGCCCGCGCCGGAGAAAATCGTCGCGACCTTGTGATCGACGCCCGGCAGATCCGTCATTTCGACGGGACCGAGCTGTTCCAGCTTTTCCGTGTTGATGACCGCCGAAAACGGCGTGAGCGGAATCGCGCCGCCGGTGTAGCCGGTGCCGCCGCCGCGCGGAATAACGGTAAGCCCGAGTTCGAAGCACGCCTTGATGAGTCCGGCGATTTCGGCTTCGGTGTCCGGCGTCAGCACGACGAACGGGTATTCGACGCGCCAGTCGGTTGCATCGGTGACGTGCGCGACGCGCGACAGGCCGTCGAACTTGATGTTGTCCTTCTGCGTTTCCTTGCCCAGAACACGCGACGCGCGGCGGCGCAAGTCGGCCATGCGGCCGAACTCGGCGGCGAAATCATCGACGGCGCGGCGCGCGGCGGCGACCAGCAACTGCACGCGCTCGGCGCGTTCGCGGCTGCCGGCTTCGTCGCTATGCGCGGTGAGATCGGCGCTGCGGCGCTTTTCGATTTCGGCGAGACGGTGATTCAGCGCTTCGACGAGCAGCGCCCGGCGTTTCGGATTGTCGAGCAGGTCATCCTGCAGATACGGATTGCGCCGCACGACCCAGATGTCGCCGAGCACTTCGTACAGCATGCGCGCCGAACGGCCGGTGCGGCGCTCGTTGCGCAGTTCGTCGAGCACGGCCCAGGCTTCGTCGCCGAGGAGCCGCATGACGATTTCACGATCGGAAAACGACGTGTAGTTATAGGGAATTTCGCGGAGACGCGGCTCGATATCGAGCGCCAAGGCGGCATGGGCGCCGTTCGGATCGAAGGCTTGAGGTGCGTTCATGTTCGACGGTTCGGTGTGCCGGCGCTCGCGCTAGAAAAGCGGAAATGCCGGCGATGCGCGTGGGGGCGCAAATTTTCGAATGAAACTTCTCTTGGCGAAGGCCGCCGGGCTCGTCACAGCGCCTTCGGTGTGCCCTGGATCAACGCCACGATCGCGCGTGGCGCGCATGCCTTTCCGCCGCGGGATGCGACTCGCGGGAAACATGCGCCAGAAAATCGATCCGAAGCTGCCGGTGCATCTGCCGATCCTGATTGCTGATTCGTAAAAGGAAATTCTAACCCATCGGGCAAACGCGCGTTTGCGGGCGCTAGCAGCGAGAAGGGGCTTTTGCGTGCGGATTCGCGACGCGTTCATGTCATTTTCGACGCTTTTTTACACGACCGTCCGGACGGTCGAAGCACACGGCGCGCCCGGAACGCGCGCGGATGGCGCTATCATTGATGCTTTCGCTCTCAAAAACCTGCGCGCATCGCGGCCGCCTGACGATTTCTCGCATGACACATCCCGACTACCTGAAAAAAGTGCTGACCGCGCGCGTGTACGACGTCGCGCGTGAAAGCGAGCTCGAACCCGCGCGCAACCTGTCCGCGCGCCTGCGCAACTCCGTGTTCCTCAAGCGCGAGGACAATCAGCCGGTTTTCTCGTTCAAGATTCGGGGCGCCTATAACAAGATGGCGCAGCTCCCGGCAGACGTGCTCGCACGCGGCGTGATTACGGCGTCGGCGGGCAACCACGCGCAGGGCGTGGCGCTGTCGGCGGCGCGGCTCGGCTGCCGCGCGGTGATCGCCGTGCCGACGACCACGCCTCAAGTGAAGATCGACGCGATTCGCGCGCACGGCGGACCGACGGTCGAAATCGTGCTCGCGGGCGAGTCGTACAGCGACGCCTACGCGCGCGCCGTGCAGCTTCAGGAAGAGCGCGGCCTGACCTTCGTGCATCCGTTCGACGATCCGGACGTGATCGCCGGACAAGGCACGGTGGCGATGGAAATCCTGCGCCAGCATCAGGGTCCGATCCACGCGATCTTCTGCCCGATCGGCGGCGGCGGGCTGGCTGCGGGCGTCGCGGCGTACATCAAGGCGGTGCGCCCGGAGATCAAGGTGATCGGCGTGCAGACCGAGGATTCCTGCGCGATGGCGCAGTCGATCAAGGCGGGCGAGCGCGTGACGCTCTCCGAAGTCGGCCTGTTTTCGGACGGCACGGCGGTGAAGCTCGTCGGCGAGGAAACGTTCCGGCTGTGCAACGAGTTGCTCGATGAAGTCATCACCGTCGATACCGATGCCCTTTGCGCCGCGATCAAGGATGTCTTCCAGGACACGCGGAGCGTGCTCGAACCCGCCGGCTCGCTCGCGGTCGCGGGCGCGAAGCTGTACGCGGAGCGCGAGGGCATCGAGGGCAAGACGCTCATCGCGGTGACGTCGGGCGCGAACATGAACTTCGACCGCATGCGCTTCGTCGCGGAGCGCGCGGAAGTCGGCGAGGCGCGCGAGGCCGTGTTCGCCGTGACGATTCCCGAAGAGCGCGGCAGCTTCCGGCGCTTCTGCGAGCTCGTCGGCACACGCAGCGTGACCGAGTTCAATTACCGCATCGCCGATGAAAGAGCCGCGCATATCTTCGTCGGCGTGCAGATCAAGTCGCGCAAGGAAACCGCGCAGATGATGTCGTCGTTCATCGAGCATGGTTTCGCGACCGTCGACCTTTCGCACGATGAGCTCTCGAAGCAGCACATTCGCTACATGGTCGGCGGACATTCGCCGCTCGCGCGCGACGAACGTCTGTTGCGCTTCGAGTTTCCGGAACGTCCGGGCGCGCTGATGAAGTTCCTTTCGTCGATGGCGCCCGACTGGAACATCAGCCTGTTCCATTACCGGAATCAGGGCGCGGATTACAGCTCGATTCTCGTCGGCATTCAGGTGCCGCAGTCGGACAACGCGGAGTTCGAGCGCTTCCTCGCGACGCTCGGCTATCCGTGGTGGGACGAAGGCGCGAATCCGGTCTACAAGCTGTTTCTGGCGTAAATCGAAATGCCGAAGTTCACGCTCGAAGACAAGCTCGTCGTCGCGATTTCGTCGCGCGCGCTGTTCGATTTCGAGGAAGAGAACCGCGTCTTCGAGACCGGCGATCTCGCGCAATACGAAGCGCTGCAACGCTCGCGGCTCGACACGCCCGCGAAACCCGGCGTCGCGTTCGGGCTGATCCGCAAGCTGCTCGCGCTGAACGCGGATGAACAGCGCGTCGAAGTGGTGATCCTGTCGCGCAGCGATCCGATCAGCGGGCTGCGCGCGTTTCATTCGTGCCGCGAACACGGACTTGCGATCGAGCGCGGCGTGTTCACGCGCGGCCGTTCGCCGTTTGCGTATCTGAAACCGTTGCGGGCGTCGCTGTTTCTATCGGCGAATCCGGACGATGTGCGCGACGCGCTCGCCGCCGGTTTTCCCGCCGCGCGCGTGCTGCCGGAAACGCCGCGCGCCGCGAGCCGTTACGCGGACGAAATCCGCATCGCGTTCGATGGCGACGCCGTGCTCTTTTCCGACGAAGCCGAGCGCGTGTTTCAAAGCGATGGTTTGCATGCGTTCGTCGGGCATGAATTGGACAAACGCGAGTCGCCGCTGCCGGACGGTCCGCTTAAGCCGCTGCTCGCCGCGCTCAACAAATTGCAGCGCATCGCCGACGATCACGACGATCAGCCGATGCACATCCGCACGGCGCTCGTCACCGCGCGGTCCGCGCCGGCGCACGAGCGCGCGATCCGCACGCTGATGGCGTGGAACATCGAAATCGACGAAGCGATGTTTCTCGGCGGACTCGACAAGGGAGAATTCCTGCGCGAATTCGAACCCGACTTTTTCTTCGACGATCAAATTCGCCACTGCGAATCGGCTCGCGTCGTCACCGCGACGGGGCACGTTCTCAGCGGCATAGCGAACGCATCATGACACCCGATCAATCTCCGCTCGGCAAGCCCGTCCATTACACCGAACAGTACGATGCGTCGCTGCTGTTTCCGATCGACCGCAAGCGCGCGCGCGATGCGATCGCCGTGCCCGCGCGTCTGCCGTTCTTCGGCACGGATATCTGGAACGCGTATGAGTTGTCGTGGCTGAACAAGCGCGGCAAGCCGCAGATCGCGGTCGCGACGTTCTTCGTGCCGGCGGATTCGCCGAACATCGTGGAATCGAAGTCGTTCAAGCTGTATCTCGGCTCGTTCGCGCAGACGCAATTCGATTCGATCGACGACGTGCGCGCGGCAATCAAGCGCGATGTGTCCGCCGTTTGCGGCGCGACGGTTTCGGTGCAACTCGCCGCGCCGGCCGATTTCGGCAAGCTCACGATGGAAGAGTTCGATGGTTTGTCGCTCGACCGGCTCGATCTCGATTGCGATGTTTTCTCGCCGGATCCTTCGTTATTGAAGGCCGCGCACGATGAAGCGCCCGTCGACGAGACGTTGTTTTCGAACCTGTTGAAATCGAATTGCCCGGTTACGGGACAGCCGGACTGGGGCAGCGTGCAGATCCGCTATTACGGCGGGCAGATCGATCACGCGGGATTGCTGCGGTATATCGTGTCTTACCGCGAACATACGGGGTTTCATGAGCAATGCGTCGAGCGCATCTTCATGGACATCATGCGGGAGTGCAAAACGGAACGGCTCGCGGTGTATGCGCGTTATACGAGGCGCGGCGGGCTGGATATCAATCCGTTCAGAACGAATTTCAACTTGCCGATGCCGGATAATGCGCGGCTGGCGCGGCAGTGAATAACGACGCGGCTCTGCTTCACAGGAATCAGAGCCGCGATCGCATGTTCGCCTTCTTACGCCTTCTTATAAGCCACGCAATCCACCTCGACCTTGCAGTCGATCACCATCGACGACACCACGCAAGCCCGCGCCGGCGGATTCGCGCCGAAGTACTCCTTGAACACCTTGTTGAACGACGCGAAATCGCGCGGATCGTCCAGCCACACGCCGCAGCGCACGACGTGCTCGGTGCCGTAACCCGCCTCCTTCAGAATCGCGATGACGTTCTGAATCGCCTTGTGCGATTGCTCGACGATGCCGCCGTTGATCACTTCGCCATCTTCCATCGGCGTCTGGCCCGACACGAACAGCCAGCCATCGGCCTCGACCGCGCGTGCGAACGGCATATGCGCGCCGCCTTGTCCCTTGCCACCTTCCACGCCATAACGCTTCATCTTTCAGACTCCTTTTCCTGACTCGAATCAGTGCTCAAAACGCGCCGGCCGCATCCAGCTTGGATGCGGAACCGCGCGCCACGAAACGTCCCGCTCGCGCGCCGGTCACGGCCTGCTCGCGATACGTCAAAACGCCATTCACCCACACCGCGTCGATGCCGTCCGCCGCCTGCTGCGGATTCGCGAACGTCGCCGAATCGATCACGCGCTCCGGATCGAACACGACCAGATCCGCGTGATAGCCGACCTTCACTTCGCCGCGCTCCGCGATGCTGAAACGCCGCGCCGACAGGCTCGTCATCTTGCGCACGGCTTCTTCGAGCGTCAGCACGCCTTCGTCGCGCGCATAGTGGCCGAGCACGCGCGGAAACGCGCCCCACAAACGCGGATGCGGCAGCGGATCGTTCGGCAAACCGTCCGAACCGACCATCGTCGCGGGATGCGAAAGAATGCGCCGCACGTCGTCTTCCGACATGTTGTGATACACCGCGCCCGCCGGCTGCAAGCGCTTCGCCGCTTCCTGCTGCGTCACCTTCCATTCGTCGGCGACTTCGCGGATCAGCTTGCCGGCCATCTCCGGATGCGGCGTCGACCAGGTGATCGTGATGTCGATATCGCCCGTCACCTGCTTCAAGTCCAGCGTCGATGAACTGCGGTTATACGGATAACAATCGCATCCGACCGGCTGCCCGTCGCGCGTCGCTTCGATCGACTTGAGCACTTCCGCGCTGCGTCCCCAGTTCGACGGCCCCGCGCACTTCAGATGCGAAATCACCACCGGCACGCGTGCATGACGCCCGACGCGATACGCCTCGTCCATCGCGTCGAGAATGGCGTCGAACTCGGTTCGCATGTGCGTCGTGTAGAGCGCGCCCGCTTTCGCGAGCGGCTCGGCGAGCGCCTGCACTTCCTCGGGCGGCGCGCTGAACGCCGAGCCATACGCCAATCCGCTCGACAATCCGAGCGCGCCGTTATCCAGCGCTTCTTCGAGCTGCGCGCGCATCGCGGCGACTTCATCGGCGGACGCGCCGCGATCCAGCCGGTCCATATGATTGTTGCGCAGCGCCGTATGGCCGATGAGCGCGCCGACATTCACCGTCGGGCGCGCGGCATTCACGGCAGCGACGTAAGACGCGAAAGTCGGGTACGCGAACGCGGCGGCGTCACCGAGCAGGTTCATCGGATCGGGCGGATCGCCCTTCAGCGTCACCGGCGACGCGCTGATCCCGCAATTGCCGACGATCACCGTCGTCACGCCCTGCGTGATCTTCGGCATCATCTGCGGCGAGCGGATCACGTGCGTGTCGTCGTGCGTGTGGACGTCGATGAAACCGGGCGCGAGCACTTTGCCTTGCGCGTCGAACACGTCGTCGGCGCTCCAGTCCGCGAGACCGCCCGGCGCCTCGATCGCAACGATGCGTCCGTCGCGCGCGGCGACATCGCGTTCGACGGCGGGCGCGCCCGTGCCGTCGATCACGCGCGCGCCGACGATCAGCGTGTCGGCCTTCAACGATTCCATGATCAGTCTCCCAAAGGTTGACGCTCGCCGCCGCCGCGATGCGAATCGAGCGCGTGCTTCATGCGGCGCAACAGTTCGCGGCTGTGATCGGCCTGCTTGACGGCCAGTTCGGTGACGAGCAAATCGAGCGCCATCATCATCGCGTAACGCGACGACGAGGGCTTGTAGATGAAATCCGTTTCGATCGCGATGACCGGAATCAGCCAGTCCGCGAGCGCGCCGAGCGGCGATGCGGGCGCGGTCAGCGCGATCAGGCGCGCGCCGTACTGCTTCGCCAGCGCGCAGCTTTCGACGATCTCGGGCGTCTGCCCCGTCACCGAAAGCGCGACGACCACATGTTCCTTCGATAACGTCGACGCCACCATGCGCTGCAACAGCCCGTCCTGATACGACGCGACCGGCCGCCCGAGCCGCACGAGGCGAAAGCGCATTTCGTCGGCGAGCGCCGTGGAGCCGCCGCCCATGCCGAACACGTAGATCATCGACGCGGCCGCGAGCGCATCCGCGGCTTCGGCGATCGGCGCGGCGGCGAGCGCGCCCTGATTCTGCGCGAGCGTCGCCTGCACTTCCTCGAAGATGCGCGCGGCGAGCGAATCGGGCACGGCGTCCGCGTCGCGCCGGAAGAAACGCTGTCCGACGCCCGCCGCCTGCGCGAGCCGCAGCTTCAGTTCGCGCACGTCCTCGCAACCGACGGCTTTCGCGAAACGCGTCACCGTCGCGACGCTGACCTCGGCCTTGTCCGCCAGCGCGCCGATGCTCGCGCGCGACGCGCTCACGATGTCGTCGAGAATCAGCGCGGCGACCTTGCGCTCGGCCCCGCGCAACTCGGGCGCCCGCTCCGCGATGCGTGCGACGATGTCGAAACTGAGCGTGTCGGCGTGGCCGTTCATGGTTTACGATGAGCCCGTGTTACTAAATAACATTTCCTTCCCGGATGCTACTTTGGTTAACATGGCACCGTCAACCTTGACGCACATCGCACTGCGCGCGGGGTTTATTTAAACGGACGATGGAGTGGCAGCACATGAAAGTTACAAACTATCAGAACGCGACGATCGACCCGTTCGGCAAGGGCCTCGGCATGGTGCCCGGCACGGGCATCCAATTGAACGACGCGTCGCGCCTGCAATGGAATCTGCTCGAAGAGGACGTGAGCCTGCCCGCCGCCGTCCTCTATTCGGATCGCATCGAACACAATCTGAAGTGGATGCAGGATTTTGTCGGCGAATACGGCGTGAAGCTCGCGCCGCACGGCAAGACGACGATGGCGCCGCAACTTTTCCGCCGTCAGCTCGACACCGGCGCGTGGGGCATTACGCTCGCGACCGCGCATCAGGTGCGCGCGGCGTATCGCGGCGGCGTGCATCGCGTCCTGATGGCGAATCAGCTCGTCGGCAAACGCAACATGGGCATGATCGCCGAATTGCTCACGGACGCGAGTTTCGAGTTCTTCTGTCTCGTCGATTCAGCCGATGGCGTCGATCAGCTCGGCGAATTTTTCAGCTCGGTGCGCAAGAAGCTGAACGTGCTGATCGAACTCGGGGTGCCGGGCGGACGCACCGGCGTGCGCGATGACGCGCAGCGCGATGCCGTGCTCGCCGCGATCGCGCGCTGGAACGGCACGATCGAACTCGCGGGCATCGAGTTGTATGAAGGCGTGCTGCAGGACGAAACCAAGGTGCGCGAGTTTCTGAAGAGCGCGGTCGATGTCACGCGCAAGCTGATCGGCGAAGGCAAGATCGCGCGCAAGCCGGCGATTCTGTCGGGCGCGGGATCGGCGTGGTACGACGTCGTCGCCGACGAGTTCGCGAAGGCCAACAGCGATGCGATCGAGGTCGTCCTGCGGCCGGGCTGCTATCTGACGCACGACGTCGGCATCTACAAGAAAGCGCAGAACGAGATTTTCGCGCGCAATCCTATCGCGAAGAAGATGGGCCAAGGTCTGAAGCCGGCGCTGCAACTATGGGCGTACGTGCAGTCGATTCCGGAACCGGACCGCGCGATCATCGGTCTGGGCAAGCGCGATTCCGCGTTCGATGCGGGCATGCCGGAGCCGGCGAAGCATTATCGTCCGGGCAACGAAGCGCCGCGTGACGTATCGCCCGACGAAGGCTGGGAGACTTTCGGCCTGATGGATCAGCACGCGTACTTGCGCATCAAGCCGGGCGACGACGTGAAAGTCGGCGACATGATCGCGTTCGATATCTCGCATCCGTGCCTGACGTTCGACAAGTGGCGTCAGATTCTGGTCGTCGACCCGAAGTATCGCGTCACCGAAGTGATCGAAACGTTCTTCTAAGCCTTTTCTTCTAGCGCGGCCGCCGATGCGGCATTCGCGGCCGCCACTTCCTGAAGGCGTCCCTCGAACATGTGCAGCGCGCTCGACAAGGCCTCGATGGCCTCGTCGGGCAGCGAAGCCATCGTGTCGTGAAGGAACGCATTGCGTCGCGGCAAACCATCTTCCGCGATGGCGCGTCCTTGCGCCGTCAGCGCGACATTCGACACGCGATTGTCGCGTGCATCGACGCTGCGCACGATCCAACCGAGTCCTTCCAGCGTCTTTAGCTGACGCGTCAGCGCGCCCGGGTCCACTTTCAGATGCTCGACGAGCCGCTTCTGCGACAGCACGCCCGCGTGCTCGTGCAACGCGAGCAGAATGCGCCAGCGTGGCATCGGCTGGCCGACGGCCGTCTCGAACGCCGACATGAACGCGCGATATGTGCGCCCGAATTGCTGCACCACGGCGATACGGTCCTGTTCATTCATGCTCTTTCTCTATCATTCGGCGAGGATGACCGGCTCTTGCGGCCCTTTCAGTCGCACCGGCGGAACGCGGCGCGACTGCCACAACGACACCACCGCGATCACCGCCGCGAGCGCGAGACCAATGTGGATCGCGGCGACGAGCGCTTCGCGCGCGGCTTCGAGCAGCATCGCGCCGTTATGCCCCGCCGCGCTCAGTTGCGCAAGCAGCGTCTCCTGACCTTCGCGATTGATGAGGATTTGCGGATCGGAGAGATCAGCGGCCCAATGCATCGCGTGATCTTTTTCCAGCGCGAGATTCACGCCGCTCGCATAGAGATGCGCGACGAGCGTGCCGGTGAGCGCCGTGCCGATCATCCCGCCGATCATGCGCAGCGACTGCAAAAGCGCCGTCGCGATGCCCAGATGCGCGCGGCCCGCGGTCTGTTGCGCGAACACGGTGAGATTCGGCATGACGAAGCCGAGGCCGAGTCCGCCGAGCAGCATGACGACGAGCAGCAGCGAACGCGGCATGTTGTGCGTCGCGACGACGATGCCGAGACACGACACCGCGAGCAGCGCGAAACCGACGTACAGCATCAGATTGGCGTTCTTCAGGCGCGTGACGATGCGCCCGTTCACGATGCTGCCGATCGTGATGAACACGACGAGCGGCGTAATCATCATGCCCGCGTCCTTCGGCGACATGCCGAAGCCGCCCTGGAACAGCAGCGGCGCATAGAAGAGCAGCGAGAACATCGTGAAACCGCCGAGAATCGCGAGCGTGAAGAGCGCGGCGAGCGCCTTGTTGCGAAACATGTCGATGGGCAGGATCGCGTAATCGCAGCGCATTTCCCACTTCCACAGCGCGAAGCCGGCGGCGACGCTCATCGCGAGCAGCGCGACGGATTCCGCGCCGAAGCCGTGTTTCGGCAGCATTTCGACGAACAATTGCAGCGCGCCGAGCGCCACCGCGATCAGCGCGGCGCCCGGCCAGTCGAGGCGCATCTTGCCTTCATGCGCGACGTGCCGCAGATGCGGCAGGAAGCGCCACACGAAAAAGAGCGACACGATGCCCACCGGCAGATTGACGTAGAAGACCGAACGCCAGCCGTAATACTGCGTGAGGAAGCCGCCGAGCGACGGCCCGACCGCGTTCGCGATGCCGAACGCGGAACTCATCAGCACTTGCCAGCGCAGGCGCACGACGTTATCGGGGAAAAGATCGGCGATGCACGCGAACGCCGTGCCGACGAGCATCCCGCCGCCGATGCCTTGCAAGCCGCGCGCGAGCACGAGGAACATCATGCTGTTGGCGAGCCCGCACAGCACGGAGGCGACGGTGAACACGACGATCGACGCGATCACGAACGGCTTGCGGCCGTAGTAATCGCCGAGGCGTCCGAAAATTGGCACGGTGATGACGGAAGTCAGAAGATACGACGTGGCGACCCACGCGTAGAGATCGAAGCCTTTAAGCTCCGCGACGATCGTCGGCAGCGCGGTGCCGACCACAGTCTGATCGAGCGCGACGAGCATCGTGACGAACGAAACGCCCAGCATCGCCATGAGGGATTCGCGAAAAGGCAGCACCTGCCCGCTGGAATGATGCGCGGCTGTATGAACGGCCATCTTTGTAAGCGCAATGATTGACTAGTCAACGGAAATGGAATCATAGCACGGGCGCGCACTCTAATTCTGCGTGTCAACTTACCTTTTCCCGGATAGAACCCTCGCATGGAACCGACGCCGATCATCACCTCGCCGCTTACGACCGAAGATTTCGCGGCCCTTGCCCGCGCGAAGGAATTGCTGGAAAGCCCGTCGCTGACGATGAAGCTGGCGAGTGTCGTCGGCGCGCCCATCGAAAAGCTGATGGGCCGCTTGCCGGCCGCCGCGCAGGAAAAAGTCGACGACGCGACGCAGCTCGCGCTGAAGAAATGCCTTCAGGTCGCGCTGCGCACGCTCGGCAAGAGCGCGCCCTCCGATTCGCTACTCGCGCCGCCGCCCGACAAGCCGCACAACCTGATGCACAAACTCGCCGTCGCGACGACCGGCGCGGCGGGCGGCGCATTCGGACTGTTCGCGTTGCCTGTCGAGTTGCCCGTTACGACGACGCTGATGTTCCGCTCGATCTGCGATATCGCGCGCAGCGAAGGCGAGGACGTGCATCGAGTCGAGGCGCAATTGCAATGCATGATGGTGCTCGGCATGGGCGGCACCAAAACCGACGACGACAACGCCGATCTCGGCTATTTCATCGTGCGCGGCGCGCTTGCGCAGTCGGTCTCGCGCGCGACAAACGAGATCGCCGCCAAGGGTCTGAGCAGTCACGGATCGACGGCGCTGCTCAAGTTCCTGCAGACGGTCGCATCGCGGTTTTCGGTGCAGGTCAGCGAGCAGGTCGCGGCGAAGTCGATTCCGGCGATCGGCGCGGTGCTCGGCGCGATGGTCAACACCGTGTTCATCGACCATTTCCAGCAGATGGCGCATGGGCACTTCACCGTGCGCAGACTCGAGCGTCGATACGGCGCGTCGGCGGTCGAGCGCGCGTATCAGACGATCGAGGTCATGGGCGGGCGATGAGCATTCGTCGCCGCCGCCGTCGATTCGATGAATGCGGCGGCGTGCGCGAGCGCTTCGCGCGCCTCGGGCATGAACGGCGCCCAGATCTGGAAGATGTGCGGCACGCCGCGCCAGATTTCCATTTCGACGCGCACGCCCGCCGCGCGCGCTTTGGCTGCGACGCGGGTGGCGTCGTCGAGGAGCAATTCCGTATCGCCGGCCTGGATGAAGAGCGGCGGCAAGCCTTCGTAATCCCCGAAAACGGGCGACGCGTAAGGATTGCGCGCGTCCGCCGCGCCGAGATAATGCTCGGCCACTTTGGGAAACGCCGACGCGTGATACATCGGGTCGCGGCCGTCGTTGGTTCGCATCGACTCGCCGCTGCACGTCAGATCCGTCCACGGTGAAAACAGCACGGCTGCGGCCGGAAGCGGATCGCCTGCGTCGCGCAGCGAGAGAAGCGTCGCGAGCGCGAGGCCGCCGCCCGCGGAATCGCCCGCGATGACGATCGATTGCGCCGGCACCCCGTTTTCGAGCAACCGACGATAGGCCGCGACGCTATCGTCGAGCGCCGCTGGAAAGCGATGTTCCGGCGCAAGACGATAATCAAGCGAGAAAACGCTGGCATTCGCGCGGATCGCCAATCCGAACGTAATCGCTCGATGACTGCGGGGCGAGCAAAAGTAATAACCGCCGCCGTGCAGATAAAGAATCGTTGCGCGCGGCGTTGTCGGCGGGATGAGCCATTCGCCGCGCAGCGGTGCATCGCCGATTGTCTCGCGGATGTCGAGCCGCCATCCTTTCGGCACGCGCGGCGACCAGAGCCGGCGCGACGCGTAGTCGCGCGCGAGTTCGACGTCGAGCGTGGGATGCGCGCTGTGCGGACGCACGCGTTTCGCTACGACCCAGCACGCGAAGGCGCTTTGCCAACTCATCGTCGCCGAGCGTCAATCGACAGGCACCACCTGACCGCGTATCTCGCCGGTCGGGTTCTCCTGCGTGTGAATATTGAAATACCACTGACCCGCCATGAGATCGGTGACTTGCGGGTCCGTCAGCGTCGCTTGTCCTTTCATCGGGCTCGCGAGCGCTTTCTTGTCGACGGGCACTTGCACCTTCGCGTTCTGCCCGACCGGCGCGGGGCCGTGGAAATGCGCCATCGTCACCGGACCCGATAGCTCCGCATAAGTCGCGGTCCAAGTCAGCACTTTGGTGTCGGTGTCGAAAGTGGCGTCGAGGATGCCGTGGCCTTTGCTCACGCGCGGCGGAACTTCGCTCGAAGGCTGGAGGTTCGCTTTTAGCGCGACGGAGTCGGCGTGAGCGGGGCTCGCGGCGAGCGTCGCGAGCAGCAGAATGGGTATCCAGCGGACATGTGGTCGGCATGTCGAGATCATCATTGCTCTCCTGGTCGCGGTCAGTGCGCGTTTTGCTGGTAGGACCGCATCGCCATGGTAGATCAATTCAAATGCGTGACGCATTTCTCTTCGGTGAAAGCGGGCGCGCCCATGCGAAAAGGGCGCCTCGCGGCGCCCTTCTCTAGCTAGCTACAACAGCTTGGTACTGCTCTGACCGCTTTAGAAGCGGTGACGGATACCCGTCGTCAGGAGAACCTGACGGCTGCTCGAGGAAGCGTCGCCTGCGCCGCTGATAGCAGCGCGCGGGTACACGCCGTCTCCACCGCCGCTCGCGATCTGCACAACGCCTTCAGCATAGATGTCGGTGCGCTTGGACAATGCATAGTCCGTCTGCAAACCGAACTGGTGACGGCGAACGCGCCTGGACTCCTCCAGCGGATCTTCGGTCTTGGCGTACGTGAAGGTGTAAGCCGCACCAACCGACAGTGCCGGGCTAAGTGCGTAGCGGCCGTTGATTTCGTAGTTATTGGTAATCGACGAAGAATCAAGCGCGGCGTTGCTATTGTTGTCGAGGCGGATCTGCGTCCAAACCAGACCGAACGTCATAGCACCGGTCGTGAAACTACCGCCCGCACCGAACGTACGCACGCGTGCTGTGTCTTGATCGGCCGGAGTGAACAGCGTTACCGGAACCTCCGTGATCGCGCCGACGTTGTTCGAGTTGTAACCGTTCGCTTGCGTATATGCCGCGCCGAACTTGAAGGGACCATTCGCATAGCCCGCACCGAGGCTGTATGCACGGTTTGCGGCGAAGCTGCCCGCGGTGTTCGAGAAGCCGTATGCGCCAGCGAACGACAGGCCGGAATAGTTCGCACTCACAAACTTGATGGAGTTGTTAATGCGGAAAGCGTTACCGTCCAGATTGTCCAGATCGCCCGGGTGCGCGAAGTACGTGCCGCCCCACGAGCCGGTCGCGCTCAACGGGCCGAGATAGTCAGCAACAGCGTCGTTCTGACGACCGAGCGTCAGAGTACCCGCTTGCGCCATCGACAGACCGACGTAAGCCTGACGGCCGAACTGGCGACCATCGCTGGTGCCGTTCGCGATGTTGAAACCGTTTTCCAACGTGAAGACGGCTTTCATGCCACCGCCGAGGTCTTCAGCGCCGCGCAAGCCCCAACGGCTGTTCTGCAGATTGCCGCTGGTCACGCCCCACGCGCTTGCCTTTTCGTAGCCTGCGCCGAACGGAGCTTGCACGTTGTTGACGTACGTCAGGCCCGCATCGACCAGACCATACAGCGTGACGCTGCTTTGCGCGCTTGCAGCAGTTGCGAACGAACCGGCCAGAGCGGCGACGGCCGTTACGATCAGAGTCTTTTTCATGTGTATTCCTTTGAGTCTTGAGACTCGATGGGTTGCTTCAGGCCAAACGCCTGTCGAGTTCGGACTCCCGTCTTCGCTCGTCTTGTTCAGCACCGATATTC
This sequence comes from Caballeronia sp. ATUFL_F2_KS9A, assembly GCF_023630765.1. Taxonomy (NCBI): domain Bacteria; kingdom Pseudomonadati; phylum Pseudomonadota; class Betaproteobacteria; order Burkholderiales; family Burkholderiaceae; genus Caballeronia; species Caballeronia sp. ATUFL_F2_KS9A. The sequence goes on along the minus strand of NZ_JALQEK010000001.1, from coordinate 207,133 downwards.
GGCACGGCAAAGTTTATTGCCCGCTATTTTTGAGAAACCGCCAAAGGAATCACAAAAACCTTTTCGAATAATTCGAAAAGTTCAATTTCGGGATGGGTTAACGCTTAGGCCGCATGGACTTACGCGTCATCCGATTAGCGCCGTGCGAACGCGCCTATGGACACGAGTTGCGTTCATGCCACAGTGGTCGCATTGAGACATTCGTCTCCGATCAGAACACTCCGATTCCCCAGCTTGTCATCGCGCTCTAACATCGCGCACGCGAGGCCGCGCTTTAGCCGCCGGCATTTATCGGCATACTCGAAGCGTTCGAAATGCGCTTCTCACATCGATCGCTCAATGAATCAGCTCCAGGCGATGCGCGTCTTCCTGAAAGTGGCGGAAACCGAATCGTTCGGCCGTGCCGCCAACGCGCTCGATCTATCCAACGCCGTGATAACGCGCTACGTCTCGTTGCTCGAGGCGCATCTCAACACGCGCTTGCTGAACCGCACGACGCGCAGCGTGTCGCTAACCGAGGCCGGTCGCGCCTATGCGGACGGCTGCCGTGCAGTGATCGAACAGATCGAGACGATCGAAGCGTCAGTGGGGAACAGTTCGGTCGATCCTTCGGGCACGCTCAAGCTCGTCGCGTCGGCATCATTCTCATTGCTCGGACTCACGCCAATGCTGCGCGGATTCCGCGAGCGATACCCGAACGTGAAGTTGCGCCTGACGCTGCTGCATCGTCCGGTCGATCTCGTCGCGGAGGGCTTCGACGTCGGCATCGTCGTGCCGCATCTCGTGAACAGCGGCATGCTGATCAACCGCCCGTTGGTGAGAGTCGCGGCGGTGCTCGTCGCCGCACCGGCTTATCTGGCGCAACGCCGCGCGCCCGTCGGGCCGGCATCGCTGGCGTCACATGAGTTTCTCGCGCCGTCTTCGGATATCCATGGATCGACGTGGTCCTTCATCGGACCGTCGGGAGAGACGGAAAGCGTCGAACTCGATCCGGCATACAACGTGAACAGTTCGCACATGTTGCGGCAGGCGGCGCTTTCCGGAATGGGAATCGCGGTGCTCCCGGAGAGCTACGTGGCGCAGGATATCGAGGTGGGTTCGCTCGTGCGACTGCTGCCCGGCCATACGCTCAAGGACGCTGACAAGGAAGTGTCTATCGTCTACCCGGGACGCCGGCACGTTTCGGCCAAGACACGCGCGTTCGTCGATTTCGCGCTCGCCTATTTCCGCGATGGCGAACTCGCCGATGCGAGTCCCTGCACACCTACGGAATAAGAAAGCGCCCGGTCAGAGAATTGCGGCGCCTTGCGCGTGGATACGGTCCACGACTGCTCGCATCGCGCGATCAACGCAAGTCCCTCGCGACGGCGCACGTCGCGCGATTTCACATGCAGATCGCGACGAAACTCCTCCAGCGCGCCGAGCAGCGGCCGATACTGCAACACGCTCGCCGCCCCGACGACGCGATGATGCCAGTCCCGCAGATCATCGACCGTGCCGCGATCGAGCAATTGCCGAAGCGCCACGAGATCCTCGCGGAACGACGACACGAACGCATCCAGCAACGCCTTGACGGTCGCTTCGCTGCCCCATAGTTGCGCCATGGCGCTCAGATCGAGTTCGTCATCGTCGCGGGCCGGTACATCGGTTCGCTGAGCGGAATGTGTAACGGCTTCGGGCGCGGGGTCATTCGTGATCCACCATCGGTTCAGATGCTCCCGCAAGGTAGCGAGCCGGGTCGGCTTCACGAGACAGTGGTCCATGCCCGCCTCACGGCACTTGCGCAATTCGTCGGGCGCCGTGCTCGCCGTGACGCCGAGGATCGGCAAGCGACGCGACGCGCCGGATTCATCCGAACGGATGCGTCGAGCCAGTTCGTAGCCCGTCATGTTCGGCATGTGACAATCGGTAATCAGGAATCCGTATCGGGTGTCAGCGAGGGCAGCGTATGCCTCGGCGCCGTCGTGCACGACATCGCACGCGAAACCCAGCAGGGTAAGCTGATTTCGGATCAGCTCCTGATTCACCGGATGATCTTCGGCGACGAGCACGAGCCTGCCGCTGCGCAGCGCGTCTTCCCGGTCGGGCGCCACCATCTTCGCTTCGTGCGAATGCGTGACGCCCGATGCGACCTGCGGCATGCCTGTCAATGCGGCGACGCAGGCCGCGCCGAGGCCGTGCCATGAAATCGGATTGACGCTCACGCGGATGTCGTCTTCGAGAATGCGGTATCCGGTCGGCTTCGGCTTTTCGGTTACGTGGATCACACGCGAAGCGGATGGCGAAGCGTGCTTGTGCGTATCGCTCAGAAAGACGATCTCGATGTCTTCGAGCAACTCGTGTTCTGATCGCGCGAGTTCGTCGGGCGTGTAGCGCAGCAATTGCAGACCAAGCGCCTCGCCATAGTGCACGAGGGCCGCCGCGACGCGATCGTCGTCGATCGCCACGATGCCTCGCTTGCCGCGCAATCCGTCGATCTGATAATGCAAGGTCTCGACGGGCATCGTGAGACGAACGGTCATTGTCGTGCCGACGCCCAGCGCGCTTTCAAGGCTCATCGCGCCGCCCATCAGCGCGACGAGACGATTGCAGATCGTCAGGCCGGGCCCGGTGCCGCCGAAGCGCCGCGTCGTGGAGGTTTCAGCTTGCACGAACGGCTCGAAGAGGCTTCGCTGCGCGTCCGGAGCGATCCCGATGCCCGTGTCTTTCACGCACAGTTCGATCACCTGCGCCGACTCGGTGTGCTCGACCGCGCGAACGTGCAGCGCGACATCGCCCTTGATCGTGAACTTGATCGCGTTGCTCATCAGATTGAAGAGAACCTGCCTGAGCCGCACGCTGTCGCCCCTGACCGCCGCGGCCACTTCGGGCGCCACGTCGACGCGCACGCGCAGGCCCTTTTCGTGCGCTCTTGCGGCGAGCAGGCCCACCGCACTATCGACGAGTTCGCGCAAATCGATCGGCGTGGACTCGATCGTCAGCCTGCCGGCCTCGATCTTCGAATAGTCGAGGAGATCGTCGAGAATCTGCAGGAGCGCGCTCGCCGAATCCTGAATCATGCCGAGCATTTGCGACTGGTCGGGGTTCAGACGCGTATTTTCGAGCACTTCGACGAGCCCGAGCACGCCGTTCATCGGCGTACGGATTTCATGACTCATCATCGCGAGGAAGTCGTCCTTCGCGCGCGATGCGGCTTCGGCTGCGTCGCGCGCGCGGGCGAGTTCGTCGGCGCGGGCGTGCTCGACACTCGCGTCGGCCCAATAGCCGCTCCAGACCACGGCGCCGTCGTCTTCGCGGTGCGCGACGAGATCCGCGCGAATCCAGCGGTGCACGCCTTCCACCGTCGAACGAAACTCGGTGTGCAGCGGCTCGAGTGTCCGCGCCGAAGTTTCGATTTCCGCGAGAAGCCGGGCGCTGTCTTCGTCGTGGACGTGCGTCAGCGCGTGAATCGGATCGTCGGCCAGAGCGGCGACGTCCAGACCGAGCAACTGACGCGTATCGCCATCGATATAAGGAAGGCTGTACGTGCCGTCGCTCGCGCGGCGCAACTGGAACACGACCGCCGGCAGCGATCGCGTCACGTCGTGAAGACGCCGCTCGGTTTGCCGCGCGCGCGTTTCGGCGTCGCGAATATCGGTGATGTCGATCATCGTGCCGACGACGCCCGCTCGCTCCCCGTTCGACGCATTGAACGCGCCCGTCCAGAAAAGCCCGCAGCGCGAGTGATTGCTGTTGTCGGCAAATTCCGCTTCGACTTCCTGACGTTGACCCGTTTTGAGCGTCGTGCTGGTCAACTCGTGAAGCACGCGGCTGTGCGCGTCTCCCCACGCCGTGACTTCGACGCTCGTGCGTCCGAGAACGTCTCCGCGTCGAACGCCGAGCGCTTCTTCGAAGGCACGATTCACCGCGATGTAGCGATTCTGCATGTCCTTCGCGACGAGGGGATACGGCACCACCTCCATCATGGTCTGCTGGAAACTGAGTTGCGTAGCCAGACGCTGCTCGGTCTCCATGCGCCGTCCCATTTCCTGCTGCAATCGGACGAAAGCGCGCAGCGTCACGAACAAGACGGCTGCGATGCCGATGAGCGCAGGCAGCAAGCGCAACGCGGAGATATGCGTGGTCGCGGATGCCGCCTGCCTGGCGACGGCTTGCGTCTCGGCTTGCCTGAACGCCCGCTTGATCAACAGGTCGAGCGGCTGCAACTCGGAATGCATCGCGTAGTTCAAGGTTCCGGGCGGGCTCGGTGCGACGATCATTTCGATTTCGCCGCGTTGAAACGCCGATGCGGCCGTGGGCCAGTCGTTGAATCGCTTCGGCTCGAACGTGACGCCGAGGGACTGTTCGATTTTGGCGAGCGCGACTTCCGGCGGCTGAAGCGGCTGATCCGGACGACCGCGTGACGCTTCTATCAAGCCGACGGCGATCGGATTCAGCGTGCGCAAATAACCGCGCTCGGGCTCATCGAGTTGGACGCTGGCCGTTGCGTCGTTTGTATTTTTTCGAAGTCCAGAAGTCGGCTGGGAAGCGTAGGCATGCGGGTCGGCCGCATTGCCGAACGATGGCGCGATCAGGCTGAAAAGGAGCAAACAACGCGCGAACAGAAATCTCAATTCGAATCCTTCGGATGCGGGCCGGCGCGGCAAGGACCGTTGCTGCGCCGTCTGAGCAAGATCTCGATGACGCCGATTCACGGCTTTTGACCGCTACGAGTCGCCGCGCTTCGTGCTTGCCTGTCGAGTGCAAATGTCTTGAGTCTGAGCCGCTGCGTATCAGGATCGAATCAGAACCGTCCCAATTTGCTCCTAAACCGGGCATCGGCGACGGCTACACCACTTCAGACCAGGCCGACTTGCTGAAAGTAGGCGACCAGCTCCTCCTCGCTATCGAGTCCCAGCTTGCGCATGCCGGCACGCTTCTGCGTCGCGATCGTCTTGCGGCTTCGTCCGAAGTGCTCAGCGATCTCATGGACCAGAAGACCGCGAGCGTAGAGCTGGAAGACCTCCCATTCGCGTCGGCTCAGTACGCCCACGCGCGCCGGCGATGTCGCGGGCAAATGGCGCACGGCCGCCTCCACGGTTGGGGAGAGGAAACAGCCGCCGGCTTCAGCGACGGATATCGCGTCGTGCAGGCATTCGAGTCCGTCGCGCTTGTCGATCACGCCGTCTACGCCGAGCTGAACGAGCCCGGCCAGCATTCGCGTTTGGCAGATCATCGTGAGCACGATGATCTTCGGCCGCTTTTCCTGCCAGGTCAGACGCCTGAGAAAGGTGATCGAGCTGCTTTCCCCGTCGATACCGCGCATACCGATGTCGGAGAAGATGAAGTCACACGGCGTGGTATCGATTGCTTCGGCAAGTTCCAGCGTGTCGCACGCGGTGGCGACCACGCGCACCGCGCCATCTCGCTCGAGCAGGGTTTGAATACCCTTGATGACGACCGGATGGTCATCCGCAACGATGGCGCGTTTCGGCGTTCTTGTTCTCATTCTGTTATGCGTTCTTGCTGGCCTCAGGGCTTGCGGGGCGTGCGCGCTATGCGATGCGTCTAGATCAAGCCACTGTCCGCGATAAATCGATACAAATCCGCGTCTGTCGATAAATCGAGCTTTCGCATGGCCGCGCATTTTTGGGCGCTGATCGTCTTCACGCTGCGATCGAGTTCCTTCGCGATCTCGGTGACATTCGCGCCGCGTGCATAGCGCTCGATCACTTCCAGTTCGCGGCTCGTGAGCCGCTGACGAATGAAACGCGCGTGGCTTTCGGAATCCGCGAGCGCGAGCGTGCGGCGTATTGCGGGCCCAAGATAGGTTTCATTGGCGATGACCGAAACAATCGCGACGTAGATCAGTTCGAGCCGGTCTTCCTTGCTTAGAAACGCGTGGGCTCCCGCTTCCAGCGCCTGCTTGACGAGCGCGGCGTCGCCACTGCGCGACATGACGACGATCCTGACCTCCGGATACTGGTTCGCCACATGCTGAATCAGCTCGACGCCGTCGCCGTAACGTCCGCCCGGCATGAAATAGTCGATGACGACGACGTCGCACTCGCCGCGAGCAAGCGACTCTTCGAGTTGGGTCGAATTAGCGTGACGACTTACCACCTCTACATTGGGAAAATTCCCAGCGAGTCGCTCGACGGCGAGGATGACGAGAGGATGATCATCCGCTATTGCGAGCCTTATCCGTTTAGCGTGCGAGAACACCTGGTTCCCGTTCCAGAACTCCATTGCCTCAAACCCCTTCTAGTCCTGCGGACCAGAATTCACATCCAAAAAAGAGAAGGTCGATCATCCGGCATCGAAAAATTTAGATACATAAGATGCATCCGAAACCATTTCAGTGCGCCAAAAACTCATCCTAATCCGCGTGCGCGCACAAACGCGAATAACCCGGGATCGTTTCTTACGCCTAGCTTATTCATCGCATCACGTTTCTGACGGCTGATCGTGCGAACATCGCGATCGAGTTCTTTTGCTATTTCGGTAATCGAATGGCCTTTGGCAAACAGGCGGACGACTTCGATCTCTCGCACGGACAGGCGCGGCTCCTCCGGCGAAAATTCGGTCTCCGTGCCCGCTTCCGCAAGCGCCGCGACAAACGAGGCGCTCACGAAACGGCGTCCGACGCTCGCATGCCGCACGGCCGTCACCACGAGTTCGATGGGTTCGGCCTTGTTAACGAGGCTCATCGCGCCGGCATTCAGGATGGAGCGCAAAATCGCGACGTTGCTCACGCTTGTGAGCACGACGATGCAGAGGTCGGGGAAATCCTGGCGTACCTTGCGAATGAGACGGAGGCCGTCATTTGCATCCACGCCCGGCTCGGGCATGGCGAAGTCCGTGACCAGCACATCGCACGGCTTGACCGCGAGTTCTGCCAACAAAGTGCTCGCATTATTCGCCTCGCCGACGACCTCTAATCCGTCTGCGGCGGCGAAGATGGCCTTCATCCCAAGGAGAACGAAAGGATGATCGTCAGCCAGTACTATTCGAAGCTTCAAGAGGCCCCCGGTTATTCTTGGTCTCGGTGAAAATGCTTGTGGGCTGCAACAGCGCGCAACGGATTAATCCACGCGGCACGATTAAGCACGGCTTTCCGATTCGCGTTTACCAGAAACACATAAACCGCAAACCTTCAAAAACCTCAATTAGATGACGACAAGCAAATAAAGATTGCGTTTATTTTCTCGGATAATCGCCTCAAAAATAGAATGTGACCAATTTGCAGGCCATAGGATAAATCCGATTAGACTGCGGAATAGTTGGTGTGCACTTGATGGCGTACGAGCGCGACTATCAGGCGCCGAGCGCTTAATAGGCTCCGGCGCGAGCAATAGATCACACCGCAATCAGGAAGCGCCTCGCCGACTCAAAAAAAAATGGGCCTCAGGCTGTTTCAGCCAGAGGCCCATCTTCCGATGCGCGAATTGCCGGTGATTCTTTAGAACGGGATATCGTCGTCCATGTCGTCGAAGCCGCCGCCTGCCGGCGCGCTCGGGCGGCTGGAACCGCCGCCTGCTGAGCCGCCGCTCGCACGACCGCCTGCGGGCGCGCGTCCGCCGCCGCCACCGCCACCGCCGCCCGAACGATCCATCGGCGCGCTGCGGCTGTAGCCGCCATCATCGCCGGCACCGGCGCCGCCGCGACCGCCGAGCATCTGCATCTGATCCGCGACGATTTCGGTCGAATAGCGCTCCTGGCCCGATTGATCGGTCCATTTGCGCGTGCGAATACGCCCTTCGATGTAAACCGACGACCCCTTCTTCAGATATTCGTTGACGATTTCGGCGAGCCGGCCGAAGAACGCCACGCGATGCCACTCCGTGAGTTCCTTGAATTCGCCGGAGGCCTTGTCCTTGTAGCGGTCCGTCGTCGCGAGACGAATATTGGCCACGGCGTCGCCGCTCGGGAGGTAGCGGGTTTCCGGGTCGGCGCCCAGATTGCCCACGAGAATGACCTTGTTGACTGATGCCATGATTTCTCCGGTAGATTCCTTGCTAACTGTCAGCCGAAAGATGCGATTGGACCGATCTCGTCTTCAGACGTGGATTCGATTGCACCCTGTCGGCTCGATTCGATGATTCCAATTTCTCTCAGGCCGCGCGCTCTGTTCTGCGCGGTGGCGGCTTCATCCATGCAGCGACGAGGAGCCACGCCAACACCAGCGCCGAACACGCGAAGAAAACCGCGCTCGGCCCGTCGAGCTTCAGCAGCCAGCCGCCGATCACCCCGCCGAGGGCAAGGCCGATCGACTGCGTCGTGTTGTACACGCCCGCCGCCGCGCCCTTTCTCGTGCCCGGCGCAAGCTTCGACACCAGAGACGGCTGCGACGCCTCCAGCACGTTGAAGCCGAGAAAGTACACGAACAGAATGGCTGCCACGGACCACAGCGTATGGGGAGCCGCGCCCAATAACAACTGGCCGATCAGGATAAGCCCGATCGCACTCAGCATCACGCTCTTCATTTTTCCACGTTTCTCGGCGGCGATGATGGCCGGCACCATGAGCACGAACGCGAGCGCCATCACGGGCAGGTAAATCTTCCAGTGCGATGCGACCGGCAACCCGCCGTCCACCAGAATGCGCGGCACGACGAGGAAAAGCGCGGTCTGCGTCGCGTGGAGCACGAGCACGCCGAAGTTCAAGCGCAACAACTCGACGTTGTGCAGCACTTCCGCGAACGGCGCCTTGACGTGAACCGGATGCGCGGGCGGATCGGGCACGATCCAGAACACCACGCCCACCGCGAGGATCGACAGGACGCCGATCACCGTGAAAAGCCCGCTCATGCCGACCCAGTGGAACACGATCGGCGCGCCGACGATCGCCACCGCGAACGACACGCCGATGCTGCCGCCGACCATCGCCATCGCCTTCGTGCGGTTTTCCTCGTGCGTGAGATCGGCAATGAACGCGATCACCGCAGACGAAACGGCGCCCATGCCCTGGATCACGCGCCCGGCGATGATCCACGTCATCGAATGCCCGGCGGCCGCGACGAAGCTGCCCACCGCGAAGACGAGCAAGCCGAACGCGATGACCGGCTTGCGCCCGAGCTTGTCGGAAATCCAGCCGTAGAAGATGTAGAGCATCGACTGCGTGACGCCGTAGGCGCCAAGCGCAATGCCGACGAGCAGCACGTTGTCGCCGCCGGGGATGGTTTTCGCGTACACCGAAAACACCGGCATGATCATGAAAAGACCGAGCATGCGCAGCGCGAAGATGGCAGCGAGCGACACGGTCGCGCGCAACTCCGGCGCAGACAGACGTGTGGACGTGGCAGACGGATTGGACATCAGAAACGGGAAAAGGATGAGGGTCGCGTCTGGCCTGGCCTGCGGCGCAGCCAGGCGCGGCCGCCTTGTTCTTGCTCGAAACGGCACTATATGGAATCGCACGGCTAAAAGCGCGCCGCTCGATGCGTCGGCGCTCTCCCGTACTTGGCCGGCAAGTCCCCGCGCCGGCCGATCGACGCGCATCCGGCCCTTGGGCTCGGGCGCTGCGCCCTTTAAAAGTCGTTATAGTAGCAGGTTTGGCCCCCTCTCTTTCCGCCCGGCAATGGCTTCGTGGCCCGTCCGGACAGATGAAAGCGCCGCTGAAAACATCCGAAAGCACCCGAAAAACGCCGGAACGAACTCGTGGAAGAAATTCGTATTCGTGGGGCTCGCACCCACAATCTGAAGAACGTCAATCTCGACTTGCCGCGCCATAAGTTGATCGTGATCACGGGGCTGTCGGGGTCGGGCAAGTCGTCGCTCGCGTTCGACACGCTCTATGCGGAAGGCCAGCGCCGTTACGTGGAAAGCCTCTCGGCGTATGCGCGGCAATTTTTGCAGCTGATGGAAAAGCCGGACGTCGATCTGATCGAAGGTTTGTCGCCGGCCATTTCGATCGAGCAGAAGGCCACGTCGCACAATCCACGCTCGACGGTCGGCACCGTCACTGAAATTCACGATTACCTGCGTCTTTTGTACGCGCGCGTCGGCACGCCGTATTGCCCGGATCATCTGATTCCGCTGGAGGCGCAAAGCGTCTCGCAAATGGTCGACGCCGCACTCGCGCTGCCTGAAGAAACCAAGCTGATGATCCTCGCGCCGGTCGTCGCGGATCGGAAGGGCGAGCACGTTGAGCTGTTCGAGGAAATGCAGGCGCAGGGTTTCATCCGCTTTCGCATCCGCTCGGGCGGCGGCACGGCGAACGAAGGCGTCGCGAAAATCTACGAAGTCGATTCGCTGCCGAAGCTCAAGAAGAACGACAAGCACACGATCGACGTCGTGATCGACCGTCTCAAAGTGCGGCCGGACATGAAGCAGCGCCTCGCGGAATCGTTCGAAACCGCGCTGCGTCTCGCCGACGGCCGCGCGATCGCGCTCGAAATGGACACCGAAAAGGAGAAGCTCTTCAGCTCGAAATTCGCGTGTCCGATCTGCTCGTATTCGCTGCCGGAACTGGAGCCGCGTCTTTTCTCGTTCAATAATCCGATGGGCGCGTGCCCGGAATGCGACGGTCTCGGACAGATCACGTTCTTCGATCCGAAGCGCGTGGTCGCGCATCCGTCGCTGTCGCTCGCGGCGGGCGCGGTAAAGGGCTGGGACCGGCGCAATCAGTTCTATTTCCAGATGCTGCAGAGCCTCGCGGCATTCTACGAATTCGAAATCGACGCGCCGTTCGAGGATCTGCCCGAGAAAGTGCGCAAGATTCTTCTGTACGGCTCGGGCAAGCAGGCGATTCCGTTTTCGTACATTAACGAGCGCGGGCGCGCGTCGGTCCGCGAGCATGCGTTCGAAGGCATCATCCCGAATCTGGAGCGGCGCTATCGCGAGACCGATTCGGCGGCGGTGCGCGAAGAACTCGCGAAATACCAGAACAATCAGCCGTGCCCGGCGTGCGAAGGCACGCGTCTGCGGCGCGAAGCGCGCTTCGTGAAAGTCGGCGCAGAAGAACAGGCGCGCGGCATCTATGAAATCAGCGGCTGGCCGCTACGCGATGCGCTCGGCTATTTCCAGACGCTGCGTCTGGAGGGCGCGAAGGGCGAAATCGCCGACAAGGTCATCAAGGAAATCGTCGCGCGGCTCTCGTTTCTGAACAACGTCGGGCTGGATTATCTGTCGCTGGAACGCAGCGCGGAGACGCTTTCGGGCGGCGAAGCGCAGCGCATCCGGCTCGCGTCGCAGATCGGCTCCGGCCTTACGGGCGTGATGTACGTGCTCGACGAGCCGTCGATCGGCCTGCATCAGCGCGACAACGACCGGCTGATCGACACGCTCAAGCATCTGCGCGATATCGGCAATTCGGTGATCGTCGTCGAGCACGATGAGGACATGATCCGCATGGCCGATTACGTCGTCGACATGGGACCGGGCGCGGGCGAGCACGGCGGCGTGATCGTCGCGCAAGGCACGCCGGTGCAGGTGCAAAAGGACGCGAATTCCATTACCGGGCAGTATCTGTCCGGCAAGCGCACGATCAGCTATCCCGCCGAGCGCACCGCGCCGGACGAGCGCACGCTGCGCATCGTCGAGGCGTACGGCAACAATCTGAAGCGCGTGACGCTCGATTTGCCCGTCGGACTTCTGACCTGCGTGACGGGCGTGTCAGGCTCTGGCAAGTCGACGCTCATCAACGACACGCTGCAGCACGCGGTCGCGCAGCATCTGTACGGCTCGGCGACGGAGCCCGCACCGTACGAGTCGATCGAAGGTCTCGAACACTTCGACAAAGTGATCGCCGTCGATCAGTCGCCGATCGGCCGCACGCCGCGCAGCAATCCGGCCACTTACACCGGACTGTTCACGCCCATCCGCGAACTGTTCGCAGGCGTGCCGGCGGCGAAGGAGCGCGGCTACGACCCCGGCCGCTTCTCGTTCAACGTGAAGGGCGGCCGCTGCGAAGCCTGTCAGGGCGACGGCGTTCTGAAGGTAGAAATGCACTTTTTGCCGGATGTCTACGTGCCCTGCGACGTGTGTCACGGCAAGCGCTACAACCGCGAGACGCTGGAAGTCCAGTACAAGGGCAAGAACATCAGCGAAGTGCTGGACCTGACGGTCGAGGCCGCGCACGAGTTCTTCAAGGCGGTGCCGGTGGTGGCGCGCAAGCTGAAAACGCTGCTCGACGTCGGTCTCGGCTATATCCGGCTCGGCCAGTCCGCGACGACGCTATCGGGCGGCGAGGCCCAGCGCGTCAAGCTTTCGCTGGAACTGAGCAAGCGCGATACCGGTCGGACGCTATATATCCTCGACGAGCCGACGACCGGTTTGCACTTCCACGACATCGCGCTTTTGCTCGAAGTGATTCATCGATTGCGCGATCAGGGTAATACTGTCGTAATCATCGAGCATAATCTCGACGTAATCAAAACTGCCGACTGGGTCATCGATCTCGGTCCGGAAGGCGGCGCCGGCGGCGGGCAGATCATCGCCCAGGGGACGCCGGAGCAGGTTGCGAAGTCGAAGGCGAGCTTTACCGGCAGATATCTGGCACCCTTGTTGCAACGAGCCAAATCGGCGGCCTGATTCACGGCGCCGGTCTGGCTGCCGAAGCGCTGTCAGCCGGACCGTCGAAATGCGCCGCGCGCGCCGCGGCACGAATAACCGTCGTACGCAGCAGGGGAAAAGGAACGCAGTCATGGCGAAGCGCAACGAAGCGGCCAACGAGGAAGCGCGTGTACGGGACCTGCCCACGCGCCACGTCAGGCTGACGAGCGACATGAGCTTGCCGAAGCTGTCGGCGGTGGAGATCGGCAGCTACGTCCTTGCGCTGCTGGCGCTGTATCTCACGCTCAGGCTGCAATTGCTCGGCGGCCTGCTCGCCGGCATGCTGGTTTTTCAGCTTACGCACATGATCGCGCCGCTGATCGAGCGGCATGTGGTCAGCCGGGGCGCGCGTCTCATCGCGGTCGGGCTGATTTCGGCGATCATCGTCGGCGGGCTGACGGGCGCGACCATCGCCACCATCGAACATTTCGAGCGCGACTTCCCGAGCGTCCAGAAATTGCTCGATCAGCTGATGAGCATCACGTCGAGCGCGCGGCTGTCCGTGCCCGACTGGCTCGCGAATTACCTGCCCGTGGACACCGTGCAGATGAAGGACAAAGCCACCGAGCTGATGCACAAGCACGCCGAGATGCTCCAGCAAGGCGGCAAGGAGATGGCGCGCGGCTTCGGTCATATCGTAATCGGCATGATCGTCGGCGCGATTATCGCGGTGAGCGCGCCGCGGGCGACGCACCATCGGCTGCCGCTTTCCACCGCGCTCGTCGCGCGCGTGTCGCGCTTCTCCGATGCCTTCCGCCGCATCGTGTTCGCGCAAATCAAGATTTCAGCGATCAACGCAGTCTTCACCGCGCTGTATCTTCTCGTCGCACTGCCGCTCTTTCACGAACGGCTGCCGCTTTCGAAAACGCTCGTGCTCGTCACGTTCATCGTCGGGCTGCTGCCGGTGATCGGCAATCTCATTTCGAACACGATCATCGTCGGCATTTCGCTGTCGGTGTCGTTCGGCACGGCGGTCGCGTCGCTCGCGTTCCTGATCCTGATCCACAAGCTCGAATACTTCCTGAACGCGCGCATCATCGGCGGGCAGATCGAGGCGCGCGCGTGGGAACTGCTACTCGCGATGCTCGCAATGGAAGCCGCGTTCGGCATTCCCGGCGTCATCGCCGCGCCGATTTTCTACGGATATATCAAGCGCGAGCTGATTTATCTGCGGCTCGTCTGAGCGTAAAAAAGCCCGCCTGAACCGGCGGGCTTTGTCTTTCCGAAAGCGCGATCTAGCGGAACACGACCGTCTTGTGTCCGTTGAGCAGAATGCGATGCTCGGCATGCCACTTCACCGCGCGCGCGAGCGTCACGCATTCGACGTCGCGGCCGATCGCCGTCAGTTGATCCGGCGTCATGTTGTGATCGACGCGCTCCACTTCCTGCTCGATGATCGGGCCTTCGTCGAGATCGGACGTGACGTAGTGCGCGGTCGCGCCGATCAGCTTCACGCCGCGATCGAACGCCTGATAGTACGGCTTCGCGCCCTTGAAGCTCGGCAGGAACGAGTGATGAATGTTGATCGCGCGTCCCGACAGCTTCGCGCACAAATCCGGCGACAGAATCTGCATGTAGCGCGCGAGCACGACGAGATCGGTGTCGTGCTGATCGACGATTTCCATTACGCGCGCTTCCTGCGCGGCCTTCGCTTCGGACGTCGCGTTGAGCAGCGGAAGATGATGGAACGGGATGTCATAGCTCGCCGCGAGCTGATAAAAATCCTTGTGATTCGAGATGATCGCCGGAATCTCGATCTGCAATTGCCCGGTGCGATAGCGGAACAGCAGATCGTTCAGGCAATGGCCAATCTTCGACACCATGATGACGACGCGCGGCTTGACCGATGCGTCGTGCAGTTCCCAGCGCATGCCGAATTCATCGGCGAGATCGCTGAACGACTTGCGCAGCGCGTCGAGGCCCGGATCGCCGCCGACTTGCTGGAAATGCACGCGCATGAAGAACTCGCCGGTGCGGCTGTCGCCGAACTGCGCGGAATCGAGGATATTGGCGCCGAGATTGAACAGGAAGCCCGACACGGCATGCACGATTCCCGGCCGGTCCGGACACGACAACTTCAGATAAAAACTATGTTCGGTCGACATGACCTTTCCTCGTTCGGTTCTTTCAAATTTGCGGCGCTTCGAACAGCGCGTCGATGCCTTCGCACGCGTCTTCGTCGATCCACTGATGACGCAGCATGCAATCGAGCGTCGCGAGACTCGCATCGACGGTGAGCTTGCCCTCTTCGATCCAGCGCGCGACGTCCTCGATGCGCGCAAGGCGATGCTCGCCGACTTCGCCGTCCTGATTGTGCGGCGCGAAATCGGGCGGCAGGGAGACGTCGTACACGAAGATCTGCTCGGCCTGCGTGCCTTCCGGAAGCGACTGAAGCACATGAAACGTGCGGCCGGGCGTCGCCGTCGAAGCGAGTTCGGCGCTCATGCCCGCCTCTTCCCAGCATTCCTTCACGAGCGTCGGCATGAGTGCGAAACCCCAGCCGATGCCGCCCGCGACGACGTTGTCGAGCATGCCGGGATCGGTCGCCTTGGTGTCGCTGCGGCGCGCGATCCACAACTGCGGCGCCTTATCCCGGTATTTTACGATGCCGTTCAGATGCACCGCGTAGGTCATCGTGCCGAAGAAGCGCGACGCCGCACGCTCGATGAACGCGAGCGGCGCGGCGTCGAAGCCGTTGCGGATCGCGTAGGTTTCGTCGCGCCAACCGGGAATTTTGCCTTCGGCGAAAAGCGCGCCGATGACCGCGCCTAGCGCGGCGCTGCGCGCGTTCACATCGGCGAGCGCTGCGTGCAGGCGAACCGAAGCGGCGTCGATCACGAAGACGTCCGGCCAGCGGCGCAGCGCGTCGACGTCGGATCGGCGAATCCAGCCGACGCGTTCATCGCCGATAAAGAACGGTAGGTGCGCGGCGGCAACGAAGCGGCGTGCGGCAACGATCGAAGCGAGCGGCATCTCTCAGTCCTTGAGCGCGACGCGAATGCCGAGCGCGATGAACGTGACACCCGCGAGCCGGTCGAGCCACACGCCCACGCGCGGACGGCGCTTCAGCCACGCGCCGATCATTCCCGCGCCGATGCCGAAAAGCGAAAACACGACGACCGTCTGCAGCATGAAGAGCGCGCCGAGTTCGAACATCTGCAGCATCACGCTTTGCGCGCCGTGCGGATCGACGAACTGCGGCAGGAACACGATGAAGAACAGCGTCACTTTCGGATTCAACATGTTGCCGATCACGCTCTGGCGGAACACGGTCGTAAGCGGCTGGCTCGGGCGCGCGTGCGCGGTCGCGAGGCCGTGGCTGCGCAGCGCCTTGATGCCGATCCACACGAGATACGCCGCGCCCGCCAGTTTCACCGCCTGAAACGCCATCGGCGACGAACGCAGCAGTGCCGCAATGCCGAGCGCCGCGAGCGTCGTATGGAAGATCACGCCGAATGCGAACCCGCACGCCGCGACTACGCCCGCGAGCCGTCCTTGCGAAATGCCGCGCGCGAGCACCTGAAGATTGTCCGGCCCCGGCGCGACGGTGATCGCGACGGAAGCCGCGAGAAAGAGCAGAAAGTTGGGCATGTCAATGTCCGGCGAATTCGCACACGGTATAAAGCGGCACGCCATTTTCGCGCAGCAGTTTCGAGCCGCCGAGATCCGGCAGATCGATGATCGCCGCCGCCTCGACTACTTGCGCGCCGAGCCGCTCCAGCAGGATCTTGCCGGCCATCATGGTGCCGCCGGTCGCGACGAGATCGTCGACGATCACGACGCGGTCGCCCGGCTTGCACGCATCCTCGTGAATCTCGACGGTCGCGCGGCCGTATTCCAGCTCGTACGACTGTTCGAGCGTCTTGTACGGCAGCTTGCCCTTCTTGCGGATCGGCACGAAACCGAGGCTCAGCTCGTACGCGAGAATCGGCCCGATGATGAAGCCGCGCGCGTCCATGCCGGCGATCACGTTCACGTTTTCGTCGATATAGCGCTGCACGAACAGGTCGATCAGCATGCGCAGCGCCTTGCGGTCTTGCAGGATGGTCGTGATATCGCGGAACTGCACGCCGGGCTGCGGCCAGTTATCGACGGTGCGCACGCGCTCCTTGATGAAACGCGCGGCGTCGAGCTGGGCGTGCGAGGGGGTAATGGACATGACTTCTCCGGAGTCCGCGCCGTGAGGCCGCGCGTTCGCCTTGGTGACAAAAGAGGGAAGCTAGGCTGCCCGGCGATTGCGCGAGAGCCGTTCCTCGGCTTGCGCCAGCACTTCGGGCAGGCCGCGCAGCACGACGATATCGTTCGCGCGCAGCTTGGTTTCGGGGTCCGGTGCGACGCCCCGGATGCCGTGGCGCCGGATCGCGGTCACTTCGACACCGTTGCCGACGAGTCCGAGATCGTCGAGCGAATGCCCGACGGCTTCGGAATTTGCGTCGATGGGTACGGATTGTAGCCGGACCTGCTCGTGGCCATCGTCGTCGTCGACGTCGTCGGCGCCGTGGAAATAGCCGCGCAGCAGGCTGTAGCGCGCATCGCGCATTTCCTCCACGCGCCGCACGACGCGGCGCATCGGCACGCCCATCAGGACGAGCGTGTGCGATGCGAGCATCAGGCTGCCCTCGACGATCTCCGGAATCACTTCCGTCGCGCCCGCCGCGGTGAGCTTTTCGAGATCGGCGTCGTCGACGGTGCGCACGATCACCGGCAAAGTCGGCGCGAGTTCGTGGATGTTGTGCAGCACGCGCATCGCGGACGGCGTGTTCGCGTACGTGATCGCGACCGTCGCCGCGCGATGCAGGCCCGCCGCGAGCAGCGACTCGCGCCGCCCGGCATCGCCGAACACGACCGATTCGCCCGCCGCCGCTGCCGCCGCCACGCGATCCGGGTCGAGATCGAGCGCGACATACGAAATGCCCTCTTGCTCCAGCATGCGCGCGAGGTTCTGCCCGGCGCGGCCGTATCCGCAGATGATGACGTGGCCGCTCTGCTTCAGGCTCTGCGTCGCGATTTTCGTCATTTGCAGCGATTGCAGCATCCATTCCGTCGACGAGAGCCGCAGCACGATCCGGTCCGCGTTCTGGATGATGAACGGGGCGGCGAGCATCGAGAGCAGCATCGCGGAAAGAATGGCTTGCAGGATCGTGGAATCGACGAGATGCGAATCCAGAATCAGATTCAGCAGCACGAAGCCGAACTCGCCCGCCTGCGCGAGACCGAGGCCCGTACGCATCGCGACGCCCGGCGTCGCACCGAAGGCGCGCGCGAGACCGGTGATCATCACCGCCTTGAGCAGGATCGGCACGACGAAAAAGCCGAGCACGAGAAACGGATGCTCCCAGATCACGCGCGGATTCAGCAGCATGCCGGTCGTCACGAAGAACAGACCGAGCAGCACGTCGCGGAAAGGCTTGATGTCCTCTTCCACCTGATGCCGATACGGCGTCTCCGCGATCAGCATGCCCGCGATGAACGCGCCGAGCGCAAGCGACAGACCGAACTTGTCGGTGATGAACGCCGCGCCCAGCGTCACGAGCAGCAGGTTCAGCATGAACAGCTCTTGCGAGCGGCGCCGCGCGACGAGGTCGAACCAGCGCGTCATGAACTTCTGGCCGATGAAAAGCAGCACCGTCAACGCGATGACGATTTTCACCGCGGCGATGCCGAGCCACATCGCGAGCTGCGACGACTGGCCGTTGCCGAACGCCGCGATGATGATGAGCAGCGGCACGACCGCCAGATCCTGAAACAGCAGCACGCCGAAGATGTTGCGGCCGTGCTCGGATTCGAGCTCGAGCCGCTCGGCGAGCAGCTTGCTGACGATGGCGGTCGAGGACATGGACATCGCGCCGCCGAGCGCGAAGCTCGCCTGCCACGACATGCCGATCCAGAAATTGGCGATCCAGCCGAAGATCATCGCGAGCGCGATGGTCGCACCGACCTGGCTCGCGCCGAGTCCGAACACGATGCGCCGCATCGAGCGCAGCTTCGAGAGCGAAAACTCGAGCCCGATGGAGAACATCAGGAACACGACGCCGAATTCGGCGAGATGCTGCGCGCGGTCGGTGTCCGGCGCGATGCCCGCCGCGTGCGGCCCGACGATGATGCCGACCGTCAAATAGCCGAGCATCGGCGGCAGGTTGAAATAGCGAAATACGACGACGCCTGCCACGGAGCAGAGCAGCAGCAACAGCGTCATTTCGAGCGGAGAAATCGGCATCCGACTAGCGTCCTCGTTCGTCAGCGTTCCGAGGCGCGTGAATCGGGCGCTCCGGCATCTTAAAAAGGCCCCTGACGACAGGGCTTGCGGGGGCGGATAGACGGCGGCGCACCGGGCTCCGTAGGGGGCGGCCCGGAATCGCCTTTGCTATACTCCGCGCATGATAGCGAAAATCAATGGCGACCGGGCGCTGGCGCTGGCTCGCAACGTAATTCAGATCGAAGCCGACGCCGTTCGCGGGCTCTCCGAACTCCTCGACGACAACTTCACGAACGCGGTCGAAACGCTGCTCGGCTGCCGCGGCCGCGTGGTCGTCTCGGGCATCGGCAAGTCGGGCCACGTCGCGCGCAAGTTCGCCGCGACGCTCGCCTCCACCGGCACGCCGGCGTTCTTCGTGCATCCGGCCGAAGCGAGCCACGGCGACCTCGGCATGGTCACCGCCGACGACATCTTCATCGCGCTGTCGAACTCGGGCGAAACCGAGGAACTCGTCGCCATTCTGCCGCTCATCAAGCGGCTTGGGGCAAAGCTGATCGCGATCACCGGCCGTCCCGAATCGAGTCTCGCGCAACTGGCGGACATGCATCTGAATGCACGCGTCGAAAAGGAAGCGTGTCCGATGAATCTCGCGCCGACGGCCAGCACGACCGCCGCCATGGCGCTCGGCGATGCGCTCGCCGTAGCCGTGCTCGACGCGCGCGGCTTCGGTCCCGACGACTTCGCGCGCTCGCATCCGGGCGGCGCGCTCGGGCGGCGCCTGCTCACCTATGTGCGCGACGTGATGCGCGTAGGCGACGAAGTGCCGGTCGTTTCGCTCGACGCAACCGTTGCGGACGCGCTCTTCCAGATCACCGACAAGCGCATGGGCATGACCGCGGTCATCGACGAAAATCGTCACGTCCACGGCATTTTCACCGATGGCGACCTGCGCCGCATCCTGCAGCGCGACGGCGATTTCCGCGCGTTGAAACTCGCCGATGTCATGACCCGTAATCCGCGCACGATTGCGCCGGATCATCTCGCGGTCGAAGCCGTGGAACTGATGGAGCGCTTTCGCATCAATCAGATGCTGGTCGTGGACGCCGATGCGACGCTGATCGGCGCACTGAACATGCACGACCTCTTCTCCAAGAAGGTAATCTGATGGCGCAGAAGCCTCTCACCGCCGCCGAACGCGCGAGCCGTCTGAAGCTGATGGTGTTCGACGTCGACGGCGTTTTCACCGACGGCAGTCTCTATTTCACCGCCGAAGGCGACGCGATGAAGTCGTTCAATTCGCTCGACGGCCACGGCGTGAAGATGCTGCAGTCGGTCGGCGTGCAGACGGCGATCATCACGGGACGGCAATCGGGCATCGTCGCGGCGCGCGCGCGCGAGCTGGGCATCACGCATCTCTATCAGGGCGTCGGCGATAAAACCGTCGCGCTCGCCGAACTTCTCGAAGCCACCGGCATCCCGGCCGACGAATGCGGCTACATGGGCGACGACTGGCCGGATCTCGCGGTGATGCGCCGCTGCGGCTTTGCGGCCGCGCCCGCGAACGCGCATCCCGAAGTAACTCAGCGCGTGCACTGGGTCGCGGAAGCGCGCGGCGGCCACGGCGCCGTGCGCGAAGTCTGCGACGCGATCCTGCGCGCGCAACATCGCTACGACGAACTGCTCGCCGCAGCGCTCGGAGGCTGAGGCCATGCCGCGCCCCGGAAAGCTCGCCTCGCTCCTGCCGCTTCTCGCGGTGGCGGCGCTGGCCGGCATCACCTACTGGCTGCTGCAGGCCACGCTGCCTCCAGCACAGCAGGCGCCCGCGCCCGAGAAGCGCCACACGCCCGACTACTTCGCCAACAACTTTTCGGTTTCCGAACTCGACGCCACCGGCACGACGCAATATCGTCTGACGGCGAAGTCGATGGTGCATTACGAAGACGACGAGATCAGCGAGCTCACGCTGCCCGCGATGCGAATGTTCCAGCCGATGAAGCCGACCGTCACGGCGACGGCCCAGCGCGGCACGGTCAACGGCGACGTCTCGATCGTCGATCTCTACGACGACGCGCGCATCGTGCGCGCGGCCGGTTACGGAGATCCGCAGATGCAGGCGGATTCCCAGCATTTTCGCGTGCTGGTGAACGACGATGTCATCGAAACGGAAAAACCGGTTAGACTTCAGCGCGGCCCGTCGGTGATGACGGCCTCTGGCATGAACTACAACAACGTGACCCGGGTGATGAAGCTGTTCGGTAACGTGCGCGGCGCGATCGCAGCCACGGATATCAACGGCGGTTCGTCCAAGTAATCCCGGCACTCCCATCCGAATTGTGACTGCATGAACGAAAGGTTCCCTCGTCCCGATGGCGGCCCTGCGCGCGCAATGCTCGCGCGCCGTGCCACGCACGCCGTGCGGGCCGGGCTCGCTGCCGCCCTGACCATCGCGGTCGCGCTGGCCGCGCTGCCGGCGCACGCCGAAAAGGCCGACCGCGACAAACCGCTCAACATCGAAGCGGACAACATGTCGTACGACGATCTCAATCAGAAGAACATCTTCACCGGTCACGTAGTCGCGACGAAAGGCACGATCGTGATCAAGGCCGACCGCGTCGAGGTGACGCAAGACCCGCAGGGTTATCAGTACGCGACCGGCACGTCGACCGGCAACAATCTCTCGTATTTCCGCCAGAAGCGTGACGGTCTGAACGAGTACATCGACGGCAACGCGGTGCGAATCGATTACGACGGTAAGAACGACTTCACGAAGCTCACGACGCGCGCCGTCGTGCGCCGCCTGCAAGGCCTGACGACCGTGCAGGACGAAGTGCACGGCAGCGTGATCACCTATGACGGCCAGAAGGACTTCTACACGGCAAGCGCGGGCAAGGACCAGGCCGGACCCGGCAATCCGAGCGGCCGCGTGCGCGCGATGCTCGCGCCGCGTTCAGGCGGCGCCGCGCCGCTGAACGGTTCGCCTGCCACGCTTTCTCCGTCGAATACCATTCAAGGAACGCCGCAGCAGTGAATTCGCCCGCCATGCCCCACCGTAAGCCGGAAGGCGAGTCGAGTTCGCTCGTCGTCCGCAATCTGAAGAAGCGTTACGGCTCGCGCACCGTGGTGAAGGACGTGTCGCTCGATGTGAAGAGCGGCGAAGTGGTCGGGTTGCTCGGCCCTAACGGCGCGGGCAAGACCACGTCGTTCTATATGATCGTCGGTCTCGTGCCGCTCGATGCCGGCGAAATCGATCTCGACGGCAACTCGATCAGCCTTCTGCCCATCCACCAGCGCGCGCACCTCGGCCTGTCGTATCTGCCGCAGGAAGCATCGGTGTTTCGCAAGCTCACTGTCGAGCAGAACATCCGCGCGGTGCTGGAACTGCAAACCGATGCGTCGGGCAAACGCCTGTCAAAAGACGCCATAACACAGCGCGCCGAAGCCTTGCTCGACGAGTTGCAGATCGCGCATCTTCGCGAGAATCCGGCGCTGTCGCTGTCGGGCGGAGAGCGCCGTCGCGTCGAGATCGCGCGGGCGCTCGCGACCAACCCGAGCTTCATCCTGCTCGACGAACCCTTCGCGGGCGTCGATCCGATCGCGGTGCTGGAAATTCAGAAAATCGTGAAGTTTCTGAAGCAGCGCAACATCGGCGTTTTGATTACCGACCATAACGTGCGCGAGACGCTCGGCATTTGCGATCACGCCTACATCATCAGCGACGGCACCGTGCTCGCGGCGGGCGCGCCGAGCGAAATCATCGAGAACGAAAGCGTGCGCCGCGTCTATCTCGGCGAGCATTTCCGCATGTGAGCGCACCGTCGCAAAGGCCGCATTGATAGTGCGCCGCATCATGCGAAAGTTGCAAAACTTACGTGCCGCCCCCGTGGGCGGCATGCGCTTTTTTGGAATCCCCGCGAGGTTTCGCGCGCGTGGCAAACTCTCTACAATGATTAAAACTTTGCCATGAAAGCCAGCCTCCAACTCCGCCTCTCGCAGCATCTTGCGCTGACCCCGCAACTTCAGCAGTCGATCCGGCTGCTGCAGTTGTCGACGCTCGAACTGCAGCAGGAAGTCGCGATGGCCATCGCTCAGAATCCGCTGCTCGAGAACGACGACGACTGGATTGCGAGCCCTTTGCGCGTCGCCGCGGACGGTTCGCTGATCGCGGCGCCGGCCACATCGAGCGCGCCGCCGGATTCGATGATGAGCAACGGCTCCACGTCGAGCAGTTCCAGTTCCGAGCGTTCGGAAAACAGCGAGCCGCAAGGCGTCGACGAGTACAACGGCCTGGGTTCCGACAGCGGTCAGGACTCGAGTTCATGGAATCTGGAAGACTACGGCCGTTCTAACAACGCTTCCGACGACGACGATCTGCCGCCGCTGCAAATCCACGAATCGACCACGACGCTGCGCGACCATCTGACCGCGCAGTTGCGCATGACCGCGGCGAATCAGCGCGATCGGGCGCTCGTCACGTTTCTGATCGAGTCGCTGGACGAGGACGGGTATCTCACGGCATCGCTCGATGAAGTCCAAACCGATCTTCCCGAAGAACTCGAAGTCGATCTCGACGAACTGAGCGCGGCACTCGCGTTGCTGCAGAGTTTCGATCCGCCCGGCGTGGGCGGACGCTCGGCATCGGAATGCTTGAAGCTGCAGTTGCTGCGGCTCGATGGCTCGCCAACGCGCACGCTGGCGCTCGAGATCGTCACGAATCATCTGGAATTGCTCGCCGCGCGCGACTTCACGCGCCTGCGCAAACAGTTGAAGGCAAGCGACGACGCCCTCCGGGACGCACATTTGCTCATCAAGTCGCTGGAGCCGTTTCCGGGCGCGGCGTATGGCAAGAGCGAAGCAGACTACGTCGTTCCGGACATTCTCGTGCGCAAGACGTCGGGCGGCTGGACGGCTGAACTCAACCCGGAGATCGTGCCGAAGCTGCGCATCAACCATTTGTACGCGAACATCCTGCGCAACAATCGCGGCGATCCGGGCAGCGGTTCGTTGCGTCAGCAGCTTCAGGAAGCGCGCTGGCTCATCAAGAACATTCAGCAGAGGTTTGAGACGATCCTGCGTGTCGCGCAGGCAATTGTCGAGCGTCAGAAGAACTTTTTTGCACATGGCGAAATCGCCATGCGCCCCTTGGTTTTGCGGGAGATTGCTGATACGCTGGGTTTACACGAGTCGACGGTTTCTCGTGTGACCACAGGCAAGTACATGCTCACCCCATTCGGGACGCTTGAATTTAAGTACTTCTTTGGATCGCACGTTTCGACCGACACAGGAGGCGCGGCATCGTCAACGGCGATCCGGGCCCTCATCAAGCAACTGATAGGAGCGGAAGACCCCAAAACTCCTCTTTCAGACAGCCGCATCGCCGAACTGCTGGCGGAACAAGGATTCGTGGTAGCGCGGCGCACCGTAGCCAAGTACCGCGAAGCCCTCAAGATCCCGGCAGTGAATCTGCGCAAGTCTCTATGACCCGTCTCTGTAGTCCATCGCGTGTTGCGATGGGCGTTTACCGGCCGCAACGCGAAAGCGCGGACGTGCCGGCCGATGCGCCCCGTTTGTCAAGCGCGCCAGGATGACGCGCCGGCGGGACACATTGCCGACCGGTATCGGACGAGCCGACGTGGCCTAGCGGCCATTAGCTTGGAGAGCAACTATGAATCTGAAGATCAGTGGACACCACCTCGAATTGACGCCTGCGTTGCGCGAGTATGTGATCACGAAACTGGACAGGGTGCTCCGTCATTTCGATCAAGTGATCGACGGCAACGTGGTCCTCTCGGTCGACAATCATAGGGAAAAGGAAAAGAGGCAGAAGGCGGAAATCAACCTGCACCTGAAGGGCAAGGACATTTTCATCGAGAGTTGTGACGCTGATATGTACGCGGCCATCGACCTGATGGTCGACAAGCTGGATCGGCAGGTCATCAAGCACAAGGACAAGATCCAGGGCCACGCCCATGAGTCCGTGAAGTACCGCGGCGAGTCGCATGAGATGGAAGCGCCGTCGCCGTGAGCATGAAGCACGGCATGCACGAAGTCTGATCGCCGGATGACAGCAAACCCGCCGCCACAGGACGGCGGGGCTGATTGGAGGGAGTCCTCGAATATCCGGAAACGATGGATCGGCGCATGCACCGAACCGAAGCCGCCCGGACTGGCGGCTTTTTTGTTGGATTTCTGCCGCTAGGTGATACAAGCCATTGATTTTCAGGGCTTTGTCCTGCACATTGAATTGAAAACCGTGCCATTGCGCGGCGCACCATCGGGCAGTGCCCTGTTCTATAATGGTCCGGTAATTTTCGGGGTCGCACGACAGGCACGCTGCAGGCAACGCCGCCAGCGCACTTTCCGTTTCACCATCGCCGTGAGCGCTTTTAGACAGCGGCCACGATGAGGAGCTATCAGGCCACGCTTTCGCCTGCCAACATGAATCGTTTAGCCAAATTTCTTCCCATCGAGAACGTGGTTCTCGGACTGTCCGTTACCAGCAAGAAACGCGTATTCGAGCAAGCGGGCCTGATTTTCGAGAACCAGAACGGCATCGCTCGCAGCACCGTCACCGACAATCTCTTCGCGCGTGAGCGCCTCGGCTCGACCGGCCTCGGCGAAGGCGTCGCCATTCCGCACGGCCGCATCAAGGGGCTGAAGCAACCGCTCGCCGCCTTCGTGCGTCTCGCCGAACCCGTCGCGTTCGAATCCCCCGACGGCCAGCCGGTCTCTCTGCTCATCTTCCTGCTTGTGCCCGAACAGGCGACGCAGCAGCATCTTGAAATTCTGTCGGAGATCGCCCAACTGCTCTCCGACACCGAGGCGCGCGAGCGTCTGCACAAGGAAGAAGATCGTGACGCGCTCTATCAGGTGCTCACGCAATGGCAACCGTAATAGCCACCCGAACATAGCGTTGCGCGTCCGTGCCGCCTCGGCGCCGGGCGCGCCTCGCTTACGCAAGGCTTCTGGGGCACAATCGGTCAAACGCAGCGCCATGCAGCGTATCGAAGCGACCCGCTTCGTCGTGACGCAAAGGCTGCTCCCGGCTTCCAACGGAGTTCCGGTCTCATGGATACGTCCAGCATCAACGCCCAAAGCATTTTCGACGACAACGCCGCCGCTCTTAAGCTCAGCTGGCTCACCGGGCATGAAGGCTGGGAACGCGGCTTTTCGAGCGAGACGGTCGCCAACGCGACGTCGAGCGCCGACCTCGTCGGTCACCTGAACCTGATTCACCCGAACCGTATCCAGGTGCTCGGCGACGCCGAGATCAACTACTACCAGCGCCAGTCCGAC
Source organism: Caballeronia sp. ATUFL_F2_KS9A (assembly GCF_023630765.1). Taxonomy (NCBI): domain Bacteria; kingdom Pseudomonadati; phylum Pseudomonadota; class Betaproteobacteria; order Burkholderiales; family Burkholderiaceae; genus Caballeronia; species Caballeronia sp. ATUFL_F2_KS9A. The sequence continues at coordinate 181,111 of NZ_JALQEK010000001.1, read as the reverse complement.
GAAGACCGCTCGCGCCACATGGCCGAGCTGATCGCGCTCGAGCCGCCGTTTCTAGTCGTCGCGGGCGAAGTGGGCGCGCCGCCGGAGCTCGTTCTGCGCTGCACGCGCTCGTCGACGCCGCTCTTCACGACGCGCATGTCGGCGGCGGCCGTTATCGACAGCCTGCGCGCGTACATGTCGCGCATTCTCGCGCCGCGCGCGACGCTGCACGGCGTGTTCATCGACATCCTCGGGATGGGCGTGCTGCTCACCGGCGACTCCGGTCTCGGCAAGAGCGAGCTCGGTCTGGAGCTCATCAGCCGCGGCCACGGACTCGTCGCCGACGACGCCGTCGATTTCGTGCGCCTCGGCCCCGATTTCGTCGAAGGCCGCTGTCCGCCGCTGCTGCAAAATCTGCTCGAAGTGCGCGGCCTCGGACTGCTCGACATCAAGACGATCTTCGGTGAAACCGCCGTGCGCCGGAAGATGAAGCTCAAGCTGATCGTGCAACTCGTGCGCCGGCCGGACGGCGAATTCCAGCGCCTGCCGCTGGAAAGCCAGACCGTCGACGTGCTCGGCCTGCCGATCAGCAAGGTGACGATTCAGGTCGCCGCGGGCCGCAACCTCGCCGTGCTGGTCGAGGCCGCGGTGCGCAACACGATTCTGCAACTGCGCGGCATCGATACCTTGCGCGACTTCATGGATCGCCAACGCCTTGCGATGCAGGATCCCGACAGCCAGTTTCCCGGCAAGCTGATCTGAGCGCGCGCCGAAACGAATCGGGCGCAGGTGCTAAGCTTAGGAAAAGCGAATTTCCCGAGACCCATGCGTATCATCCTGATCACCGGCATCTCCGGTTCCGGCAAGTCCGTTGCGCTGAACGCGCTTGAAGACGGCGGCTACTATTGCGTCGACAACCTGCCGCCGCGCTTTCTGCCCGAACTCGCCGACTATCTCGCGAAAGAAGGCCAGACGCGCCTCGCCGTCGCGATCGACGCGCGTTCGAGTCTCTCGCTCGATGAAGTGCCGTCCATCATCGACAAGCTCTCGAAGGACTTCGATCTGCGCGTGCTGTTCCTCAACGCGAGCACGCAGTCGCTGATCCAGCGTTTCTCCGAGACGCGCCGGCGTCATCCGCTGTCGGGCCCGCCGATGCGCGAAGCCGATGTCGGCGTGCTGAACTCGCTCGCCGAAGCGATCGAACGCGAGCGCGAACTGGTCGCGGGCCTCGCGGAATACGGCCATCAGATCGACACGAGCAATTTGCGCGCGAACGTTCTGCGCGCGTGGGTCAAGCGCTTCGTCGAAACCGACGCCGCCGACCTCACGCTGATGTTCGAATCGTTCGGCTTCAAGCGCGGCGTGCCGCTCGACGCCGATCTCGTCTTCGACGTCCGGACGCTGCCCAATCCGTACTACGACCGCGAATTGCGCCCGTTCACGGGCCTCGACAAACCGATCATCGATTTCCTCACCGCGCAGCCGCTGGTCGGCGAGATGATCGACGATATCGGCGCGTTCGTCGGCAAATGGCTGCCGCGTTTTCGCGACGACAACCGCAGCTATCTCACTGTCGCGATCGGCTGCACGGGCGGCCAGCATCGCTCGGTGTTCATCGCGGAGGCGCTCGCCGCGCGCTTTTGCGAGACGGCAAATGTGATCGTGCGGCATCGTGACGCGCCCATCCCCGCCGGGTAGCGCGATCCACGCGAACCTGATCGCCGCGCCGGCGGTCCATCCTGGAGGGACGCGATGTCCGCGAATCCTGTTCTGGCCGACTTGCCGCTGTTTCCGCTTCACACCGTGCTTTTTCCCGGCGGCCTGCTGCCGCTCAAGATATTCGAGGCACGCTATCTGGACATGGCGCGCGAGTGTCTGCGCGAGCAGACGCCGTTCGGCGTGTGCCTGCTCAAGAGCGGGCACGAAGTCGCCTCGCCGGGCGATCCGTCGGTGCCGGAAAGCATCGGCTGCCTGGCCGAAATCGCGGAATGCGATGTCGATACCTTCGGTCTCCTGCTCGTGCAGGCACGCGGAACCGATCGTTTCCGGCTCACCGATCATCGTGTCGAGCCGAGCAATCTGATCGTCGGCACGGCCGAGTTGCTGGGTGAAGATCAGCCGCTGCAGGGCGCCGAGGCGCTCGCGAAATTCGGCGCGTGCGCAGAAGTGCTGGAGCGCATCATCGACACGATCAAGGAACGCGAGCCGCAGAATCTGCCCTTCGTCGAGCCCTTTCTATACGACGATCCCACCTGGGTCTCCAACCGCCTCGCCGAAATCCTGCCGATCCCGATGCGCGCACGCCAGAAGCTCATGGAGTTGATGGACGCCGGCGCGCGCATCGACGTCGTGCATCACTACATGCAGCATCATCAACTGCTTTAGAGGAGCGTGCCTGTCAGCGCGTCGAGCAGCTTGCGCACCGGCGCGGGCACGCCATAGGCGTCGATCTTCGCGAGCGACGCCCAGACGGTTTCGAGGTCCATCAAGTCGCGCGGCGCCTGGCGCGCCTCGCCGAGCCGCGGCTCGATATCCAGCTTGAAGTGCGTGAATGCGTGCGACATCGGCGCGAGTCGCTGCAGATGTTCATCGGCGCCGAGACGCTGCGCGACTTGCGCTAGCGCGGCTTCGTCCGCCGCTTCGGGCAGGCTCCACAATCCGCCCCATATTCCGATCGACGGACGCTTCTGCAGCAGGATCGAATCGCCGTCCCTCAGGACCAGCATCCATGTCTTGCGCGTCGGCACGGCTTTCTTCGGGCGCGCGGCGGGCAACTCGCGCTGACGCCCTTCGACCTTCGCCACGCAATCCGATGCGAACGGACAGCGCGGGCAGTCCGGCTTGCCGCGCACGCACAGCGTCGCGCCGAGGTCCATCAGGCCTTGCGTGTAAGCGGTCACATCGTTGTTGTTCGCGGCTTCCGGCAAGAGCGATTCCGCGAGCGTCCACATCGCCTTCTCGACTTTCTTCTCGCCCGGAAAACCTTCGACGCCGAACACGCGCGCGAGCACGCGCTTCACATTGCCGTCGAGGATCGTCGCGCGTGCGCCGAACGCGAACGACGCGATCGCCGCTGCCGTCGATCGTCCGATGCCCGGCAGCAGCGCGAGTTCGTCGACGGTCTGCGGAAACGCGCCACCGTGCTCGTACGCGACGGCCTGCGCGCAGCGGTGCAGATTGCGCGCGCGCGAGTAGTAACCGAGCCCGGCCCAGAGCGCCATGACGTCGTCGATGGGCGCATCGGCGAGCGCCGATACCGTCGGAAAGCGTTCGAGAAATCGCGCGTAGTACGGAATGACGGTGGAAACCTGCGTCTGCTGCAGCATGATCTCCGACAGCCAGATGCGGTAAGCATCGCGCGTGTTCTGCCACGGCAGGTCGTGACGGCCGTGAATGCGTTGCCACGCGATGAGGCGCGACGAAAAATCGGTGAGAGCGAGCATCGGATATTAGCGTTGGCAGCGCGGGCAGAAGTACGTCGAGCGCTGTCCCTGGACGATTTGCCTGATCGCCGTGCCGCAGACGTGGCACGGCAGGCCCGCGCGATCATAGACGAAATAGTCGAGCTGGAAGTAGCCCGACTCGCCGTTGCTGCCGACGAAATCGCGCAGCGTGCTGCCGCCCTTGTCGATGGCGGCGGCGAGCGTCACGCGCACGGCGTCCGCGAGCAGGTCATAGCGCACGAGAGAGATGCGCCCGGCGGCGGTCGTCGGCCGGATGCCCGCGCGAAAGAGGCTCTCCGACGCATAGATATTGCCGACGCCCACCACGATCCCGCCCGCGAGCAGCGCCTGTTTCACCGACACCTTGCGCCCGCGCGTCTCGCGGAACAGCAGCGCGCCCGAAAACTCCGGCGAAAACGGCTCGACGCCGAGGCTCGCGAGCAGCGGATGTTCGAGCACGTCGCCGTCCGAGCGCGGATGCCAGAGAATCGCACCGAATCGGCGCGGATCGCGAAAACGGAGAATGAAATCGTCGAACACGATATCGACGTGATCGTGCTTCGCCGCCTCGGGCGGCTGCGGCACATGCCGCAGCACCCGCAGCGTGCCGGTCATGCCGAGATGGACGATCAGCCAGCCTTCGACGGTTTCGAACAGCAGATACTTCCCGCGCCGCTCTACTTTGTCGATTTTCAGATGGCCGAGCGTCTTCGGAAGATGCTTCGGGATGGGCCAGCGCAGCGCGGGCGTACGCACGTCGACGTGCTCGACGCGCCGTCCGGCGACATAGGGTTCGATTCCGCGGCGAGTGACTTCGACTTCCGGCAGTTCGGGCATTTTTCTGGAGAGAGACTTGCTCTGGCGTTTGTGCCGGTATTTTAGCGACCGCGTTACAATCGACTGAAACATTGTCTGGATTTCCATGAACTCGTTCGTCATGAAGCTGTTTGCGAAGCGTCAGTCCAGTTCGACGCATTCGTTCGCCATGCCAATGTCGCGAATCGCCGGCGCCGTTGCGCTCGCGATGGCCGCGCTCGCGTTCGCGCCCGCGCACGCCCAGGCGCAGAACGCCACGCCCGTTCCGAGCGCCGACGATCAGGCCGACGCGCAAAACGCCGCCGATCTGCTGACCGCGCCCGTCAGCGGCGCGGAGACACAAGATCTGCCGAATGTGACAATGTCGAGCCAGATCGTGTTCCAGGTTCTGGCGGCCGAAGTCGCATTGCAGCGCGGCCAGCCCGCGCCCGCATTCCAGACCTATCTCGCGCTCGCCCGCGACACGCACGATCCGCGTTTCGCGCAGCGCGCGACTGAAATCGCGATCGCCGCGCAAAGCCCGAACGACGCGCTCACGTCGGCGCAGCTCTGGCAGCAGTTCGCGCCGCATTCCGATCGCGCGGCGCAGTTGAGCGCATCGCTGCTAATCGTCGGCGGCAAGCCCGAAGACGCGAAGCCGACGCTCGAACGCGAACTCGCGAAGGTGGCACCGGACCAGCGCGGCGACGCCATACTTTCTCTTCAGACCTTACTCGCGCGCGGGCCGAATCGTGTCGGTGGCCTGAACGTGCTCAAGGACCTGACGCAAAACGATCAGAACCGGCCCGAAGCGCAACTCGCGCTCGCACGTCAGCAGCTCGTCGCGGATGATCCGCCGGGCGCGAAGGCATCGCTCGAAAAGGCGTTGCAACTCAAGCCGGACTACCTGCCTGCCGCGCTGACGCTTGCGCGCATGGGCCCGGAAGAGCGCAAGGAAGGCATCGCGTCGTTCGAGAAATACGTCGACAAGAATCCGAAATCGCATGACGCGCGGCTCGCGCTCGCGCAGTTGTATCTGTCCGCCGACAGGCTCGACGACGCGCAGAAGCAGTTCGAGATCATGCGCAAGAACGACCCGAAGGACCTGACGCCGTTGATGGCGCTCGCGCTCATCAACATCCAGAAAAAGCAGTTCGACAAGGCGCAGGATTTCTTGAACCAATACGCGAAGGCGGCGGAAAACACGCCGGGCGCGGATCCTGGTCAGGCCTATATCTATCTCGCGCAACTGGCGCTGGAACAAAAGAACGACGACGCCGCGAGCCAGTGGCTCGACAAGATTCCGCGCACGAGCCAGCAGTATTTGCCTGCGCAGATCACGCGCGCGCAACTGCTCGCGAAGCAAGGCAAGGTCGACGATGCACGCGCGCTGATCGGCAATCTGCAAAGCTCGGATCCGCGCGATCTGGCGCTGCTCGCACGCACTGATTCGGCGATTCTTTTCGAGGCGCATCGCTACAAGGAAGCGGAGGCGAATCTCGCGAAGGCGGTCGCCGCGTTCCCCGACGATCCCGATCTGACGTACGACTACGCAATGGCCGCCGAGAAGAACGGTCACTACGACGTCATGGAAACGCAGCTTCGCACTTTGATGCGGACGCAGCCGAACAACCCGCAAGCGTACAACGCGCTCGGCTATTCGCTCGTCGATCGCAATCAGCGGCTCGACGAAGCGGTGAAGCTGATCGAACGAGCGGTTTCGCTCGCCCCGAACGACGCGTTCATCATGGATAGTCTCGGCTGGGCGCGCTTCCGTCAGGGCAATGCGGCCGAGGCGGAGAAGATCCTCAAGAACGCCTACAACCTTCAGCCGAATGCCGAAATCGGCGCGCATCTGGGCGAGGTGCAGTGGAAGTCAGGGCAGCAGGATCAGGCACGCGCCACATGGCGGCAAGCGCAGAAGCTCGAACCTGACAACGACACGCTCGTCAAAACGCTGAAACGACTTCAGGTGAACGACCTTTGATCGCATTCGATTCATTCGCCGGCGCATCGCTTCGACGTGGCGCGCTCGGCATCGCGGCGGCCGCCGCGCTGGTAATGTCCGGTTGCGCGCTGGAACCGCGCGTTCCCACGACGACGAACGCATCCACGTCGCTCGCGACGCAGACGAGCCGCATGTATCACGGACGCTTCGCCGTGCAGTACAACGACCAGAACGGCACGCCGCGCAACGCCTACGGCAATTTCGACTGGCAGGAGACGGGCGACACCGTCACGCTGCAGTTGCGCAATCCCCTCGGCCAGACGATGGCGATCGTGACTTCATCGCCGTCGCTCGCGACGCTCGAATTGCCGAACCGGCAACCCGTCAGCGCCGACAACGTATCTCAACTCATGCAGAACACGCTCGGCTTCGCGCTGCCGGTCGAAGGGTTGCGCTACTGGCTCCAGCCGTCGGCCGCGCCTAGCTCGCGTGCACAGACCACGCTCGATCCGGGCGCGGACAACGGCCGTCCGAAAGAAATCAAGCAGGACGGATGGACGATCGACTATCTCGCCTATGCCGACGCGCCGGCAACCGGCGTGAAGCGCGTGAATCTCACGCGCAGCGAACCGCCGCTCGACATCAAGCTCGTGCTCGATCAATAACTCAGCCGCTTTCGGTTCAAAGCATCACGCATGTCCTCATCGAACGAAACGCTTCGTGACTGCCTCGCGCCCGCGAAGCTGAATCTTTTCCTGCACATCACGGGCCGCCGTCCGGATGGCTACCATTCGCTGCAGACCGTTTTCCAGTTGCTCGACTGGGGCGACCATCTGCACTTCAGGCGTCGCGACGACGGCGTCATCATGCGCAAGACCGACGTGCCGGGCGTGCCCGAAGAACACGATCTCGTCGTGCGGGCCGCACGTTTGCTCCAGCAGCACACGCGGACGAAGTTCGGCGCGGAGATCGAGATCGACAAGCGTTTGCCAATGGGCGCGGGCCTCGGCGGAGGCAGTTCCGACGCGGCGACAACTCTTTTAGCGTTAAATCGTCTCTGGGGTGTTGATCTTTCGCGTGAGATTCTGCAGAATCTCGGCCTGCAACTCGGCGCGGACGTGCCGTTTTTTGTCTTCGGGCAAAATGCTTTCGCAGAAGGTGTAGGTGAGGCGCTCCAGGCAGTCGATCTGCCGAAACGTTTCTTCCTCGTAGTAACGCCTGATGCTCACGTCCCCACCGCGGCGATTTTCTCCGAAAAAAGCTTGACACGGGATACGAAAGTCGTCACAATGATGGACTTTCTTGCACAGCAAAGGTCAGACACAAACTGGCCAGACAGCTTCGGTCGAAACGACATGCAGGCTGTGGTTGCAGGAAAGTACGCGGAAGTTGCAAAGGTGCTCGAGTGGTTTTCCAATCTCGCACCGGCGCGAATGACCGGATCTGGAGCAAGCGTGTTTGCCGCTTTCGCCAGCCGAGCCGAAGCAGAAATGGCGCAAGCCAAACTGCCGGCAAGCTGGAAGAGTGTGGTAACGGCAAGTCTGGATTCTCATCCTCTCTTCGCTTTCGCGTCATAGGTTTCGTTTTGCCGGGTATGTCCTACACTTCCCGGCGAGACTCAGAGTTGTGTAGGGGAGTCGCCAAGTTGGTCAAGGCACCGGATTTTGATTCCGGCATGCGAGGGTTCGAGTCCTTCCTCCCCTGCCATTCCTTTTCTCGCGTTTTTCCTCTCGCCTCCAGCCGCAGACAGGTGCACGATGAGCAGTGACGGCCTGATGGTTTTTACTGGCAACGCTAATCCCGCGCTTGCACAGGAAGTCGTCAAAATCCTTGGTATTCCTCTCGGCAAAGCGATGGTCAGCCGCTTCTCAGACGGCGAGATCATGGTCGAGATTCAGGAAAACGTTCGGGGCAAAGACGTATTCGTTCTGCAGTCCACCTGCGCTCCCACGAACGACAACCTGATGGAACTGATGATCATGGTCGATGCGCTCAAGCGCGCATCCGCAGGCCGGATCACCGCAGCCATCCCCTACTTCGGCTATGCGCGCCAGGACCGCCGTCCGCGTTCCGCGCGAGTGGCCATCTCGGCGAAGGTCGTCGCGAACATGCTGGAAATTGCCGGCGTCGATCGCGTGATCACCATGGACCTTCACGCCGACCAGATTCAAGGCTTCTTCGACATCCCCGTCGACAACATCTACGCAACACCCGTTCTTCTCGGCGATCTGCGCAAGCAGAACCATGACCATCTGCTGGTCGTGTCGCCGGATGTCGGCGGCGTGGTGCGCGCGCGTGCGCTCGCCAAGCAGTTGAACACGGACCTCGCGATCATCGACAAGCGCCGTCCGAAGGCGAATGTCGCTGAAGTGATGAACATCATCGGTGAAGTGGAAGGCCGCACCTGCGTCATCATGGATGACATGGTCGACACCGCCGGCACGCTGTGCAAGGCCGCGCAAGTATTGAAGGATCGTGGCGCGAAACAGGTTTTCGCATACGCGACGCACCCCGTTCTGTCGGGCGGCGCGGCGGCGCGCATCACGGCGTCGGAGCTGGACGAACTCGTCGTCACGGACACGATTCCCCTTTCGGCCGAATCGCTCGCGTGCGCGAAGATCCGTCCGCTGTCGAGCGCGGGTTTGCTCGCGGAGACGTTCTCCCGAATCCGGCGCGGCGACTCGGTGATGTCGCTCTTCGCCGAAGGTTAATCAGAATCGAGCAAGGAACGCGAAGCAGAGGCTTCGCGTTTTTGCATGATCGGCGCGAACGGACGAAGGTTCGCGTCGCTTGTTGTGGGATCACACGTTTTCGATGATCCCGGTTTCCCTGCCTGGTCGCGGGCAGATATAGGAGTCGAATATGAAAGTCGTCGCTTTCGAGCGTAGCAAGCAAGGTACGGGTGCGAGCCGCCGCCTGCGTAACTCGGGCAAGACCCCGGGTATCGTGTACGGCGGTGAAACGGACGTTCAACTGGTCGAACTCGACCACAACGCCCTGTGGCACGCCCTGAAGAAAGAAGTTTTCCACTCGTCGATTCTCGACCTGGAAGTGGCCGGCAAGTCGCAACAAGTTCTGCTGCGCGACGTGCAATACCACCCGTTCAAGCAGCTCGTGCTGCACGTGGACTTCCAGCGCGTCGACGCGAAGAAGAAGCTGCACACCAAGGTGCCGCTGCATTTCATGAACCAGGAAACCAACCCGGCCGTGAAGCTGTCGGGCGCGGTGATCTCGCACGTCGTGACGGAACTGGAAGTGGAATGCCTGCCGGCAGACCTGCCTGAGTTCCTGGAAATCGATCTGGCGAAGATCGAAGCCGGCCAGACGATGCACGCGAAGGACATCCCGCTGCCGAAGGGCGTGAGCCTGACGATCTCCGTCGAGGCGGAAAATCCGGTGGTGGCTTCGGCGACCATTCCGGCTGCCGTCGTGTCGGAAGGGACTGGCGAAGCTGAAGGCGACAAGCCGGCAGCCGAGTAAGCACGCGGAATATCGCTATCCTCTCGATCCGTTCGCAAGAACGGTCGACGTGACCCGCCGGCGCGCAAGCCCCGGCGGGTTTTTTTTCGTTCTACAAGACTCGACATGATCAAGCTGATCGTCGGCCTGGGCAATCCGGGCGCCGAATACACGGCGACGCGGCATAACGCGGGCTTCTGGTTCGTCGACCAGTTCGCACGCGACGCCGGCGCCACGTTGCGCGAAGAGCGCCGTTTCCACGGTTTCTACGGCAAAGGACGTCTGCACGGCCACGAAGTGCATCTGCTCGAACCGCAGACGTTCATGAATCGCTCAGGGCAATCGGTCGTTGCGCTCGCGCAGTTCTTCAAGATTCTCCCCGACGAAATTCTCGTCGCGCACGACGAACTCGATCTTCCGCCCGGCACCGTCAAGATGAAGCTCGGCGGCGGCAGCGGCGGACACAACGGCCTGAAGGACATCTCCGCGCATCTTTCGTCGCAGCAGTACTGGCGGCTGCGCATCGGGATCGGGCATCCGCGTGATCTGATTCCCGAAGGCGCGCGCGCGGGCGCGAAACCCGATGTCGCGAACTTCGTCCTCAAGCCGCCGCGCCGCGAGGAACAGGACGTGATCGATCAGTCGATCGAGCGCGCGCTCGCCGTGATGCCGTTCGTCGTCGCAGGCGAAACCGAGCGTGCGATGATGAACCTGCACCGCAATTCTTGATTTGGAGCCGACAGTGAGCCGTTTCTGGAGCGATATCGTCCATCGTCTGACGCCGTATGTGCCGGGCGAGCAGCCCGCGCTGGCGCATCCCGTCAAGCTGAACACCAACGAGAATCCGTATCCGCCGTCGCCGCGCGTCGTCGATGCAATCCGCCACGAGCTCGGCGCGGACGGCGCGTCGCTGCGCAAATATCCGGATCCGACCGCGCGTGCATTGCGCGAGGCCGTCGCGAACCATCACGGATTGCGCATCGAGCAGGTTTTCGCGGGCAACGGTTCGGACGAAGTGCTCGCGCACGCGTTCCAGGCGCTGCTCAAGCACGACAAGCCGATCCGCTTTCCCGACATAACCTACAGCTTTTATCCCGTGTACGCGCAGCTTTACGGCGTCGAATACGAGACCGTGCCGCTGAACGCCGATTTCGCCATCGATGTCGACGATTACCGCGCGCCATGCGGCGGCGTGCTGCTGCCGAATCCGAATGCGCCGACGGGCCGCGCCCTGCCGCTGTCGGAAATCGAAGTGCTGCTGAAGGCGAATCCGGATGCACCCGTCATCATCGATGAAGCGTATGTGGACTTCGGCGCGGAATCGGCCGTGAATCTGATCGACGCCCATCCGAACCTGCTCGTCGTGCAGACGACGTCGAAAGCGCGTTCGCTGGCGGGTATGCGCGTCGGCTTTGCGTTCGGCGATCCGGCGCTCATCGAGGCGCTCACGCGCGTGAAGGACAGCTTCAATTCGTATCCGCTCGACCGCCTCGCGCAAGTCGCGGCAATCGCGTCGTACGAAGATCAGGCGTGGTTCGAGGAGGGTTGCGCGAAGGTGATCGCGAGCCGCGAGAAGTTGAGCGCGCAGCTACAGACGCTTGGATTCGATGTCGTTCCGTCCGCAGCCAACTTCGTCTTCGCGAAACATCCCGCGCACGATGCCGCGACGCTCGCCGCGGCGCTAAAGTCGAAGGAAATTTTCGTGCGCCACTTCAAACTGCCGCGCATCGATCAGCATCTGCGCATTTCCATCGGCACGCCGGCCGAATGCGATGCGCTCGTCGCTGCATTGACGGAGATCGTCGCTTAGGAATTGCCCTTCGCGGCCATCAGCGCGTGGTACTTGGCCATCAACTGTTCGGGCGATTCGGCGTGCGCCGGATCGCGCGGAATGCATTCCACCGGGCACACTTGCTGGCACTGCGGCTCGTCGAAATGGCCGACGCATTCCGTGCATTTGTTCGGGTCGATGACGTAAATCTCGGGACCCATCGAAATTGCGTCGTTCGGGCACTCGGGCTCGCAAACGTCGCAGTTAATGCACTCGTCGGTAATGATCAGGGACATGCTTCACTCTCTTCTTGCCGGATGGCTTCCGGCATAAACCCGCGCACCTTCGCAGATAAGTGCGCGGGCCCAGCGTCTCAAGGCGCCGCCGGATCTTTCTGCGTCTGCTCGCCGACCTTGTCCATCAACCGCTTTTCCACCGACGGGAACACGAACTTGCTCACGTCGCCGCCAAGCTGCGCGATCTCGCGCACGATGGTGCCGGAGATGAACTGATATTGATCGGACGGCGTCATGAACATCGTCTCGACATCGGGCAGCAGATAGCGGTTCATCCCGGCCATCTGGAATTCATACTCGAAATCGGAGACGGCGCGCAATCCGCGCACGATCACGCGCGCGTTGTTCTTGCGCACGAAATCCTTCAATAGCCCGGTGAAACTGCTCACCTGCACGTTCGGATAATGCCCGAGGACCTCGTGCGCGATATCGAGCCGTTCCTGCAGCGAGAAAAACGGCTTCTTCGCGCGGCTGTCCGCGACGCCCACGACGAGCTGATCGAAAATGCTCGATGCGCGCCGCACGATGTCTTCATGCCCGCGGGTGAGCGGGTCGAACGTACCCGGATACACGGCGACAACCATGAGCTTCTCCTCTTCTATTTACACTGGGCCGCGTGGCTGCGACGACCAGCTCTGCCTCGTTTCCCGCGAAATCGGCTGCGTCGAAATCGGGAACGCGCATTATTCCTCATTTTCGCGGCGCAGCAAATGATAGCGGACGGCGCCCGCCTTGCCCTCGCGCACGACGCTCCAGCCGGCGAGCGCATCGATGCCGGACATGTCCAGCGCATCGCCGCATTCGACGTAAATCGCGCCATCGGGCGAAGCGAGCGGCGCCGTCAGCTCGAGCGCCCGCAATAGCAACGCGTGATCGCCGAAAGGCGGATCGAGAAAGATCACGTCGAACGAACCGGGCGCGAGGCTCGCGACGAGCCGCAGCGCATCGGCCTCCGCGATCTCGATGTTGCGCGCGCCGAGCTTGGCCTGATTCGCGCGGATCTGAGCGGCCGCCTTCGCGCTTCGTTCGATCATCAGCACGCGCGCCGCGCCGCGCGACGCGGCTTCGAAACCGAGCGCGCCGCTACCGGCGAACATGTCGAGACAACGTTGTCCGGAGAGATCCTGGCCGAGCCAGTTGAAGAGGGTCTCACGCACGCGATCCGGCGTGGGCCGAAGGCCATCGAGATCGAGCACGGGCAGCGGCGTGCGCTTCCAGTCTCCGCCGATGATGCGGATCGTGTGCGGTTTGCCGCCGCGCGATGGCGTGTGGCTGGTCAGGGCGGAGCGGGTAGCGGACGAGCGAGGCATAAAAGGAAGGTGGGAGTCGGGCGCGCCGGCGTGTTTTTGCTTGAGATCGGATGGCGCGAGCAATGAAAGCCAACGTTACCACACGCACGCCATGACGGGAGCCGCACGGGCGCGCACGGCAGCGCCTGATAAAATATGCCGCTTCCATCCCATCGCGCGGGCCTCGCGCAAAAACGACTCGAAAGCGCGCACAGGGCCATCGGATCACGCGCGCATCATCGTCACACATCCATGTTCAGCTTCTTCAAGAAATTCAAAAAGCCGGCTGATGCGCCGCTCGACGCGCCTCAGGACGAATCCGTCGAGGCGGCCGAAGACGAAGAAATCTCCGACGCCGAGCTGGAACGTCAGGCGCTTTCCGCGGAAACGCCGTCGGAGCAAGTGCAGCCGGAGGAACCGGCGCCCGCGGAACCCGTCGCTCCCGCTGCGCCCACGCCGCCCGCCGCACCGCCCTCGGAGGAATCGAAGGAATACTGGCAAGGGCGCACGCAATCGCAATGGGCGCGCGGCCCAGAGACGGATCAGGCGAGCGAGGAAGTCGTGCCGCCGCCGACGCTCGATGCGGCCGCGAAAAAATCGTGGATCTCGCGTCTGCGGCACGGTCTTTCGAAGACGAGCTCCAATCTGACAGGGATTTTCGTCAGCGCGAAGATCGACGAGGATCTCTACGAAGAGCTCGAAACCGCGCTGCTCATGTCCGACGCCGGCGTCGATGCAACGGAATTCCTGCTCGAATCACTGCGCGAGAAGGTGCGCGCGGAACGCCTGACGGACGCCTCGCAGGTCAAGAAGGCGCTGCGCGAACTGCTCGTCGATCTGCTGCGCCCGCTCGAGAAATCGCTGATGCTCGGACGCGCGCAACCGCTCGTCATCATGATCGCGGGCGTGAACGGCGTCGGCAAGACGACGAGCATCGGCAAGCTGGCGAAGCATTTGCAGCGCTTCAATCAGTCGGTGATGCTCGCCGCCGGCGACACGTTCCGCGCCGCCGCGCGCGAACAGCTGACGGTCTGGGGCGAGCGCAACAACGTGACGGTGATCGCGCAGGAAAGCGGCGACGCCGCCGCCGTGATCTACGACGCGGTCGGCGCGGCGCGCGCACGCAAGATCGACGTGATGATGGCCGACACCGCCGGACGTCTGCCGACGCAATTGCATCTGATGGAAGAGCTGCGCAAGGTGCGCCGCGTGATCGCGAAGGCAATGCCCGATGCGCCGCACGAAGTGCTGCTCGTCATCGACGCGAACACGGGTCAGAACGCGCTCGCGCAGGTCAAGGCGTTCGACGACGCGCTCGGTCTCACCGGCCTCGTCGTCACGAAACTCGACGGCACCGCGAAGGGCGGCATTCTCGCGGCCATCGCGCGTCAGCGGCCGGTGCCGGTGTATTTCATCGGCGTGGGAGAGAAAGTCGAGGACTTGCAGCCGTTCAGCGCCGAAGAATTCGCCGACGCGTTGCTCGGCTGAACGTGAAACGAGCGCCCGCGTGGCGCTCTTTTTTATCGCGCGAAGAGCAAGGAGGCCGCGATCCACCACATCACGCAGCCGACGATCACATCGAGCACGCGCCACGACACGTCTTTCTCGAACCACGGTTCCAGAAGACGCGCGCCGTAGCCGAGCGCCGTGAACCAGACGATCGACGAAGACATCGCGCCGGCCGCGAACCACGCGTCGCCCGGCCAGCCGCGTTGCGCGCCGATGCCGCCGAGCAGCACGACGGTATCGAGATAAACGTGCGGATTGAGCAGCGACAAGGCGAGCACCGTGGATGCCGCGCCCACCGCCGTCTGCGAATCGCCATCCGATGCGTCCAGATGCCCCGGCCCGCGCCACGCCGCGATGAACGCGCGCAAGCCGTACAGGAACACGAAGATCGCGCCGGCCCAGCGGATCACGTCGAGCAGGACGGGCGCACGCGAAATGAGCGCCCCCATGCCGCCGACGCCGAGCCCGATCAACATCACGTCGATGAACGCGCAGATCGACACGACGATTCCTACGTGACGTCGCTTCAAACCCTGCCGCAACACGAAGGCGTTCTGCGCGCCGATCGCGACGATCAGGCTCGCGCCCAATCCCGCCCCCGACAGAAAGCTCGGGAAATCGGCCGTCATTCGGCGTCCGGTTGCTGCGCGGGAGCGGCCCGCGCGAAGGCGTCGATCGTGCTGGCGTGATCGGCGATGCGCGAAATCGTCGGATAAGCGCTCACGTCGATGCCGAAGCGCCGCGCGTTGAACACCTGCGGCACGATGCACAGATCGGCAACGGTCGGCGTGTCGCCGAACGTGAGCGCGCCGACGCGCCTGTCGGCGGCCAGCCGCGTTTCGAGCGACGTGAAACCCATCTCGACCCAATGCCGATACCACGCGTCCTTCACGTCATCCGGCACCTTCACCTGATGCTTCAGGTACTTGAGCACGCGCAAATTGTCGAGCGGATGAATCTCGCACGCGACCTGCATCGCGACCGAACGCACGAAGGCGCGATCGGACGGATTCTTCGGCAGGAGCGCCGGCTCGGGATGCGTCTCCTCGAGATACTCGATGATCGCGAGCGACTGCGTGAGAACGTCGTCGCCATCGACGAGCGCCGGCACAATGCCGTCCGGATTCACCGCGCGATATTCGGGCTTCAACTGCTGGCCGCCGTCGCGCAGCAAATGCACGCCCTCGTACTCGTAATCGAGCCCCTTCAGATTCAGCGCGATACGCACGCGATACGCCGCCGAGCTGCGGAAATAGCTGTAGAGCTTCATGGTCGCGGACTCAGACGACGCGCACGGAGAATTCGCCGATGCCGTCGACGCCGCCCTTCAGCACGTCCCCCTTCACGACCGCGCCGACGCCTTCGGGCGTGCCGGTGAAGATGAGATCGCCGGGGAAGAGTTCGAAGAGCGTCGACAGATACGCGACCGTCTCGCCGACCGACCAGATCAGTTGCGAGATGTCCGAGCGCTGCTTTTCCTCGCCGTTGACCGTCAGCCAGATCGCGCTCTTTTCCAGATGCCCGACCTTCGATACGGGATGAATCGGGCCGATCGGCGCGGAGCGGTCGAAACCCTTCGCCGTGTCCCACGGACGGCCGAGCTTCTTCGCTTCGGCTTGCAGGTCACGGCGCGTCATGTCGAGCCCGAGCGCGTAGCCGTAGACGTAGTCCAGCGCCTTATCGGCGGGAATGTCCTTGCCCTGCTTGCCGATCGCGGCGACGAGTTCCATCTCGAAGTGCAGATTCTTCGTCTGCGACGGATACGGGAATTCCGCCGTCGAGCCCGGCGCAACGTTCAGCACGGCATCGGCGGGCTTGCTGAAGAAGAACGGCGGCTCGCGATCCGGATCGTGGCCCATTTCGCGCGCATGGGCTTCGTAGTTTCGCCCGACGCAGTAGATGCGGCGCACGGGAAACTGCTCGTTCGAACCATCGACGGGCACGGCTGCTGCCGGCGCCGGAGGAAACACATAACTCATCCCGCTCTCCTGATGCTGTTTTGATTTGCAGATTTCCGGACGAATGCGTCGGCGTTCACGGCCGGCGAGAACAAGGAGTGTAACGTGCGCGCACAAATCGTGGCGAAGCTTGTCGGGCTTGGCTCTGCGAGCTTTCGACCGGCCTTCGGAGCTGCGGCTGGCGCGGTGGTTTTAGTAAGCATCGGCGGAAAAGCGCGCGAAACGTTCGATGGGCAAACCTTGCCAGCGCTCCTCAAATGCGGTACTCAATAGCATTCCTGCACCTTAAAAAGCGCAACGGCATCGCTCAGATTACGGAATTGAGCGCCCGATCGCGCACCTCTCCGATGACCGACTCCGCTTCCCCCACTTTCGCCTGCGCACGCTACATCAAGGAAATCGGCCGCGGGCCGAATGGCGCGCGCGCACTTTCGCACGAGGATACGTACGCGCTCTACGAAGCGATGCTCGACGATCGCGTGCCCGAACTCGAACTGGGCGCGGTGCTGCTGGCCTATCGCGTCAAGGGCGAAACCGCCGCCGAGCTTGCCGCGATGCTTTCAGCCGCGCATCGCTCGTTCGAGCCGCTGCATGTCCAGGATGGCCGCGAGCACGCACGGCCCGTCTCGATCCCGAGCTACAACGGCGCACGCAAGACGCCCAATCTCGTGCCGCTCCTGTCGCTGCTGCTCGCGCGCGAAGGCGTACCGGTCCTGGTGCACGGCGTCACCGGCGATCCCGGCCGCGTGACGAGCGCCGAAATCTTCGCCGAACTGGGCATCGCGCACGCGGCTTCGCACGATGAAATCGAAGACAGCCTCGCCTCGCGCCGCCTCTCCTTCGCGCCGATCACCGTGCTCGCGCCGAAGCTCGCGCGATTGCTCGCGCTCAGACGCCGCATGGGCGTGCGCAATTCGACACATACGCTCGTGAAGATCCTTCAACCGTTCGCGGACCCGGGCCTGCGGCTCGTCAACTACACGCATCCCGAATATCGCGAGAGTCTCACCGGGCTTTTCACCGCGCATCCGGACGCGGCGGCGGGCGGCGCACTGCTCGCGCGCGGCACGGAAGGCGAAGCCGTCGCGGACACGCGCCGCCAGGTGCAGGTCGACTGGTTTCACGACGGCCACGCCGAAACGCTGATCGCGCCCGAGCATTCGCAGCCGGACGCCCCGCGTGTCGAGCTGCCCGAGACGCTCGACGCCGCGACCACCGCGCGCTGGATCGAATCCGTGCTGCGCGGCGATGTGCCGGTGCCGCCCGCGGTCGCGCGCCAGGTTGAAGTCATCGCCAATGTGGTGCGCAAGCCGGTCGCCGGTCAGGAAAATCCCGTTTGACACACTATTCAACGCTGGTTTAAAGTCGAACGCATGCGCTTGACCCAGTTCTCCTCCCTCCGAATTATTTCGGGCCGCCTAGCGCGGCCCCTATCGCTACGTCTAGCGTAAGTCGCCAGACGTAGCGCCGTGCGTTCGCAAGTCGCGCGGTCCTCCAGAAGTTTCCCGCAGTACCTTTTCTTACCAACCTGTAGTCGTCAGCTTTTCGTTCGCGCATCCCGCGAAACGGAAACGCGAGGGTCACATGCACGCTGCTTCGCGCACGTTCACGTTGGTCGCAGGCGTCACCATCGCCGGTGATTCGTGTGAACGCGCGCGCCGCCCGGTCTTACGTGCATGCCGCCACGCCCGGCCAGCCGCCGGACACGGCCTCTCTCGCAGACGCTACGCAAACCGTCCGAAGAGAGATCGACGATCATGATGCCGAACCCCGCCGAGAAATACCGTCCGTTTCCGCAAGTCCGTCTGAATGGCCGCCGCTGGCCGAACCGCACGATCGAAAAAGCGCCCGTCTGGATGAGCACCGATCTGCGCGACGGCAACCAGTCGCTCATCGAGCCGATGAGCATCGCAGCGAAGCTCGAGTTCTTCGAGATGCTGGTGAAAATCGGGTTCAAGGAAATCGAGGTGGGCTTCCCGTCGGCATCGCAGACGGATTTCGACTTCGTGCGCAAGCTGATCGACGAAAAGCGCATTCCGGACGACGTGACCATCGAAGTGCTCGTGCAGTCGCGCCGCGAACTGATCGAGCGCACGTTCGAAGCGGTGGAAGGTGCGAGCAAGGTGATCGTGCATCTCTATAACGCGATCGCGCCGTCGTTCCGCAAGATCGTGTTCAACCAGTCGAAGGACGAAGTGAAGGCGCTGGCGGTCGAAGGCACGCGCATCATCAAGGAATGCGCGGCGGCGCGGCCGGACACGCACTGGATCTATCAGTACTCGCCCGAAACCTTCAGCATGACGGAGCTGTCGTTCGCGCGCGAAGTCTGCGATGCCGTCGCGCAAATGTGGCGTCCGACGCCCGATCACAAAATGATCGTGAATCTGCCCGCGACCGTCGAAGCGGCAACGCCCAACGTCTTCGCCGATCAGATCGAGTGGATGGACCGCAACATGGGCTTTCGCGACAGCATCGTGCTGTCGGTGCATCCGCATAACGATCGCGGCACGGCCGTCGCGGCGGCGGAAATGGCGTTGCTCGCTGGCGCGGATCGCATCGAAGGCTGCCTCTTCGGCAACGGCGAGCGCACCGGCAATGTCGATCTCGTGACGCTCGCGATGAATCTCTACACGCAAGGCGTCGATCCGGGCCTCGATTTTTCCGATATCGACGCCGTGCGCCGCGTCGTCGAGCGCTGCAATCAGATTCCGGTGCATCCACGCCATCCGTACGCGGGCGATCTCGTGTTCACCGCGTTTTCGGGTTCGCATCAGGACGCGATCCGCAAGGGCTTCGCGCAGCGCGTGCCGGGCACGGTGTGGGAAGTGCCCTATCTGCCGATCGATCCGGCTGATCTCGGCCGCAGCTACGACGCCGTGATCCGCGTGAACAGCCAGTCCGGAAAGGGCGGTTCGACGTATCTGCTCGAACGCGGTCTCGGCTTCACGCCGCCGCGCCGCGTGCAGATCGAATTCAGCCACGCCGTCCAGAAAGTCACCGATGCATCCGGCGCGGAAATCAGCGGCGAAGCGATCTGCGAGCTCTTCAAGCGCGAGTATTTCGATGCGGGCGGGCCGGTATCGCGCATCGACGTTTCGACGCTTACGGTATTCGAAAGGCGCGTCGCATTACCGGCCGTAGTGGCTGCGACGAGCGGCGACGCTCACGCGCAGGCGGTCGCCGCCGCGCTCGGCGTGGACGCGAGCGTGAACTGGTTCGAGACGTCCGCGACGGCGAACGGCGACACGGCGGCGTTCGTCGGCTGTCGTGTCGGAGACGGGCCGACGCGCTTCGGCGTCGCGGTGCATGCGAATCCGGCGCTCGCGGTCGCCGATGCCGTCGTGAGCGCGGTCAACCGCTCCGGGCGCGTCGTGGACAACCTGCGGCAAGACGAAGCCGTGGAAGCGTGATGGGCGGCGCGCGTGGCTATTCGAGCGCCACGCGCGTCGCCTGCAGGGCGAGCAGCTGCCATTGGCCTTCGGTCTGCACATGGACGGCGGTGTAGGCGATCGGAAACAGCAGCGCGCCGTTCTTCGATTCCATCTCGATCAGCGCACGGCCCGACACGAGGCACGTATCGCGGCCGGCGGGCAGCACATCCTGCGACTGAATTTCGATCTGCCGATAGCGGCGGCGGCCCGCGGTGATCGCGTCGATGAACTGGCGCTTCGTCTCCCGCTTGCCGTTCGTGTGGACGTAGCTGACGTTCTCGGCCAGCAGCGCGTCCAGCGCCGGGCCGTCGCCCTCGACCATGGCACGGAAGCGATCGCGCTCGAGGCCGCGGATGGCCTCAATGGTTTTTGCCGGCATCTGTCGATTCCCCTTGTGTCGAGGAACCGATGCGCCGGCGCCTCGTCAGAAGTTGTATTGCAGATATAGCTGGCTGAAATTTATACCAGGATTCGGCTCTTTGATACCGCCGTTCGACAGATGCTGAAAGCGAAATCCCGCTTGATAGCTCTGCTTCGACCCGAAGATCATGCCGACGCCCACCATGTCCGCGAACTGGAACGCCGACCCGACGCTGAAATCCTCGGTGATGCGCGTGTGCGAGAGCAGCCGCACGCCGACGCCCGCCTCGATGAACGGCCGGAAGTAGCCCGAGCTCTTCACGAAGCGCAGCACTGGCGTAATGCCGAATTCCCATATGTTCGGATGCACGGCGTTGTCCTCGGTCGTGTGCCAGTAGGACACGTGACCTTCGCCGATGAGCGTGAAGTGAAAACCGCCGATCTCCCACCAGGTGAGGCCCGGATCCCAGGACAGGCCGAGATCGGCCTTCTTGATGTCGTGGTCGGCGACGCCGCCGGCGATCTGGACACCGAATCGGTCGGCATGAGCCGCCGCCGACGCGAGACCCAATGCAGTACAAACCGCCACGCGCGCTAGCGGGCGGGGCCACGAACTCTTGTTTTTATGCATTTGCACCCCAATTTGCTCGGATAGCGGGTGTGTTTCGTAAATTGCTGTCGCTTGGCGATTCTAGTGACGTTTTAAAACATTTGCAGAAATCGCATCAGCGCGCCCCCGTTTGTAGAATTTCTGATCGCGACAGTGGGCAAGTAAGGTAAATCATGCGAAAACGTTTCAGCCTCCGGTAGTTTCTTCCGCTGCTCGCGCAACAGTCCGTCCTATTGGACCCGCAAATTCGATAGTTTTTGTGGGAACTCCCACATTCCCCTCTGCTCTAACACTTAGCACTCGATGGACTGGAGTGCTAATATCGTGTCTGACTTGCCGCGGTCGTTAAGCGGCACGTGAATTGTTGATAAGGAGCTTATGAGCGTGACCAATGCGATGACCCTTCCGAATGTTGTGAGCTCGGCACCTGCCAAGGCATCTTCGGCAGGCGCGCTGACGTACGCACAGTCGTCGATGCTGACCGGCCAGATCGGCAACATCGATTCATACATACAAGCAGTGAACCGTATTCCGATGCTTTCGCAGGCGGAGGAACGCCAGTACGCCACCGAATTCCGCGAGCAGGGCAACCTGAACGCCGCGCGCCAGCTGGTGCTTTCGCACCTGCGCCTCGTCGTGTCGATCGCCCGTAACTATCTCGGTTACGGCTTGCCGCACGCCGACCTGATCCAGGAAGGCAACATCGGTCTGATGAAAGCGGTGAAGCGCTTCGACCCAGAGCAAAACGTGCGCCTGGTGTCGTATGCGATGCACTGGATCAAGGCCGAGATTCACGAGTACATCCTGCGCAACTGGCGCATGGTGAAGGTCGCGACGACCAAGGCGCAGCGCAAGCTGTTCTTCAATCTGCGCAGTCACAAGACCAGCCATTCGGCGTTCACGCCGGACGAGATCGAAGGTCTCGCGAGCGAGCTGAACGTAAAGCGCGAGGAAGTCGCGGAGATGGAAACGCGCTTGTCGGGCGGCGATATCGCGCTCGAAGGCCAGGTCGAGGATGGCGAGGAAGCGTACGCGCCCATCGCCTATCTGGCCGACTCGCACAACGAGCCGACTAACGTCATCGCCGCGCGGCAGCACGACAGGCTGCAAAGCGACGGCCTCGCCGATGCACTCGAATCGCTCGACGAACGCAGCCGCCGCATCATCAAGGCGCGCTGGCTCGACGTGCAGGACGACGGCTCGGGCGGCAAGACGCTGCATGAACTGGCCGACGAGTTCGGCGTCTCAGCGGAGCGCATTCGCCAGATCGAGGCGAGCGCGATGAAGAAGATGCGCTCGGCGTTGCATGACTACGCGTAACAATTGACTGTGCCATTGCAGAAATTGCAAAGCCCGCCGTCGACGAGACGGCGGGCTTTTTCTTTGGCACTTCGCTGAAAACACAAACGGCGCCCGCGGGCGCCGTTTGTTATCGAGCTTCGATTATCGCCTCAGGCAGGCATCGGTGCAGCGCCGCCGCCGTTGCCGGACAAGCGCGTGGACAGTTGCGCCGCATAGCGCTGCGCCGCCGCGCCCACGACGATGTGGAACGTATCCGCCGACACCCACGCCACATCCAGCGACGACAAACGCTGACGATCCACCGACGACGGATCGCGCACGACCACGCGCAGGCGCGTCTGCGCAACCGCGTCGAGCGATACCACGTTGGTCGCGCCGCCGAACACCGCGAGCCAGCGGAACGGGTCCGGATCGAGCGGGCCGGGCGTCTGGTCGCCGCTCACCGCTGCCGCGACCGGTTGCGCCGGCGTCGACGATGCGGGCGTTGCGCCGCGCGTCGACGAATGCTCGAGTTCGCTGCGGATTTCATCGGCGATCAGATCGGCTTCCGGCCCGATGATCACCTGGACGTTGGTCGCGCCGCGCTTCAACACGCCGCGCGCGCCGATGCTCTTCAACTGCGGCTCCGACACCTTCTCCGAATCGACGACCGACAGACGCAGACGCGTCGTGCAGGCATCGACGAGCGTCAGATTGGATGCGCCGCCGAGCGCCGCGACGTACTTCGCAGCGCGCGTGTTCGACACGGCTGCTGCCGCGCCGGGCACGGGCGGAATCAGGCCGCCATCGACGGTTTGGGCCACGTCGGTTTCGGCGTCGGTCGTGGCCGGCTCGCGGCCCGGCGTCGCCATGTTGAACTTGCGGATAAAGAAGCGGAACAGGCCGTAATAGATGACGAAGTACACCGCACCGACCACGAGCGCCAGCCAGCCGCGCTGCGACAGACCGTAGTTCAGCACGTAGTCGATCGCGCCCGCCGAGAACGTGAAGCCCAGATGGATGCCGAGCGCCGAGCAGATGGCGAGCGACAGGCCCGTCAGCACTGCGTGGATGCCGTAGAGCACCGGAGCCAGGAACATGAACGAGTATTCGATCGGCTCGGTCACGCCCGTCAGGAATGCGGTCAGGGCCATGGAGAACAGCAGGCCGCCGACGATCGCGCGGCGCTCCTTCGGCGCTTCATGGAACATCGCGAGGCACGCGGCCGGGAGACCGAACATCATCACCGGGAAGAAGCCCGTCATGAAGCCGCCCGCCGTCTTGTCGCCCGCGAAGAAGCGATGCAGGTCGCCGTGCACGATCGCGCCGCCGTCGGGCGGCGTGAACGAGCCGAACACGAACCACGCGAGCGAGTTGATGATGTGATGCAGACCCGTAACCAGCAGGATGCGGTTCAGCACGCCGAACACGAAGGTGCCGAGCGCGCCGGCGGTCGTCAGCCAGTTGCCCGCGCCGTCGATGGCCGCCTGCACCGGCTGCCAGATGTAGCCGAAGACGATGCCGAGCACCAGACACGCGACGCCTGTCACGATCGGCACGAAGCGCTTGCCGCCGAAGAATGCCAGATACTCGGGCAGCTTGATGTCCTTGTATCGGTTATACAGATAGCCGGCCACCATACCGGCGATGATCCCCGACAGCACGCCCATGTTGAGCTTGTCGTTGATGTCCTTCATCACGGCCACTTCGATGAGGTAGCCGATCGCGCCGGCGAGACCCGCCGTGCCGTTGTTGTCCTTCGCGAAGCCCACCGCCACGCCGATCGCGAACAAGAGCGGCAGATTGGTGAAGATCGCGTCGCCGGCGTCGGCGATCATCTTGATGTTGAAGACATCGGGCTGGCCGAGACGCAAAAGCAGGCCGGCCACCGGTAGTACGGCGATCGGCAGCATCAGCGCGCGGCCTAGTCGCTGCATCTTTGCAAACGGGTTGGCGTCCATCGGGTTCTCCAAAAAATATAGGTCTTGTCTTTGCTGCTTCGGGGATTGCTGAAAAGGCATCCGTGAAGCTGGCTGCAGGGAAGACGTTCAGTCCTGCGGCCAGATTTCGCGGCTTGCCGCTCTTACTGCCTGAGCCGATTCGAGCGCGAGGCAATCCTCGGCGCGCTGACGGCACAGTTGGTAATCGAGATCGCGCACGCGCGCCTTGATGCCGGGCACCGACACCGGATCGACCGACAATTCCGTCACGCCGAGTCCGATGAGCAAGGGCGCCGCGACGGGATCGCCGCCGAGCGCGCCGCACACGCCGACCCACTTGCCGTGCTTCTCCGCGCCCTGCACCGCCGCCTTGATGAGACGCAGCACGGCCGGATGCAGGCCGTCGGATTGCGCGGCGAGATCGGGCTGGCAACGGTCCATCGCGAGCGTGTACTGCGTGAGATCGTTGGTGCCGATCGAGAGGAAATCCGCGTATTTCGCCAGTTGGTCGGCAAGCAGCGCCGCCGACGGCACTTCGATCATCACGCCCACTTCGACCGGATCGGTGCGGCCCGCTTCGCGCGCCAGTTCGTCGATGCGCGCACGCAAGCGCTGCAGTTCGCCGGAATCGGTGACCATCGGCAACAGGATTCGCAGCGCGCCCGCCGGCTTCACGGCGAGCAGGCCGCGCAACTGGTCATCGAGCAGATCGGGGCGCACTTGCGCGAGCCGGATGCCGCGCAGCCCGAGCGCCGGATTTTCCTCGGGCGGCAGCGTCAGATAATCGACTTCCTTGTCCGCGCCGACATCGAGCGTGCGGATGATCGCGGTGCGGCCCTGCAAGGCATCGACGATGCCCTGATAGCTTTGCGCGTGCTCCGCGACCGTCGGCGCCGACTGGCGATGAATGAACAGCAGTTCGGTGCGCAACAGGCCGACCGCATCGGCGCCGTTTTCGACGGCGGCTTTGGCGTCGTCGAGCGTCGCGATGTTCGCGGCGACTTCGATCGCGCGGCCATCCTTCGTCGATGCCGCTTCGCGCGACAGCTTGCGGTTCGCTTCACGCACGCCCGCGAGCCGCTCGCGCTCGTTGCGTGCGCGCTCGACGTCGAGCGCGGTCGGCGCATGCTCGATGCGTCCCGCCGATGCATCGACGACGACTTGCGTGCCTTCGGGAATCGCGTGCAGCGCATCGCCGATCGCGACGAGCGCCGGAATGCCGATCTGCCGCGCGATGATCGCCGCGTGCGAGGTCGCGCCGCCGCGCGCCATCACGAGCGCGGTGACGCGCGTGCGGTCGAGCGACGACAGATCGGACGGCGTGAATTCCGTGGCGGCGAGCACGGCTTCCTGAGGCAACTCGAGCGCCGCCGTGTTGTTGAGGCCGAGCGCGCGCAACACGCGCTTTTCGATGTCGCGAAGATCGGCCGCGCGCTCGGCGAGCAGTTCGTCCTGCACGTTCGAGAGCAGCGCGATCTGCGCGCGGATCGCCTCGCGCCATGCGAAGCCCGCGCTCTTGCCGAGGCTGATGAGATCGCGCGCGGCGTCGAGAAGCGTCGGATCTTCGAGCAGCACGCGATGCACCGCGAAAATGCCCGCTTCGCCGACCGCGCCGCGCTGCGACGCGGTACGCACGGTTTCGCCGAGTTCGGCATCGACCTGGGCGATGGCTTTATCGAGCGCGCGGCTTTCCGCCGCCGATGCGCCGCTCGCCTGTTCCGGCGGCACGATTTCCTGATCGTCCCAGCGCACCAGCTTGCCGATCGCGATGCCCGGCGCCGCGCACACGCCCGCGAGCGTGTTCGGCGGCAACGGCTCGCCCGTTCGCGTGGCTTGCACGACCGGCGCGGGCGACTTCTCGCGCGCGGGCGATTCTTCGACTTCGCCTTGCGCCGCGCGCAGCAATTCCACCGCGACCGCTTCGACCGCCTGTTGCGCCTGCACGCCGATGCCGACGAGCTCGATGGTCGCGCCCTCGCCCGCACCGAGGCCGAGCAGGCCGACGACGCTTTCCACCGGCGCCTTCTTGCCTTCGTAGCGCACTTCGACCTTCGCGTCGAAACCGCGGGAAGCTTCGCGTGCCCGCGCCGCCGGACGCGCATGGAGGCCGCCCGCATGGGAGAGCGTCAGGCTGCGGCGCGCTTCGTCGAGAACGACCGCGCCCGCGCGCGCCGTCTCGGCTTTCTCGCCGTCCTTGGCGCGCAGAACCAGCAGGCGCGAGCCCGCTTTCAGCACGCCGCGGCCGGCGCGATCGATGACATCGAAGGCATCGCCGTTGGCGATCGCGATTACCGAAACGAGGCTCGGCGCGTGCTGCGCGACGAAATCCGCATCGAACTCGATCAGCGGCTCGCCCGCGCGCACCGTCGCGCCTTGCTGGATCTTCGGCGTGAAGCCCTTGCCGCCCAGCTCGACCGTGTCGATGCCGATATGCACGAGAATCTCGGCGCCTTCCTTCGTGCGCAGCGTCACGGCGTGATGCGTGCGCGCCAGATGCGTGATGGTGCCGTCGCAGGGCGAGACGAGCACGTTATCGAGCGGATCGATGCCGATGCCGTCGCCGAACATGCCCTCGGCGAACACGGGATCCGGCACGTCGGCGAGCGGCACGACGGGACCGGTGAACGGCGCGAGCAGCACGACGTCGTTCGGGTTATCGATGGAATGGTTCAACAGTGACTCCTCGGCACGGCGCATCGGCTATCTCACTCAATGGGTTTCGGTGACCTTGTTCAGGTGGCGCGGCGCGTCGGGATTGCGCCCGCGCGCGGCGGCCAGACCCGCGGCCATCACGTAGAACGAAAGAATCGCGGCGATCGGATCGAGCGCAGGATGGTCCGTGGTGACGAGCGGCAGTTCGGCTTCGGCGACGTCGGCTGGGGCTGCGAGCAGCACGCGCGCGCCGCGGGCACGCATATCGGCGGCAAGCTGGATGAGACCCGCCTGCTCCGGCCCGCGCGGCGCGAACACGAGCAGCGGATAGTCGCGGTCGATGATCTCCATCGGACCGTGACGCACTTCTGCGCTGGAAAACGCTTCGGCCTGAATGCCCGACGTTTCCTTCAGCTTGAGCGCGGCTTCCTGCGCGATGGCGAGGCCGAGGCCGCGCCCGATCACGATCATGCGATCGACGCTCTTCAGTTCGTCGACGGCGCGCGTCCAGTCGAGCTTGCCGGCGGCGCGCAGCTTCTCGGGCAGCGAATCGAGCGCCTTCAGCAATTCGACGTCGCGCTGAACGTGCGCGATCACGATCGCGGAAAGCGACAGCATCGCGATATAGCTCTTGGTCGCGGCAACCGACAATTCGGGACCGGCGAGCAGCGGCAGGAAGTATTCGCACGCGCTTTCGAGCGGCGAACCGGAGACGTTGACGGCCGCGACGGTGAACGCCCCCGCGTCGCGCAGCGCCTGCATGGTGCCGACGAGATCGGGGCTCTTGCCCGACTGCGAGAACGCGACGGCCAGTTGGCCCGAGACACGCAGCGGCGCCTGCTGCAACGTCGCGACGGACATCGGCAGCGATGCGACCGGCACGCCGATGCGGCTCATCGTCAGGCTTGCGAAATAACTGGCGGCGTGGTCGGAACTGCCACGCGCGACCGTGAGCGCGACATTGCGCGGCTGTTCCTTGAGCTTTTCCGCGAGTTCTTCGATGCGCGAGGTATCGGCGAGCTGGGCCGCGACGACGTCGGCGGACTCGAGCGCCTCATTAAGCATATTCGACAATTGATTCTCCTTCGACGTACGTGGCGGTCAGCGCGTGCTCCCGGTCGAGCACGACGAGATCGGCCCAAGCGCCGCGCGCGATGCGGCCGCGGTCTTCGAGTCCGAGATAGTCGGCGGGGAAACGCGACAGGCGATTCGAGACGTCCGCGAGCGGAATGCCCAGCGAGACGAGATTGCGCAGCGCCTGATCCATCGTCAGGGTGCTGCCGGCGAGCGTGCCGTCCGCGAGGCGCACGCCGCCCATGCATTTGGTGACGTGCTGGCTGCCGAGGCGATATTCGCCGTCGGGCATACCGGCCGCCGAGGTGCTGTCGGTCACGACGTAGAGACGCGGAATCGCGCGCATCGCGGCCCGAATCGCGCCCGGATGAACGTGCAGCAGATCAGGAATCAGTTCCGCGTATTCGGCATGCGCGAGCGCCGCGCCGACCATGCCCGGGTCACGGTGATGCAGCGGCGACATTGCGTTGAACAGATGTGTGAAGCCGCGCGCGCCGTGCTTGAGCGCGTTCACGGCGTCGTCGTATGTGCCGAGCGAATGGCCGAGCTGCACACGCACGCCGCGCGCCGCGAGGTCCGAAATAATGTCGAGATGACCGGAGATTTCCGGCGCGATCGTGACGACGCGGATCGGCGCGAGATCGAGATACTTCAGCACTTCGTCGCGCACCGCGACGGCGGCCGCGTCCGGCTGCGCGCCGAGCTTGCCGGGATTGATGTACGGACCTTCCAGGTGCACGCCGAGCATGCGCGCGCCGCCCGCCGCGCGGTGTTTGGCCTGTTCGCCGAGACCCGCGACGACGCTCATGAGTTCGTCGCGCGGCGCGGTCATCGTGGTGGCGAGCAGGCTCGTCGTGCCGTGCTGCGCGTGCTGGCGGGCAACGGTGTCCGCCGCGTCGCCGCCTTCCATGATGTCGCGCCCGCCGCCGCCGTGAACGTGCAGATCGATAAAGCCCGGCAGGATGTAGGGCGCGTCGTTGGCGAGCGGATCGGCGATATGTCCTTCGAGCGCCGTCACGCGGCCGTTCTCGAAGCGGACCGTGCCGTGGATCCAGCCATCGGTCGTGAGTATGTTTCCTTTCAGCATGAATTTCTCTGGAAGTACGCGATGCATGGATGAGGTTCAGTGCCGTCCGCGCCGTGCTGCGAGCAGGCTTTCGTCGCGAAAGAAGCGAACGGCGTCCTTGGGTCCTCTCGTTCTCTGTTTGCTCTCTTGATGCGTCCGGATTAAGCGCGTCTGTGCCGACGCTTATCGATGCAGTTCCGCGACGAAGTCGTAGTAGTCGTCGCGACAGTAGGTGTCCGTCAATTCGATCGCGCGTTGATCCGCCGAATAGCCGATGCGCGTGATCACGAGCAGCGCTGCACGCGGCGCGACGCCCATGAGCCGCGCGATCTCCGCGCCGGCGTTCACCGCGCGAAAGTGCTGCAACGCGCGCACCACCGACAGCCCGCGCGCCTCCAGATACCGGTAGAGCGAAGCGCCGATCGCGAGTGGATCGGGCACCGCGGCGACCGGCAACGTTGAATGCTCGACCGCCATCACGATGCCGTCCGCGCGCCGCAACCGCTTCAGGCTTGCAACAGCCGCGCCCGGCGCCAGACCGAGGCGCACGGTTTCATCGCGATTCGCTGCGCGCAGTCCGCGTTCTAGCCAGATCGAATCGGGCGTGAAGCCGCGCTGCTCCATCTTTCGCGTGAAACCGGTGAGACGGGAAAGCGGATCTTCGACGCGCGGCGTGATGAAACTGCCCGCGCCTCGTACGCGCCGGATCAGGCCTTGCTCGACCAGCAGCGCGATGGCCTTTCTCGCGGTGATCCGCGACACGCCCACACCTTCCGACAACGTGCGCTCGGACGGCAGCGCCTCGCCAGCCGACCAGTTGCCCGCGTGGATCGCCGTGGCGAGGCGCGACGCCAACTGAAGATAGAGCGGCGTGTCGCTCCGCGCGTCGGGTGTCAGGTCCTGCCAGCGATGCTCCATCGAAAGCTCTCACCTCAGAAGTGGAGCCCATTATATAACCAACATAATACCAGTCAACGCTAAAGCGGCGTCTCAGGACGAACGTCAAATTTCTCGCTAAATCAATGAGTTAAAAAATGTTTAGCGGCTCGATTCGGAACATGTCTGCTATTGGGACTTACCCGTACACGTAGTCCACTTGCCGAATTGGTTCCTTAATTGCCTGATAACCCAATTTTCGGGCATTTTCGTATTCGCACGGTCGTTCTTCTTTGGCACAATGCATGTATTAATTCGGATTCACAATTAATTTCAACAAAACGAGAGACTAAAGCGATGGGCAGTTCCGATCCGAGCCGGGCCGTCGAAGCGGTGCGCCGTTTCAACCGTTTTTATGCACGCCATACCGGCGCACTCCACGAGCGGCTCCATAAAAGCTGCTTTTCGTTAACTGAAGTTCGCATCCTGCATGAGTTGGCGCACGACCGGGCTGCCACGGCGGCCGATTTATCGCGCAACCTTGGACTTGATACGGGCTATCTCAGTCGCCTGATCAACAATTTCCAGAAGAACGGCCTCGTGGTACGGCGAAAGAACGAATCGGACGGCAGAGCGCATCTGCTTCATATCACGCCCGAAGCGAAAGCCCAGGTCGATGAGATCGATCTGCACGTATCGGCCGAGGCCGCCGCGCTGCTCAAGCGGCTGACCGCTGCCGAAATCGATCAGCTCTGCACGGCAATGGCGGACGTCGAGCGTCTGCTCTCGCCGCCGAACGCCGAAGGAGAAACGCGACTGCGCGGCCCGCGCGCCGGAGACTTCGGCTGGATGATCGAGCGCCAGGCGCATCTATATAGCGGCGAGCGGCCGAAGCTGGTCAGCGAGGCATGGGCGGCGAACATGGTCGCGAACTTTCTCGCGGAGATGCAGGCGAACACCCCGCGCATCGCGTGTTGGGTGGCGGAGCAGAACAACGCGACGCGCGTCGGTGCCGCGATACTTACTGCGGACTCCGAAAGCCGCGCACGCATCGACATGTTGTTCGTCGAACCGGGCGCGCGGCGTCGCGGACTCGGCGAGCGGCTCGTCGCGGCGTGCACGAACTTCGCGCACGGCGCTCGCTACGAACAGGTGATCTGCCGGCTGGACGAGCCCTACGAAGATTTCTGCGGACTCTTCATGCGAACCGGTTTCACGCCGGTGCAGGAGGGGAGCACGGGCATTCTTTGGCAGCGGCAGTTGCAGCAGATTTGCGTCGACTGATTGCGCCAAGGAAAACGGCGTCCCGCAGGACGCCGTTTCGAAACTCAAGCGATGACATTCAGAACGAAGGCACGACCGAGCCTTTGAACTCGCTCTTCAGGAACTGGCGGACATCTTCCGACTGGTAAGCCGCAACCAGCTTCTTCACCCACGGCTGATCCTTGTCCTTCGCGCGCACCGCGATCAGGTTCGCGTACGGGCTATGCACGTCTTCGAGCGCGATTGCGTCCTTCGTCGGCTGCAGGCCCGCGGCAAGCGCGAAGTTCGTGTTGATCGCGGCGGCATCGACGTCGGCGAGCGTGCGCGGCAATTGCGCGGCGTCGAGTTCGACGAGCTTGATCTTCTTCGGATTCTCCGCCACGTCGAGCGCCGTCGCGTTGTTGCCGTTCGCGCCCGCGCCCGCCTTCAGCTTGATGACGCCTTGCGCTTGCAGCAGCAACAGCGCGCGATTCTCGTTCGACGGATCGTTCGGCACCGCGACCTTCGCGCCTTGCGGGAGATCCTTGAGCGACTTCAGTTTCTTCGAATAGACCCCGAGCGGCGAGATATACGTCAGCCCCGCGTTGACGATCTTGTAGCCGCGCTGCTTGATCTGACTGTCGAGATACGGCTGATGCTGGAAACTGTTTGCGTCGAGATCGCCGGCGTCGAGCGCTGCGTTCGGCTGCACGTAGTCGTTGAACTCGATCACTTTCACGTTGAGCCCTTCGCGCTTCGCGACCTTCTGCACGACTTGCCAGATTTGCGCGTCCGGGCCGCTGATGGTGCCGACCTTGATCACCTTGTCGTCGGCGTGAGCGGCGAGGCTCGTGAACAACGCGGCGGAGGCCGCGACTGCGGTAATGGCTTTAAGCAAATTTCTGCGCTGCATGGTGTTCCTGTTTCGATGATGCGTGCTTGCTGGATTGCCTGATTCGTCTCCGATCGATGATCAGACCGGGTGACGGATGTTCGCACAGCATTGGTGCGACGTGAAATACAGATTGCTCATGTGAATATCCGCTGCCACGGGGTACGGCTAGAATCGACAACAGAACATCACAAATCTCGCGAGCCGGAGGCGCATCTCACCATGTACGTCATCAATCTTCGCTACACAGGCGCGCTTGCCGAGATCGACGACGCGCTCGACGCGCATCGCGCCTATCTCGAGCGCTATTTCGCGGCGGGCGTCTTCGTGATGGCGGGACCGAAGGTGCCGCGGGATGGCGGCGTCATCGTGGCGTCAGGCATCGAGCGCGATCGGCTAGATGCGATCGTCGCGGAGGATCCGTTCGCGCAGCAAGGGCTCGCGCACTACGACATCATCGAATTCAAGGCGACGCGGCTCGCGCCGGGTCTGAATCTGCCTGAGCCGTCGCTGGACGGCTGAAAAAGAAAAGTGGCCCGTTCGGGCCACTTTCGCGATCAGTCGATCAAGATCTTCAGGTCGTGAACCCACGGCTCGACGCCCTGCCCGTCGCGCGCGAAGAGACGCAGCTTGCCGTCCTTGTCGAACACGTAGCTCGCGGCGGTGTGATCCATCGTGTAGTCGTCGGGCGTCTTGCCCTGCGACTTCGCATAGTAGACGCGGAAGTCCTTGGCGAGCTTCGCGAGTTGCGCATCGTCGGCGGGCCGCAGACCGACATACGACGAGTTGAACGCCGCCACGTACTGACCGAGCAGATCGGGCGTGTCGCGCGCCGGGTCGACGGTGACCATCAGCACCTGCACGTCTTTCGCTTTGTCGCCGAGTTGCTGCATCGCTTGGGAGAGCTCGGCGAGCGTCGTCGGGCACACGTCGGGGCAATGCGTATAGCCGAAGAACAGCACCACGGCCTTGCCCTTGAAGTCCGCGAGCGTGCGCGTCTTGCCGTGCGTATCGGGCAAGGCGAAATCGCTGCCGAATTGCTTGTTCCCGGTGATGTCGAGATTCTTGAAATCCGGGGCTTTCTCGCACGCCGAAAGCAGCGCCGCGAAAAACAGCAGCGCGAAGATGCGACGAAGAATGGCCGTCATGCGCCGATCACCGTACGCACGTAGTGATCGACGAGCAGCGCGCCGAACAGCAGCGACAGGTACACGATCGAATAGCGGAAGGTCTTGCGCGCGAGCGCATCGGAATAGTCGCGATACATCTTCCACGCGTAGCCGATGAAACCCGCGCCGAGGGCGATCGCGCTCGCCAGATACACGACGCCGCTCATGCCGGAGATATACGGCATCAGCGTCACGGCGAACAGCACGAGGGTGTAGAGGAAGATGTTGAGCAGCGTGTACTTCTCGCCGTGGGTGATCGGCAACATCGGCAGGCCGGCGTTCTCGTAATCCTTGCGGCGATACAGCGCGAGCGCCCAGAAATGCGGCGGCGTCCACACGAAGATGATCAGCACGAGAATCCATGCGTCGCCGGGCACGTGTCCCGTGACCGCGGCCCATCCGAGCGCCGGCGGCATTGCGCCCGACGCACCGCCGATCACGATGTTCTGCGGCGTGTAAGGCTTGAGCAGCAGCGTGTAGATGACCGCGTAGCCGACGAACGTGGCAATGGTGAGCCACATCGTGAGCGGATTGGTGAACGTGTAGAGCGTCCACATGCCGATGCCGCCGAGCAACGCGGAGAACGTCAAAATCTGCGTGGACGTGATCTGGCCGCGCGCGGACGGTCGCCACGCGGTGCGGCGCATTTTTGCATCGACTTTTTGCTCGACGAGACAATTGATTGCAAATGCCGCGCCGGCCAGCAACCAGATGCCGACGGCGCCGCCGATCAGCTTGTCCCACGGCACCATGCCGGGCGTGGACAGAAACATGCCGATGACGGCACAGAAAACGGCGAGCTGCGTGACGCGCGGCTTGGTCAGCGCGAGATACTGCGATGCGCGGCTGCCGAGTGGGGAGTTGAGTGTCGTGCTATCCATGATGTGGAGTCACGCTGAAACGACGTCGCGCGCGGGAACTGCGGCGCGGCCGGGACGGCTGGAAGAGATTCGAAAGTTTAGCATAACGAGTAGCAGCAACAGGATCGCGGCTCCGCCGTTGTGCGCCACCGCGACCGGCAACGGCCACTGCAGCACGATGTTCGACATGCCCGTCAGGAACTGAAGGACGATCATCAACAATACGCCGTTTGCGGGCTTTCGCAGCGATTCGAAACGTCGCAGTCTCAGCGCGAGCCACAGCAGATAAATCACGACGACGACCGCGAACGTGCGATGCGTCCAGTGAATCGCCACCAACGCGTCCTGCGAGATCACGTCACCGTCGCCGGTCATGCCGAGCGCGCGCCAGAGATGAAAGCCGTGCTCAAAATTCATTGGCGGAACCCACTGGCCGTTGCACAGCGGAAAGTCCGTGCACGCGAGCACCGCGTAATTCGTGCTGACCCAGCCGCCGAGCGCGATCTGCACGACGAGCACCAGCAAGCCGAATGCCGCGGCCGGCATCCAGCGCGCGGCGGCGGCATTCGAAACCGAGTCGAGCGATGGAATCGGCGTCATGCGCGCCGCCAGCCAGCCGAGCACGCCGAGCAGCGCGAGTCCGAGCAGCAGGTGCGTCGTGACGATCACCGGTTGCAGCTTCAGTGTGACGGTCCACGCGCCGAACGCGCCTTGCAGCAGGATAAGCAGCAGAATGCCCGTCGGCCACCACGGCGACACGTGCAGCGGACGCTTCTTGATGCGCGCCGTCCACGCGATGATCACCTGCGCGATGATGAGCACGCCGATCGCCATCGCGAAATAGCGATGCAGCATCTCGATCCACGCCTTCACCATGCTGACGGGACCGGTCGGCATCGCCTGATACGCGGCTGAAATCTGCGCATGGGCGATGAACGGCGACGACGTGCCGTAGCAGCCGGGCCAGTCCGGGCAGCCGAGGCCGGAATCGGTCAGACGCGTGAAGCCGCCGAACATGATGAGATCGAGCGTCAGGAAAGTGGTCAGCCAGACGAGTTTCCTGAACTTGTCGTCATCGGCCTTCACCCATACGTACGAGAGCGGCAGCAGCGCGATGCAGATGCCGATCAGGCCCAGTTGCAATACATAACTCATGTTTAACCTTCAAACCGCGTATTAGCCGCGTTTTAGCCGCGCTTTAGCCGATGCGCGACCACTTCAGGAGCTTTGCCACATCCCCGTTGATCTTCTTCGGATCGGGATTTTTCGGGAAGCGCATCATCAGATTGCCGTTCGGATCGACGAGAAAGATGTGATCCGTGAGCTTTGTGCCGTCATTCACCGGCAGCCACGCCGCGATCGCCTTCTCGTCGGCGACGAGCATGCGCGTGTCCGGCTGCGGATACGCGGACTTGATGACGTCGGCGACCGGCTTGTCATCGGTGCGCAGCCACACGTTCACGACGCGCTCGCGCTCGGCGTTCTGCAACACGCGCACTTGTCGCATGAAATAGAGGCGCGTCGCGCATTGCTCGTCGCAGTCGCTGCCGTTGACGGTGATCATCAGCCATTTGCCTTCGAGCGACTTGAACGGCAGGGTCTGCCCTTTTTCATCGGTGACGACGAGCTGCGCCGGAATCGGGCGCTGCGGATCGATCAGCGTGCCGTAGCTCGATGTGCCGCCCGCGGGCTTGAACACGTAGTACATCAGATACGACGCGATCACCGGCGCCGCGCACACGAGCGCGAGCAGCAAAAGCATCCAGCGGCCGCTGATCCAGGAGCCTTTCTTCGCGTTTCCTTGCTGCGTGCGTGTCTTGTCGGTGGCAGCGGAGCGTTGTGATTGCATCGGTGAAAATGTGTCTCTGTTCGTCAGTGTTCAGGCGTGATGCTCGGCTTCATCGTCGGATTCGCCGCCTATGTCGGTTGCATCGCGCTTCTTCGCGGCGCGGTGCGCGGCGTACAGGCCAAACCCGATGGCCGCCGCCGCCATGCCCCACCACTGGAACATGTAGCCGTAATTGCGCTCGACGCCGAGCGTCGGCGCGGGCCAGTCGCGCACGAGCCTGTCGCCGGTATCGTTCGTCTGCTGGATCACGAACGGCTGAAACGCCAGCCCGGTTTCGGCCGCGTACGATCTGATATCCAGGTTCTGGCGGATCTCCTTGTGCGCAGCCGATCCGCCGCTGCCCAGTTCGAACGCCTGCGACGCATTCGCGCGCGCGATCCCCTTCACCTCGACGACGCCTTTCGGCGTCTCATACGGCTCGATGCCCGTGCGGTCCGCCATGTTGCGCGGCAGCCATCCGCGATTGACGAGCACATAGCCGCCGCCCTCGAGTTTAAGCGGCATCACGACATAAAAGCCTGGCTGGTCGTTATAGGGACGATTGTCCAGATACACGACGCGCTCCGGCATGAACTCGCCGCGCGCCTCCACGCGATGGAACTCGATCGACTTGAGCGGCATCGGCTCGACGCCGACTTCGCGCGCGGGCGCATTCTCGAACGCGACGATCTGCGCGTTGAGCGCTTCCTTCTGATGCGCGCGGTCGCGCTGCCAGAAGCCGAGGCGCACCGTGATCGCGACGACGATCAGAATCAGGAGCGCGGGCCAGAACCGGATCTTCATGCCGAACGCCTAACCGTCGGCATCCGGCCGGCCGCTACACGCCGGGTTCCGTCGAGTGAGATAATGAGATAGTCCAAATTCATACTGCTCACCGTCGTTCCTGAGCAAAATCGCTGGCTGGTTTCATGCACATCTTCGTTGCTATCGCATTCATCCTTATCATCGGCAGCCTGGGCTCGGCGCTCTATTTCATGATGACCGACCGGGGCAGGACGAAGCGGATGGTGTGGTCGCTCGCCGCGCGCGTCGGGCTGTCCATCTCGCTCTTCCTTTTCATCCTGTTCGCTCACTGGATGGGCTGGATTCAAACGTCGGGCGTTCCCATCGGACGCTGATCGCGACGATACGCGCAACGCGCGCCTCGCCCCGCGAGGCGAATTGTCGCGCGCGGCGCTAAAACGCACCGCCTCTTCAAACGACAACGCCGCCCCTTGAGACATCGAGGGCGGCGTGTTGATCACTGCTTCTATGCTCTCGGACCGGCGTCGCCGCCGGCCTTGCATCGCGGACGGCGCATCGCGCGCGCCCGCGTCGATATTCCTTACAGCCAGTAGACGACGACGTACAGACCCAGCCACACGACGTCGACGAAGTGCCAGTACCACGCGGCGCCCTCGAACGCGAAGTGGTGCTCCGCCGTGAAGTGACCGCGAATCAGCCGGAACATCACCACTGCCAGCATCGTGCCGCCGAGGAACACGTGGAAACCGTGGAAGCCCGTCAGCAGGAAGAACGTCGAGCCGTACACGCCGGAGTTGAGCGTCAGGTTGAGTTCGTTGTACGCGTGGAAATACTCGTAGCCCTGGCAGAACAGGAAGATGATACCGAGCAGAACAGTCGCGCCCAGCCAGATGATCGCCTTCTTGCGATGATCTTCGCGCAGCGCGTGGTGCGCCACCGTCAGCGTCGCGCCGGAAGACAGCAGAAGCGCCGTGTTGATGGTCGGCAGGGGCCACGGCACCATCGCGCGGAAATGCGGCACGAGCGCGGCGGGGCCGTTGTTCGGCCACACGGCGGTGAAGTCCGGCCAGATCAGCTTGTAGTCGAGGCTGCCGAGTTCGTGCATCGCGATGGCGCGCGCGTAGAACAGCGCGCCGAAGAACGCCGCGAAGAACATCACTTCGGAGAAGATGAACCAGCTCATGCTCCAGCGGTACGACACATCGACACGCTTGCCGTACATGCCGCCTTCGGATTCGGAAATGGCGTCGCCGAACCAGTGCCACAGCACGAACAGCACGAACAGCAAGCCGATAAACGTGCCGGCGGGCCCGAAGCTATGGCCGTTCACCCACGACGCCAGCGAGGCGAGCATGATCAGCAAGCCAGTTGCAGCCATCACCGGATGCCGCGACGGATGCGGCACGAAATAGTACGGGCTCTCGTTTTGACCGCTCATTGTTGATTCTCCACTTCGATCCAGTTGCT
Organism: Caballeronia sp. ATUFL_F2_KS9A; assembly: GCF_023630765.1. Classification (NCBI taxonomy): domain Bacteria; kingdom Pseudomonadati; phylum Pseudomonadota; class Betaproteobacteria; order Burkholderiales; family Burkholderiaceae; genus Caballeronia; species Caballeronia sp. ATUFL_F2_KS9A. The sequence continues at coordinate 143,151 of NZ_JALQEK010000001.1, read as the reverse complement.
TGAATTTTCTTTTGCCGCCGGCTGCAGCGCTTCGCGCGACGCCCGGCGTTTTCCGTCTATCCCACTACCGCGCGCACGATCAGCAACAACACGACGATGAACAGCACCGCCCCGATGATGCCCGCCGCGATCAGATGCAGCGGATTCAACTGCGCGGCGTCGCTCTCCAGGTCGGCCCGGCGGCGCACGCCGAAAAACGACCAGCACACCGCCTTGATGAGCTTGAAGAAACCGCCCTTTTTCGGCGTATCCGCGCTCATGGCCGTCACGAGCCCTTCGCCACCGACTTCGGCGTGTTCAGCTCGAAGAACGTGTACGACAGCGTGATCGTCTTCACATCCTTCGGCAGCTTCGGATCGACGACGAACACGACCGGCATGCGCTTGGTCTCGTTCGGCGCGAGCGTCTGCTGCGTGAAACAGAAGCATTCGATCTTCTTGAAATACTCGGTGGCCTGCTTCGGCGCATAGCTCGGAATCGCCTGCGCGTTCACCGTGCGATTCTGCTCGTTGGTCACGTCGTACATGACCGTCATCACTTCGCCGGGATGGATGTCCAGCGAGTTCTGCTCCGGCTTGAACTTCAGCGGGCCGCGCGCGTTCGCATCGAATTCGATCGAGATCGAGCGGCTCATGTCCACTTGCGTGTTCTTCGCCTCGCGCGCGCCGACGTCCTTCTGCACGAGGTTGTTGATGCCGGTGATCTGGCAGATCGCGCGGTACATCGGCACGAGCGCAAAGCCGAAGCCGAACATCAGCGCGGCGACGACGAAGAGCTTGACCAGCATCGACCGGTTGAACGACCGGTCGACATGCGAATTTTCCTGCTGAGTGGACACGTTGCTTTCCTACCCTCGCGACAACAGGTATTGCCTGACGACGATACCCAGAAAGAAGACGGCGGCAACCAACACCATGATGATTCCGAGCCGCTTGTTACCCGCGCGTATTTCCTCGGGCGTGCGTCTTTTTTGTGGATTCGGGGCCATGCTTTCTCTTGCTTGCCGGCTGCAAGACTTCCGTGGCGGAAGCCTTGCAAACCTCGATGCTATTTATTCGACCGTCGGCGGATTTTCAAACGTATGGAACGGCGCCGGGCTCGGCACGGTCCATTCGAGGCCTTCCGCGCCATCCCACGGCTTGTCGGATGCCTTCTCCAGCTCGCCGCCGCCACGATACGTCGGCAGCGCGACCGCGAACAGGAAGTACACCTGTGCGAGGCCGAAGCCGAATGCGCCGATCGTCGCGACCTGGTTGAAGTCCGTGAACTGCGCCGGGTAGTCCGCATAACGGCGCGGCATGCCGGCGAGACCCAGGAAGTGCATCGGGAAGAACGTGATGTTGAAGAAGATCATCGACGCCCAGAAGTGGATCTTCCCGCGCATCTCGTTGTACATCCAGCCGGTCCACTTCGGCGCCCAGTAGTACCAGCCTGCGAACAGCGCGAAGAGCGAACCCGCCACCAGCACGTAGTGGAAGTGCGCCACCACGTAATAGGTGCCGTGCATCTGGATGTCGAGCGGCGCCATCGACAGGATCAGGCCCGTGAAGCCGCCCATCGTGAACACGAACAGGAAGCCGATCGCGAACAGCATCGGGGTTTCGAACGACAGCGCGCCGCGCCACATCGTCGCCACCCAGTTGAACACCTTCACGCCCGTCGGGACCGCGATCAGCATCGTCGCGTACATGAAGAAGAGCTGGCCCGTCACCGGCATGCCGGTCGCGAACATGTGGTGCGCCCACACCATGAACGACAGGATCGCGATCGATGCCGTCGCGTACACCATCGAGCTATAGCCGAACAGCGGCTTGCGCGAGAACGCCGGAATCACCTGCGACACGATCCCGAACGCCGGCAAGATCATGATGTACACCTCGGGGTGACCGAAGAACCAGAAGATGTGCTGGTACATCACCGGATCGCCGCCGCCCGCCGCGTTGAAGAACGACGTGCCGAAGTGACGGTCGAACAGCACCATCGTGATCGCGCCCGCCAGGACCGGCATCACGGCGATCAGCAGGTACGCGGTGATGAGCCACGTCCACGCGAACATCGGCATCTTCATGAGCGTCATGCCCGGCGCGCGCATGTTCAAAATCGTCACGACGATGTTGATGCCGCCCATGATCGACGACGCGCCCATGATGTGGACCGCGAAAATCGCGAAGTCCATGCCGGGGCCCATTTGCGTGGAGAGCGGCGCGTACAGCGTCCAGCCCGCGGCGGTTGCGCCGCCCGGCACGAAGAACGAGCCGACGAGCAGCACCGCGGCGGCCGGCAGCAGCCAGAAGCTGAAGTTGTTCATCCGCGCGAACGCCATGTCCGATGCGCCGATCTGCAGCGGCACCATCCAGTTCGCGAAACCGACGAACGCCGGCATGATCGCGCCGAACACCATGATGAGGCCGTGCATGGTGGTCAGCTGATTGAAGAACTCGGGACGCATGATCTGCAGGCCCGGCTCGAACAGCTCGGCACGGATGCCGAGCGCCATCACGCCTCCGGAGAGGAACATGATGAAGGAGAACAACAGGTACAGCGTACCGATGTCCTTGTGGTTGGTAGCGAAGAGCCACCGGCGCCAGCCATGCGGCGTCTCGTGCGCATGGTCGTGCGCGTGGTCGTGACCTGCGCCTACATCGTGTCCGATGCTAGACATGACAATCATCTCCTAAAGCGAATACTCGGGGCACTTGGCAATGACGCGTGGGACTTTCCGTTGCCGTCCGGCGAAGGAAAGCGCCACGCTCGGCACGTCAAGCAGCCGGACTGATTTCCACGCGACGGGCTTCCTTGTTATCGGCGCCGCCCGTGATGGTTTCCGGTTTCTTCAACACGATGCGGTCTTCCGAAACGCCCGCTGCCTTCAGCGCGTCGCGCACGGCTTGCGCGCGGCGCTTGGCGAGATCGGCGTTCTGGTCGGCGTTGCCGGTCGCATCGGTGAATCCCGACAACGCGATCTTCGCGTCCGGATGCGCCTTTGCGTAGGCCGCCGCGGCGTCCACCGCACTCTTCGCGTCGGCGGGCAGCGAATCCTTGCCCGTCTCGAAATAGATGCTGGCGGGCAGACCGGCGGCTTGCGACGCCTGCGCACCCGATGCAGCCGGCGCGCTCGCTTCGGCCGCCGCGGGCGCGGCGCTCGCCGCTTCCGGCGCCGATGCCGCCGCCGCATTGCCGCCGCCTTCGGGCATCTTGCCCGCCTTGGCGTCGATGACCTGCTTCGGTTGCAGCAGATCGCCGGTGTGGTTGCTCCAGCTATTACGCTCGAACGTGACGACCGACGCGATCTCGACGTCGTTCAACACACCTTGCCACGGCGGCATCGCGGCCTTGCCGTGCAGCACGATATTCAGATGCTCGGCGATGGAACCGTTCGCGATCTTCGAGCCGTCGAGCGCCGGGAACTGGCCCGCGCCCTTGCCGGTCGGCTGGTGGCAGACCGCGCAGTTCGACGTGTAAACCTGCTGGCCGCGCGCCATCAGTTCGTCCTTCGTGTACGTCTTGAGCGGATCGTCCTGGCCGGCGGCCATCTTCTTCTTTTGCCCGTCGACCCACTTCGCGTAGTCATCGGCCGACAGCACTTCGACGACCACCGGCATGTACGCGTGCTCCTTGCCGCACAGTTCCGTACAGAATCCGCGATACGTGCCCACCTTCTCGGCCTTGAACCACGTGTCGCGCACGAAGCCCGGAATCGCATCCTGCTTCACGCCGAATGCCGGGACGTACCACGAGTGAACGACATCGTTCGCCGTCGTGATGATGCGGATCTTCTTGTCGACCGGCACGACGAGCGGGTTGTCGACTTCCTGCAGATACAGCGTCGAGATCGGCTTCTGACCGTTCACTTCGCTGCGCGGCGTGGAGAGCGTCGAGAGGAAGCTGATGCCTTCGCCCGGACCCTTCACGTAGTCGTAGCCCCACTTCCACTGATAGCCCGTGACCTTGACGGTGAGATCGGCGTTGGACGTGTCCTTCATCGCGACGACGGCCTTGGTTGCCGGCAGCGCCATCAGAATGACGATGATGAACGGCACGATCGTCCAGATGATTTCGACCGTGGTGCTTTCGTGGAAGTTGGCCGGCTTGAAGCCTTTCGACTTGCGATGCTTGAAGAGCGAATAGAACATCACCCCGAACACGCCAATGAAGATGACGGTGCAGATGATGAGCATGAAGATATGGAGGCCGTAGAGCTCCTCGGCGATCTTCGTCACAGGCTGCTGGAAGTTGATCTCGTTGACAGCGGGACCGCCTGGACTGTTTTCGACCGCCAGGGCTGCACCGGCGGAAAGCAGTGCGCCTGCCGCCAGCACGCCCGAGAGGGCTCGCTTGATTGTTTTCATAGCATCCTTACCCAAATTTTCCATTCAAACCCTCGACCCCCGTGGCATCGCACCCGCCGGCTCCTCTCATAGACGTCTCAGCGACGCCTGTAACTCGGCAGCAAATTGTTTGCGACGATGCTGTGCAAGGTGTTGTCCGATTTTCACCGATTGACCGCGCGATACGATCGTGAGCGGCTCTCTCGGCGTCGCGCCCGCTTCGACCCGCACCCAACGCGGATTGAACTCGAACTGCGTCAGCTCTTCGGCGTTCATCTGTTCGATCAACAACCGGTTTTGATACAGCCGGATCCGTTCGTAGTCGACCGCATGGCGCGCGTAGATCAGAAACGCGATGCCCACGACCGCCAACTCGATTCCGGTGAACGGCAGCACCAGCCAGGCGCCGTTCAGAAACAGCGGCGTTGCGATTGCCAGCGAAAACAGCGCAAGCGACACATAGAAGCCCACGAACTGACGCGGCGAGACCGAGCAGTTTCGCTTCATCAGCCAGTCCTTGATGACCGGCTCGGACTCCGTCAGCGTCTGGCTGGCTTGCATCGCTGCCTCCATCAATCCGCACGCAATCACACACATTTGCTCGGATTTCGCCCAAATTTGTGTCGGTCCGGGCGACAAACTGACGCATTATAGGCGTCTTGGGTGGCATCCACAAGCAAGGGTCGTAACCTCGCAAAGCCAAGCGCCACAAGCTTCTGCGCCTTTTTGACGCACCTTTTTGCGCGCTTTTCTTGCGCAAATTTCAGACATAACAACTGTGCTCTTTACCGATTCAGCGTTTCGGTCTCGAGCCTCGTCCAATGTCTTCAAGACGGACGATGCCGTGCCCGTCCGCTGTCGTGCGCGGCACCGCCTTCCACGCATGCCCGTAGATCACTTCGAAGGTCAGCGGGATCGTGCCGTCGTCGCGGCGCAGCGCTTCGAGCGCCTGATGCACCGCGCCGCGCACGGCCTTGGCGTCCGCATGGCCTTCGTCGAACGCGCGCTCGAACGGATACGCGCCCCAGCGCGTCACGTCCGCGAACAGCGATTCAGGCGATTTGTACGTGATCGTCAGCACTTCCTGATCCATCACCGGAATTTCGAAGCCGCTTTCGACGAGCATGTCGCCGAGATCGTGCATGTCGACGAAATCGATCGTATGCGCTTGCGGCGCGAGCCCGAGCGTCCGCTCCGCTTCGCGATACGCGGCGCGAAGCTCGCGCAGCGTGTCGGGGCCGAACGTGCTGAACATCAGCAAGCCGTTCACCTTGAGCACGCGCTGCCATTCGGGAAAAACGAGGTCGGGCCGCGCATGCCAGTGCAGCGCGAGATTCGACCACAATAGTTCGAACGCGCCCGATGCGAACGGCAGCGCGGAAAAATCCGCCTGCGCGAGTTGCGGGCCGCGTGCGCCGAACGCCTTGGCGAGCGTCGAAGGAAGAAAGCGGCGCCATCCCGCGCCGTTGTCCGCGTCCGTGGCTTCGGCGGCGCGCGCGCGCGAGAGCATCGCGGACGAGATGTCGATGCCGGTCACCGACGCCTCTGCAAAGCGTTCCCGCAAACCGGCCAGGTCCGCCCCGGCGCCGCACGCCGCATCGAGGACGCGCATCGGCGCAACCTTGATGTATTCGAGCCGCTCGCGCATGCGCTCCGCGATCTCGCGTGGCAGGAACGCGACCTCGTCGAAGGCGGCGGCGCGACCGTCGAAGATCGCGCGCAAACGGCGCGGATCATAGGCCGGACGGCTAGTTTTAGGGGATGTCGGGGACATGTCGATCTTTTTGCGGAGAGTGCGAAGTATACTCGGTCGTCTCGAAAACGACCTATGCGAAGTGCTGATACGAGGCATAAACGCTTCGTGAGGCGCAATGAATGCGCGTGTTTAGCGCATCGAGCCGCGATTTTTCCGATTCAGCAGTCATGAAAGCCGACAGCATTCGCCTTCCCTTCCGGACGCCCGTCACGGCACGCGCTCGCGGATTCGCGTCGGCGGCAAAACGGCTCGTCGCGTGCGCGCTGCCGAGCCAGTGCGCGTTATGCGGCAATTTGTCGCAAGCACTGCTGTGCGATGGTTGCGACGCGCAGTACTGGAACGAGCCGCGCTTGCGCTGTGCGACGTGCGCGCTGCCGTTGGCGGCGTCCGCGATGCGACGCGAGCGCGAAGACCTGCGCGTGCACTGCGCCGCGTGCCTCGAAGCGCCGCCCGCGTTCAACGACACGCTCGCGCTCGCCGACTATCGCGCGCCCCTCGACACGCTCGCCGTCGAGTTGAAGTTTCGTGCGCGGCTCGCCGCGGGCGAGGCATTCGCGCGGCATCTGCATGCGCGTTTCGAGGACAGCGATCTGCCCGCGCCGGATGTGATCGTGCCGATGCCTCTCTCGCGCGAACGGCTCATCGCGCGTGGCTACAACCAGGCGTGGGCCATCGCGCGTCCGCTCGCACGCATGATGCGCGTGCCCGCCCACGCATCGATGATCGCGCGGGTCCGGCATACGTCGGCGCAATCGCGGCTCGATCGCGAAACGCGCCGCCGCAATGTTGCGAGCGCGTTCGCCGTCTCGGGCGATGTGCGCGGCACGCATGTCGGCGTCGTCGACGATGTGATGACATCGGGCGCGACGCTCGACGCGCTTGCTCGCACGCTGAAGCTCGCCGGCGCGCGGCGTGTCAGCAATTTCGTGGCGCTGCGCACGCCTAAAGATTAATCACCTTTATTAGAAGCAATCCATGTTCAACGTCGTACTCGTCGAACCCGAAATCCCGCCGAACACCGGCAACGTGATCCGCCTGTGCGCGAACACGGGCGCGCGTCTGCATCTGATCGAGCCGCTCGGCTTTCCGCTCGACGACGCGAAGATGCGCCGCGCCGGCCTCGACTATCACGAGTACGCCGAAATGAACGTGCATGCGGACTGGGATGCCTTCATCGCGAAGGAAACACCCGACGCCACGCGCATGTTCGCGTTCACGACGCGCGGCTCGACGCCGTTCTTCGATCACGCGTTCAGGCCGGGCGACTGGTTCGTGTTCGGCGCGGAGACGCGCGGCCTCGCGCCCGAACTGCTGGCGCACTTTGCGACGAAACAGCGCGTGCGCCTGCCGATGCGGCCGGGTAATCGCAGCCTGAATTTGTCCAATACGGTGGCGATCGTGACGTTCGAGGCGTGGCGTCAGGCGGGATTCGAAGGCGGCGCTTGAGCCTTTGCCGCTTCGAGTTCGGCTCGATAGAGCGCGAGCATGTCGTCCTGAAAGCATGCAAAGACGACACGCTGAACGGCGGGCGTGGAAGGCAAGGTGTCGATGACCGTGCGCACCGCGATCTTCACGGCTTCATCGTGAGGAAAGTGATAGATGCCGCAACTGATGGCCGGGAACGCAATCGACTCGCAGCCCGCTTCCTGAGCGAGTTCGAGCGAGCGCCGGTAACAGCTCGCGAGCAATTCGGGCTCGTTCTTCTTGCCGCCGCTCCAGCGCGGCCCGACCGCATGAATGACGTGCTTCGCGGGAAGATCGTAGCCGCGCGTGATTTTCGCGTCGCCGGTTTCGCAGCCGCCGAGCGTCTCGCACTCGCGCAGCAGGCCTTTGCCGGCCTTGCGATGAATCGCCCCGTCGACTCCGCCGCCGCCGAGCAGCGATTTGTTCGCCGCGTTGACGATGGCATCGACTTCGAGCGTGGTGATATCGACTTTCAGCGCTTCGAGCCGGGGCCTACGCACACACGCCTCCGATTACTCTGCTTTTGCGTCCCGACTGAGCAGCGCCTGCACGGCATCGCGCGGCGTCACGTTATCGAAGAGCACGCGGCATACCGCCTGCGTGATCGGCATCTCGATTCCGCGCGAATGCGCGAGCCCGAGCACGGCGCGCGCGCATCGCACGCCTTCCGCGACATGGCCGAGCGCCGCGAGAATTTCCTCGAGCGTGCGTCCGCTGGCGAGTTGCATGCCGACAGTGCGATTGCGCGACAGATCGCCCGTCGCGGTGAGGATGAGATCGCCGAGGCCGGTTAGCCCGGTGAAAGTCTCCGCGCGGCCGCCGAGCGCGACGCCTAAGCGCGACATCTCCGCGAGCCCGCGCGTGATGAGCGCGGCGCGGGCGTTCAGGCCGAGACCGAGGCCGTCGGAAATGCCCGTCGCGATTGCGAGCACGTTTTTCACCGCGCCGCCGACTTCGACGCCGATGACATCGTCGCCGGTATAGATACGCATCGCGCCATGATGGAACGCCGCGACCGTGCGCGCGCCCAGTTCCGCCGATGCGCTCGCGACCGTCAGCGCGACCGGCAATCCTTGTCCCACTTCGCGCGCGAAGCTCGGTCCGGACAGCGTTCCGTTGCTGCGATGCTCGGGCAATTCGGCCGCGACGACCTCGTTGGGCAGACACTGCGTATCCGCCTCGAAGCCTTTGCACAGCCAGACGATATGCGCCGGTACGACGCCGGCGTCGCGCATCGAACGGCACAGCGCGCGCAGGCCCGCGACCGGCGTCGCGACGACGCACAGCGCTTCATCCGCCGATGCATGCGCGAGCGCCGCGGCGAAATCGGTCTCGAATGCGAGCGCGTGCGGCAGCGTCACGCCTTCGAGATAGCGCGTGTTTTCGTGCGTGCGGGAAAGTGATTCGATGAGCGCGGAGTCGCGCGCCCAGAGCTTCGTGTCGTGCCGGGTCGCGAGGTGGCCCGCGAGCGCGGTGCCCCATGCGCCGGCGCCGAGAACGGCTACTTTCATGCTCGGCTCCGGTCCGGCAGAGTCAGGTCAGTGCGTCGCGCCGTTCGCCGCGCCTTCCTGGGCGCTCGCGAGTTGGGCGATACGCTGCTCGTACAGCGCCTGGAAGTTGATCTCCGCGAGGTGGATCGGCGGGAAACCGGCGCGCGTGATCGCGTCGGCGATGTTCGAGCGCAGGTACGGGAACAGAATGGTCGGGCACGCGATGCCGACGAGCGGATCGATCTGCTCCGCCGGAATGTTGCGGATGTCGAAGATGCCTGCCTGCTTGGCTTCGATCAGGAATGCGACCTTGTCGGTGACTTTCGCCGTGACCGTGCCCGTGACCAGCACTTCGAAGACGCTTTCCGCGAGGCGGTCGGCCTTCACGTCGACTTCGACTTCGACCGACGGCATTTCCTGTTCGAGGAAGATAGCCGGCGAATTCGGCTGCTCCAGCGACATGTCCTTCAAATAGATGCGCTGGATGTTGAAAAACGGCTGGTTGTTCTCGTCAGACATTTTGATTTCCTAGGTAATCCGGTATGCGGCGCGCGTTCGTGTCGAATCGCGCGCCGCGAGTATGCATGTGTCAGGCCGATTCGAGCAGCGGCACGAGGCCGCCCTTTCGATCGAGCGCGGACAGATCGTCGTAGCCGCCGACGTGCGTCTCGCCGATGTACACCTGCGGCACGGTCCGCCGTCCGGTGCGCGTCATCATTTCCTCGCGCCGGCCCGGCTCGCGATCGATCAGGATCTTCTCGATCGTTTCGACGCCGCGGGACTTTAAAAGACGTTCGGCCATCTGGCAATACGGGCACACGACCGTGCTGTACATCACCACTTTTTTCACTTGACTGCTCCTTGTTTCACCACCGGCATGCCGGCTTTTTGCCAGGCGTCCACTCCGCCTTGCAAAACGTGGACCTCGGCGTAACCCGCCTCGGACACGGTGCGGCTCGCACGCTGCGATTCTTGACCGGTTTGGCAAACGAGCACGACCGGATTGCTCTTATTCTTCGCGATCTGGCCGATTTTTGCTTGAAGCTCCGTGGCTTCGATATTTCGTGCAGACGGCAGATGTCCCTTCGCGAATTCCGCGGCGGGCCGCAAATCGACAACCACGGCGTTGCGCCGGTTGATGAGCGTCGTGGCTTCGGCGGCCGAAATGCCGCCGCGCCCGCGCCGCGTGACGGCGGGCCAAAGGAGCAGCGCGCCGGAAACGAGCGCGATGACGATAAGTGCAATATTCGTGTAATCAGTGAAAAACTTCACGTCGAGGGCCGCCGAAATTTAGTAGGAAAGGAAGAAAGGGAAATGGGCGCAATCGGGGCATTATAAAATAACCGTTTCCCGCGATGGCCTCTGCCGTCCGGCCGATGGCGACACCCCGCCCGTTCGGGCAGCATGACGGGGTGCGATCGGCGCACCGCTTTTCCAACTGACCGACCGAAATCATGTACAAGCTAGTGCTCATCCGCCACGGCGAATCGACGTGGAACAAGGAAAACCGCTTCACCGGCTGGGTCGACGTCGACCTGACCGAGCAGGGCAACCGTGAGGCGCGCCAGGCAGGCGTGCTGCTGAAGGAGGCGGGCTACCAGTTCGACATCGCGTATACGTCGGTGTTGAAGCGCGCCATCCGCACGCTGTGGCACGTCCAGGACGAGATGGATCAGATGTATATCCCGGTTGTGCATTCGTGGCGCCTGAACGAACGCCACTACGGCGCGCTCGCGGGCCTGAACAAAGCAGAAACCGCGAAGAAGTACGGCGACGATCAGGTGCTCGTCTGGCGCCGCAGCTACGACACGCCGCCGCCCGCGCTCGAACCGGGCGACGAGCGTGCGTCGTACAACGATCCGCGTTACGCGAAGGTGCCGCGCGAACAGTTGCCGCTCACCGAATGCCTGAAAGACACGGTCGCCCGCGTCCTGCCGATCTGGAACGAATCGATCGCACCCGCCATCAAGTCCGGCAAACAGGTCGTGATTTCGGCGCACGGCAACTCGATCCGCGCGCTGGTCAAGTATCTGAACAACATCTCCGATCAGGACATCGTCGGGCTGAACATCCCGAACGGCGTGCCGCTCGTGTACGAACTCGATGAAAACCTGAAGCCCATCCAGCACTACTATCTGGGCGATCCGGAAGCCATCGCGGCCGCGCAGGCCGCTGTCGCCAAGCAAGGCAAAGCGGGCTGATTCCGGCTGTCCGGCAGGTGTTTGGCCTGACGAGGGCGCCATAACGGGCGCCCTCGCCGCGTTCATGGCGCCCGGCTGACGAACCGCGAGCGGCATCGACAGGATCGCGTCGAAACGTGCGCGAGCCATCGCTTCAACGGATGAAAGCCTCAGGCATTTAAGTTGCGTTTAAGTCGCCAATCAAGGCGAGCGGGTATACTGGCCCGTCACCAACGATGCAGCCCATCCGATTCCGACCGCACTCTCTATGCGAAAGAACCTGAAAAACTTCGGCCTGGTAGCCGTTGGCGTTGCTGCCGGCGCACTCGGCACCCTGCAGATCTCCGCATCCGCACAGCAAGCTGCTTCCTCGCCTCTGCCGCTCGAACAATTGCGGCTTTTCGCCGAAGTTTTCGGTCAGATCAAGCACGAATACGTCGAACCGGTCGACGACAAGAAGCTCCTCACGGCCGCCATCAAGGGCATGGTGTCGAGCCTCGACCCGCACTCGTCCTATCTCGACAAGACCGATTACGAAGAACTGCAGGAACAGACCAAGGGCCGTTTCGCGGGCCTCGGCATCGAGATTTCTTCGGAAGACGGCCTCATCAAGGTCATTTCGCCGATCGAAGACACGCCAGCGTTTCGCGCCGGCATTCGTCCGGGCGACCTCATCACGCGCATCAACGACAAGCCGGTGCGCGGCATGACGCTGGATAAAGCCGTGAAGCAGATGCGCGGCGAGCCGGGCACGAAGGTCACGCTCACGATCTTCCGCAAGAGCGACGACCGCACGTTCCCGCTCACCGTGACGCGCGCCGTGATCCGCGTGCAGTCGGTGAAGATGAAGGTGCCGGAGCCGGGCTACGGCTACATCCGCATCACGAGCTTCCAGGAGCGCACGGTGCCGGATCTCGCGTCGAAGCTGCAGGATCTCGCGCGCCAGCAACCGAATCTGAAGGGCCTCGTGCTCGATCTGCGCAACAACGGCGGCGGCTTGCTGCAAAGCGCGGTCGGCGTCGCGGGCGCGTTCCTGCCGGATAACGCGGTCGTCGTGTCGACCAACGGCCAGATTGCGGACGCGAAGCAGACCTTCCGCGACACCTACGACAACTATCGCCTGCCGTCCTTCGATTCCGATCCGCTGAAGAGCGTGCCGGAAATCTTCAAGAAGGTGCCGATGGTCGTGCTGACCAACGCGTATTCGGCGTCGGCCTCCGAGATCGTCGCGGGTGCGCTGCAGGATCATCATCGCGCGCTGATCGTCGGCAAGACCACGTTCGGCAAGGGCTCGGTGCAGACCGTGCGTCCGATGACCGCCGACAGCGCCCTGCGCCTGACGACGGCCTATTACTACACGCCGAGCGGCAAGTCGATCCAGAATCAGGGCGTGCGCCCCGACGTGCCGGTCGATCAATACGCGGACGGCGATCCGGACGACGCGCTCGTCACGCGCGAAGTCGATTACTCGAACCACCTCGCGAACACGCAGGATCCGAACGAGAAGAAGGAACAGGAGCAGCGCGAGGCGGATCGTCTGGAGCAACTGCGCATTCTCGAAGAGCAGAACGACAAGAAGACGCCCGAGCAGCGCCGCAAGGACCGCGAGCGCAAGCCGGTCGAGTTCGGCAGCGCGGACGACTTCATGCTCCAGCAAGGTCTGAACAAGCTGGAAGGCAAGCAGGTCGTGGAGTCCAAGTCGTACAGCGAACGCAAGCTCGCGCAGAACAAGCCGGCACGTTCGGCGTCCGCTCCGGTGGTTGCACCGCCTGCGCTGCCGGCCACGCCGGGTTCCGCGCCGGCGTCGGGCGCGCAGCCGGCATCGGCGCCTACCGCGCAGCAGTCGAAGTAACTTTCCCGTAGTCCCCGCAAAGGCTTCGCAGCGTAACGTTGCGAAGCCTTTCTTCTTTTCGCGCTTAGAATGCTTCGTTCGAGCAAGCCGATTCTTTCCGCGATGAACGACGACCAACTCCTTCGCTATTCCCGCCACATCCTCGTCGATGAAATCGGCATTGAGGCGCAGCAGCGCTTTCTCGACGCGCACGCCGTCATCATCGGCGCGGGCGGACTCGGCGCGCCCGCGGCGATGTATCTCGCGGCGTCAGGTGTCGGAAAAATCACGCTCGTCGATGCCGATACTGTCGATCTCACGAATCTCCAGCGGCAGATCGTGCACATGACGCGATCGGTCGGAGCGCCCAAGGTGGAATCGGCACGCGAGACGTTGAGCGCGCTGAATCCGGACATCGACGTCATCGCGGTGAACGCGCGCGCCGACGCCGCGTGGCTCGACATCAACGTGCCCGGTAAAACCGTGGTGCTCGATTGCAGTGACAACTTCGCGACGCGTCACGCGATCAACGCGGCCTGCGTCGCGCATCGCGTGCCGCTCGTGTCGGGCGCGGCGCTGCGTTTCGACGGGCAGATCAGCACCTTCGACTTCCGCGCACCCGATTCGCCCTGCTACGCGTGCGTGTTCCCGCCGGATCAGCCGTTCGAGGAAGTCGCGTGTTCGACGATGGGCGTGTTCGCGCCGACGGTCGGCATCATCGGTGCGATGCAGGCGGCGGAGGCGCTGCGCGTGATCGGCGGTTTCGGCGAGACGCTCGCGGGCCGGCTGATGATGCTCGACTCGCTGCGCATGGAATGGAACACGATGCGAATCGCGCGGCAGCCGGATTGCGCTGTCTGCGGAAACACGGGAAGCCGCGAAGCAGCGCGCTAAATCGGTCGCGTCTTACGCCGTCGACCGGACGGTCCGCTTAAGCTCATCGATTCTTCAATCGCAGGGCGGATCGTTCTTTGAGCGCCATCACTTCGCCGGCGAGCGCGCAACGCGGGCTCACGCAAAGCGCGTTCGCGCGGCCGTCGCTTCCGCGAATCACCCGCACACGGAGTTCCGCACGCCGTATCGCGTGATCAATTTCCACGCATGCAATGGTTGCTTCAACGACACGACGTGCGACTTCGACAACCGCGATTTTCTGTGGTGTCCGCGCCGGCGCGGCAAGCCAAGCCGCTTTCAATGCACTTCGGCGATCTCACCCGAGCAGGTCATCGCTCGGGTGGATCGACTGATTGCGGATCACGGCTTGGCCTAGACCTTCTGCAACGCCGTGAGCGCGGCCTGCAATTCAGCGGGTTCGTAGGCCGCAAGCACATCCGCGACCGGCTTTTCCAGCGCCTTCAGGTTCGAGCGCAGAATTTCCTGCTTCACGATCAGCAACTGGCTCGGATGCATCGAAAACTCGGTGAGCCCGAGGCCGAGTAACAGGCGCGTGACGGCGGGATCGCCCGCCATTTCCCCGCACACCGACACCGGCACGCCCGCGCGCTTCGCCTCGCGCAACGTGAACGCGATCAGGTTCAGCACCGCCGGGTGCAGCGGATCGTAAAGATGCGCGACGCTGTTATCGGCGCGATCGATCGCGAGCGTGTACTGGATCAGATCGTTCGTGCCGATCGACAGAAAATCGAGCCGGCTCAGGAACAGCCGCACGGCGATGGCCGCCGCCGGAATCTCGATCATCGCGCCGACCTGAACCTGACGGTCGTACGCCACGCCTTCGTCGTCGAGTTGACGCTTCGCCTCGCGGATCAGATCGAGCGTCTGGTCGATTTCCTGTGCGTGCGCGAGCATCGGAATGAGAATCTTGGTCGGCCCGAACGCCGACGCCCGCAGAATGGCGCGCAGTTGCGTGATGAACATCTGCGGCTCGGACAGGCTCCAGCGGATCGCGCGCAAGCCCAGCGCGGGATTCGGCGCGGTTTCGTAGCCATCGCTGCCGGTCATGGAATCGAGCGGCTTGTCCGCGCCGACATCGATCGTGCGGATCGTCACCGGCTTGCCGTTCATCAACTCGACGGCGCGCTTGTACGCCTCGAACTGCTCCTCTTCCTCCGGCAACTGGTCCTTGTGATTCATGAAGAGGAATTCGGTGCGGAACAGGCCGACGCCCATCGCGCCCGCTTCGACGGCGACTTGCGCGTCTTCCGGCAATTCGATGTTCGCGCACAGTTCGATCTTCGTACCGCAGAGCGTCTGCGTCGGCGAGAATTTCAGGCGCTGGAGCTTGCGCTGTTCCAGCAGTTTCTCGCTCTGACGATACGAATACTCTTCGAGAACGATCGGCGCCGGATCGACGATCACGATGCCATGATCGCCGTCGACGATGATGAGATCGTTCTGGCGGATCAGCACGCTCGCCTGCTGCACGCCGACGGACGCCGGAATGCCGAGACTGCGCGCGACGATCGCCGTATGCGAGGTGCGGCCGCCGAGGTCGGTGACGAAGCCCTTGAACGCCTGCGTCTTGAACTGAAGCATGTCCGCCGGCGCGATATCGTGGGCGACGACGATCATTTCGTTGTGCCCGTTGCTGGCGGCCGTATGCACGACGAGCGACGCGGCCGTCGGCGCGCCGGCCAACGCTTTCAAAAGACGCTCGACGACCTGCTCGACGTCCGCCTTGCGTTCGCGCAGATATTCGTCTTCGATCTCGTCGAAATAACCGCCGAGGATTTCCAGTTGCTCGGTGAGCGCCCACTCGACGTTGTAGCGGCGCGTGCGAATCAGGTCGATGGTTTCCTGCACGAGCATGGCGTCGTTCAGGATCATCGTATGGACGTTGATGAACGCGCCCATTTCGCTCGGCGCATCGGCGGAAAGGTCTTCGCGCAGCGCTTCGAGTTCGGCGAGGACGGCCGCCTGCGCCGCGTGGAATCGGGCGATTTCCGCGTCGATCTGATCCGGCTCGATCAGATAGTGGTCTACGTCGAGCGCCGCCGGCGCGATCAGATACGCGCGCCCAATGGCGATGCCGCGCGAGACGGGAATTCCATGCAGCGTGAAGGACACGCGCCCTCCTCTAGTTCTTTGAATGTCGCGGTCTGCCAGGCGCCCCCTCGACGGGCACAAACCGCGCGTCCATTATATGTTCGATCGTGCTCACAAGTCCCTGAACACCCGGTGACGACAGGGCCGGAACGGTTGCACGACGTTACGCGAAAGCGTGATGCGGATACGAAAAAGCCGCGTCGATGCGCGGCTTTTCACTGACGGACACTGCGGCGAAACGCTTACTGCCCTTCTCCGAATTTATCGGCGATGAGCGCGAGAATGGCTTGCATCGCTTCGGCTTCGTCCGCGCCTTCGGTTTCGATCGTCACCGTGCTGCCGATGCCCGCCGCCAGCATCATCACGCCCATGATGCTTTTCGCGTTGATCCGGCGCCCGTTGCGGCTCATCCAGATCTCGCATTGAAAATTGCCCGCCAGTTGTGTGAGCTTGGCCGAAGCGCGTGCGTGGAGCCCCAGCTTGTTCACGATTGTTGTTTCTTGTTGCAGCATGATGCTCCGAAGCGCTAGATGGATGAAATGAGCGGCGTCAGTGGCTGGCGGCCTTCGCGCTGATGAGATCGGCGCTCGCCGAGCATGCCGGATCGGGCGAGCCGGCGGCCTTCGTCGCGAGGGCGCAGGGGTTGAGCGGCGTGGACGAATCCAGTTCCTGGATGCCCTTCGAGCCGCCCTGAAGAATCTTTTCGGCGAGCGTGTCGAGCGGCGTCGCGCGGTAGCAGACGGCGCGCACGAGCATCGGCAGATTGCAGCCGGCGAGCACGCGCACATCGGTGTCGTGCAGGCTCGCCGCGATGTTCGCGGGCGTCGCGCCGAACACGTCGGTGAGCACGATCGCGCCGTTTTCTTCTTTCAGGCGATCGATTTCGGAGCGCGCGAACGCGCGAACTTCGACCGGATCGCAGTCGGGCATCACGTCGATGACGCCGATGCGCGCCGGCAAGCCACCGTAAATATGTGCGATGCACTCGCGTAGCGCGGTGGCGAAAGGTGCGTGCGCGATGATCAGAATGCCAGCCATGTCAGGAAATTGCCTCAGCGACAAATCAACGACGAAAAATCGGACAAATACGTCGGAGTTCGCTCGAAAGCGCGCGAGCGGCGCGGAACACAACTCTAAAGTGGATGCCGTTACAACGAAATCAACCGCCTTCCAGCTTCATTACCTTAAGCCTGCGCGTCGATGCTTAAGCGAACTTTAAGCGCACTTTTAGACGCGATCGCGCCCCAGAAACGCGGGCGCGGGAAAGTCAATTCTAACAGTCCCGCCGAGGTGAGTTTGGCGCGCTGTCCGCGCGCGTTTCGTTGGCTGGCAGACTCAGTGCGCCGCGCGCTCGAGCGCGTCGATAAACATGCCCGCAACGTCGAAGCCGGTCTGATCCATGATTTCGCGAAAGCACGTCGGACTCGTGACGTTGACTTCGGTGAGATAGTCGCCGATCGCATCCAGCCCGGCGAGCAGCAGGCCGCGCGCCTGCAGCACCGGCCCGAGCGTCTCGGCGATTTCGCGATCGCGCGCCGACAGCGGCTGCGCGCGCCCGAGCCCGCCCGCCGCAAGATTGCCGCGCACTTCGCTGCCCTGCGGAACGCGCGCCAGCGAATACGGCACCGGCTGACCGCCGATGACGAGAATGCGCTTGTCGCCATCCTTGATTTCGGGGATGAACTTCTGCGCCATCACCGTGCGCGCGCCGTCCTCGGACAACATCTCGACGATCGAGCCGAGATTCATCCCGTCCGCCTTCACGCGGAACACGCCCATGCCGCCCATGCCGTCGAGCGGCTTCAGGATCACGTCGCCGTGCTCGGCGTGGAAAGCGCGCAGGCGCGCGGCATCGCGCGTGACGAGCGTCGGCGTGACGAACTGCGGCCATTCCGCGATGGCGAGCTTCTCGGAATGATCGCGGATCGCCTGCGGCTTGTTGAAGATGCGCGCGCCGTTGCGCTCGGCGATCTCCAGCAGCCACGTCGCGTTCACGTATTCCAGATCGAACGGCGGATCCTTGCGCATCAGCACGGCGTCGAAATGCGTGAGCGGCAGATGCTCGGCCTGCTCGGCCGCATACCACGGCCAGCGGTCACTGTTGGCCTCGTCGCCGACGATCGCGATGCGCCGCGCGCTCGCCTCGACCTTCGTTCCGGTCCACGCGAGATGCTGCGGCTCGCACGCGTAGAGCACGTGGCCGCGCCGCGCGGCTTCGGCCATCATCGCGTAGGTCGTGTCCTTGTAGATCTTGAAGCGATCGAGCGGGTCGGCGATAAAGAGGATGTTCATGACGATTTGCTAGTTCGGTGCGCGGCCTGCGAGCTTACCGCAAGCCGCGAACTCACACCTGAATGGCTTCAGGATCGGTCTTTTCGAGCTCGACCGATGCCGCCAGCAGCGCCAGCCGCGCCACCACGCCGTACATGTAGAAGCGGTTCGGCGGCGCGGCGCCGGGCTTCGCGTGCGTGTCGGGCAACGCCGTGTGCTCGAAGCCGAGCGGCACGAAATGCATGCCCGGCGCGTTGAGGTTCTGATCGCGCTCGCGCGAATCGTGCACGCGGTAAAACCCGCCGACGACATACCGGTCGATCATGTACACGACCGGCTCCGCGACCGCATTTTCCACGCGCTCGAACGTATGCACGCCTTCCTGCACGATCACGTCGTGAACTTGCAGGCCTTCCTTGGCGTCGTTCATCTTCGTGCGTTCGCGCTTGGTCAGCGCGGCGACTTCGCTCGCGTCGTGGACGGTCATCACGCCCTTTCCGTACGTGCCGGCATCCGCCTTGATGACGACATACGGACGCTCGCTGATGCCGTACTCGCGATACTTCTTCGCGATCTTCTTGAGCACGCCGTCGATGGCTTCCGCGAGCGCTTGTTCGCCCGTGCGCGCTTCGTAATCGACGCCTTCCACATGCGCGAAGTACGGATTCACCATCCACGGATCGATCTCGACGAGCTTCGAGAACTTCTTAGCGACGTCGTCATAGCAGGAGAAATGGGTCGACTTGCGGCGCACCGCCCAGCCGGCGTGCAGCGGCGGCAGCAGATACTGCTCGTGCAGATTTTCCAGCACGGGCGGAATGCCGGCCGAAAGATCGTTGTTGAGCAGGATCGAGCAGGGATCGAAGTTCTTCAGGCCGAGGCGCCGCGGCGTGCGTTCGAGCGGCTCCAGCACGATTTTCTGGCCATCGGCGAGCGCGATGGTCACAGGACCGTGGATATTCTCGTCCAGCGTGCCGAAGCGGATGTTGAGCCCCGCTTGCCGCATGATGAGCGCGAGGCGCGCGACGTTCTCGAGATAGAACGCGTTGCGCGTATGGCGCTCGGGAATGACGAGCAGATTCTTCGCGTCCGGGCAGATTTTTTCGATGGACGCCATCGCTGCCTGCACCGCGAGCGGCAACACTTCCTGCGGCAGATTGTTGAAACCGCCGGGAAAGAGATTGGTGTCGACGGGCGCGAGCTTGAACCCCGCGTTGCGCAGATCGACGGAACAGTAGAACGGCGGCGTGTGCTCCTGCCATTCGAGCCGGAACCAGCGCTCGATGGCGGGCATGGCCTCGAGGATTTTCCGCTCGAGATCGAGCAGCGGGCCACTTAACGCCGTAACAAGGTGCGGAACCATGTATTACTCGCGGAAGAAGACAAAAGATTGTAGAGCAATTGCTTTGCCTAAATGGGTATCAACCGCCAATTGACAAGGTTTTGCGGCCCGCGCCGCGCCGCTTCCACGCACTTTTCCGCCTGTCGCTTCAATAGGTTTGGCCGCCGCCTTCGACGAAACCCGGACGGAGATGGCGCACCAAAAAAAATGCCCGCCATAAGGCGGGCGAAGTCGCTGCGCTCGTTCCTTGCTCGCAGCCTACGCGCTCTCGCGGCGCGCCGGTTGCGGCGTAAGACTTACTCGACGTGCTCGCCGTGCAGCGTGACGTCGAGACCTTCGCGTTCCTGTTCTTCCGTGACGCGCAGGCCCATGGTCATGTCGATGATCTTCAGCAAAACGAAGCTGACGACGCCGCTGTAGACGAGCGTGACGAGCACGCCCTTCGCCTGCACGAGCACGCTGCCGTCGAAGCCGCCGATGTCCTTCACCGCGAACACGCCCGTCAGCAGCGCGCCGATGATCCCGCCCACGCCGTGCACGCCGAACGCGTCGAGCGAGTCGTCGTAGTTGAACTTGTGCTTGAGCCACGTCGCCGACCAGAAGCAGACCACGCCCGCGACAATGCCGATCACGATCGCGCCCGTCACGCCGACGAAGCCCGACGCCGGCGTCACCGCCACCAGACCCGCAACCGCGCCCGAGATGATGCCGAGCACCGACGGCTTGCCCTTCGTGATCCACTCCGCGAACATCCAGCCGAATGCGGCGAACGCGGTGGCGATCTGCGTCGTGAGCATCGCGAAACCGGCACGGCCGTCAGCCGCCACTGCCGAACCCGCGTTGAAGCCGAACCAGCCCACCCAGAGCATCGATGCGCCGATCAGCGAGAGCACGAGGTTGTGCGGCGCCATCACTTCGCGGCCATAGCCGACGCGCTTGCCGAGCACGAGACAGCACATCAGACCCGCGATACCGGCGTTGATGTGAACCACCGTGCCGCCCGCGAAGTCGAGCACGCCAGCCGATGCGAGCCAGCCGGTAGGTTCCCAGACCATGTGCGCGATCGGCGAGTAGACGATCAGCGACCACAGCGCCATGAACACGAGCATCGCCGAGAACTTCATGCGATCCGCGAACGCGCCGGTAATGAGCGCCGGCGTGATGATCGCGAACGTCAGCTGGAATGCGAAATAGACCGACTCGGGGATCGTCACGGCCAGATGGCTGACGGTAAGCGTCGTCGCCTTGTCGCCCTTGATGTAGGCCATGCCGTGCAGGAACACGCGCGAGAAGCCGCCGAGGAACGAGCCGCCCGGCGTGAACGCGATGCTGTAGCCGACGACCGTCCAGAGGATCGTCACGAGACAGCAGATCGCGAAGCTCTGCATGACCGTCGCGAGCACGTTCTTCTTGCGGACCATGCCCGCGTAGAAGAGCGCGAGGCCGGGAATCGTCATGAACAGCACGAGCGCCACGGAAGTCAGCATCCACGCGGTGTCGCCGGAGCTGATCTTCGACGAATCGACCATGACCGGCTCGGTCGGTGCGGCCGGCGCGGCATCGGACGCGGCGGATGCGGCTTCTGCCGCCGATGCCGCCTGAGCCGACGACGCCATCGCCGTGTTGGCGCTTTCGGGCGCGCTTGCAGCGGGTGCCGAGGCTGCGGCCGGAGCGGACGCATCCTGGGCGAGAGCGGTGCCGACATTCGCGCCGATCAGCGCGCCCGCCACCAACAGTGACATCAAAAAGTTACGCATTCTTCTGGTTCCTCTTATCGCCAATTTCTTGTTAGAGCGCGTCGGCGCCGGTCTCGCCGGTGCGGATGCGGATCACCTGTTCGATCGAGGTGACGAAGATCTTTCCGTCACCGATTTTTCCCGTGCGTGCGGCGCGTTCGACGGCTTCGATCGCCTGATCGACGATGTCGTCCGAGACGGCCGCCTCGATCTTCACTTTCGGCAGAAAGTCGACGACGTACTCCGCGCCCCGATACAGCTCGGTGTGCCCCTTCTGTCGGCCAAAGCCTTTCACCTCGGTCACGGTGATGCCCGAGACGCCGATGGCCGAGAGCGCTTCACGCGCTTCGTCCAGCTTGAACGGCTTGATGATTGCGGTAATGAGCTTCATGTATCCCTCGCTGTGGTGTGCTGATCCTTCGATGCCGTCCATTGAAGCGTGCAGAAAAGGTCGCGCCACTTATGCAACTCGTATGCCATGCGAGCATCCATGCGGCTTTGCGCGATTTCGCGAAACAATCGCACGAAGGGTCGGCCGAACGGCTAACGCGGGCCGCGCGTGCTGGCGTCGGGGTAGGTTCATTGCTAGAGTGGTCCAGAGGTCCCGCAAAAAGGGGCATGGGCGGACAACGCGAGCGCGCGGCGGCGCTAAAATCGCGGCGCCTCAAAGGTGCTTCGACACGCGTTCGCGCATTCGGCGGCGCGCACCAATATCGAACATTCGATAATTCGGGGCACTGACCTAACAATGAATGCACTTTTTTTGTGCAAGAAGGGAGAAACGATGAAGCAGCCCAACGACGTTTTCAACGATTTGCAGCAGAAGATGAGCGATCTCTTCAAGAATTCGCCCGCGAAAGACGTCGAACGGAATATGAAGGCGATGCTCTCGCAAGGCTTTTCGAAGCTCGATCTCGTGACGCGCGAGGAATTCGACACGCAGACGCAAGTGCTCGTCCGCACGCGCGCTCGTCTCGAAGAACTCGAAAAGCGCGTCGCGCAGCTGGAGCAGCGTCTCGCGGGCGGAAACACGGCCGCGCAAGACTGAGGCGCCAGCACTGCCTATCGCGTACCTCGGCTAGCGAGCCGTGAGTTTCTAGTTTTATTGCCGGCGCGGTCCATGCGCCGTTTCAGGTGAAATCATGTCGCTTGCCGTGGTACGCAGCCGCGCGCCCGCTCCTGGGCGCGTGCCCGAAGTCGTCGTCGAAGTCCATCTCGCCAACGGGTTGCCGTCGTTTTCCATCGTCGGTCTGCCCGATCTCGAAGTCCGCGAAAGCCGCGAGCGCGTGCGCGCCGCGCTGCAGAACTGCGGCTTCGATTTCCCCGTCCGCAGAATCACCGTCAATCTCGCACCCGCCGATCTACCGAAGGAAAGCGGCCGCTTCGATCTGCCGATCGCGCTCGGCATTCTGGCCGCGAGCGGACAGATTCCGGCTGCAGCGCTCGAACATCGCGAGTTCGCGGGCGAGCTTTCGCTGACCGGCGCGCTGCGTCCGATGCGCGGCGCGTTCGCAATGGTCTGCGGCGCGGCGCGCCACTATGCATCGATGCGCGATGCAGCCCCGCCAATCCCCGAAATCTACGTGCCGCTCGCAAGCGCGGCGGAAGCGGCGCTCGTGCCGGGCATCGAGGTCTTCGGCGCGGCGGACTTGCCCACGCTCTGCGCGCATCTGAACGATGTTCCCGACGCCCGTCTGCGACCCGTGCAAGCCGCTCCGCTTCCCTCGACAGCCGCGCCGTCCGCGGATCTCGCCGATGTCATCGGCCATCCCGCCGCCCGCCGCGCGCTCGAAGTGGCGGCTGCGGGTGGTCATCATCTGCTGATGGTCGGTCCGCCCGGCGCGGGCAAGTCGATGCTCGCCGCGCGCCTGGCCGGCCTGCTCCCGCCGATGAACGACGACGAAGCGCTCACCTCCGCCGCGATCCTTTCGGCGAGTTCGCTCGGCTTTACGCCCGAGCAGTGGCGGCGACGGCCGTTCCGCGCGCCGCATCATTCGGCGAGCGCGGCGGCGCTCGTCGGCGGGCGCAATCCGCCGCAGCCGGGCGAGATCACGCTCGCGCATCTCGGCGTCCTGTTTCTCGACGAGCTGCCCGAATTCGACCGAAAAGTGCTGGAAACCCTGCGTGAGCCGCTCGAAGTCGGCCAGATCACGATTTCGCGCGCCGCACAGCAGGCGGAATTTCCGGCGGCCTGCCAGCTCGTCGCCGCGATGAATCCATGTCCGTGCGGCTGGCGCGGCGACCCGAGCGCGCGCTGCCGCTGCTCGCCCGATGTCGCCGCGCGTTATCTGCGCAAGCTGTCGGGTCCGCTGATGGATCGCATCGACATTCAGATCGAGTTGCCGGCGCTCTCGCCCGCGGAACTGTCGGCGCGCGGCACCGAGCGCGGCGAGTCGAGCGCCGTCGTCGCGGCGCGGGTCGCGGCGGCCCGCGACATACAGACGCAGCGTCAGGGCAAGATCAACCGCGATCTCGACGGCCGCGAAGCCGATGCCGTCTGCCGCCCCGATTCCGCCGGCGAAGCCTTGCTGCGCGCTGCGGGCGAGCGCTTCGGCTGGTCCGCGCGCGCATACTACCGCGTGCTGAAGGTCGTGCGGACGATCGCGGATCTCGCCGGCGCCGATATGCCCGACGCGTCCCATGTCGCGGAAGCCGTTCAGTACCGCCGGGCGCTGTCGATCGCCTGAAGCCAGCGCGGACGCGGGGTGGTCCGCGCGATGCTAAGCGGAAAATTACTTGTCAAGACTTGACTTATGCACACTGAAGCGATCCGGGGCGGTCCTTCGTCTGATCAAACCCCGGTTTTCGTCACATTTCACAGACCATTGATTTTATTGAATTATTTAACTTGCCGCGAACGAAGGCAAACTAACGTAAACCGCATGAGTCGGGCTTTTGAGCGCTACCACACACTGTTTTCCACAAAGTTATCCACAGACATTGTGGATAGCGCAAAAAGTCCATATGAATCCGAGAATTAGCGCGTAAACTTCGGAAGGAACTTCGGCTATTTCCGACACACTAAGACACTTCTTAAGTTAGTGCCTGCAGAATTCGAGGCCTTCCTCTAAAACAGTTTGAAGGACGAAAAGAACTGCTCGGCCTGCTCGGTCGGCGTCGTCTTGTCTGACACGATCGCCAGTTGATAGACGTGCGCGCCGCGTGCCACGAAGCGCGCGTGAATCGTCCGCGACTCGCGCTTCTCCCCGCCTTCGCCCTTCACCTCGATCTCGCTGCCCAACACGCGTCCGCCCGCCGCGAGGTCGATCTGCGTCGCACGCGCCTCGGGCTTCGCATTCACGTTGCGCGCGAGACCTTGCTGGAGGAAATCGAGTGTCGCGCGCTGCAATTGCGGATCGGCGCTCGGCAGCACGACCGTGCCGACGGCGAACACGGCGTCGCCGGCTTCTGCGGTCTGCATGCGCATCGTCATCGACCGGCCTGCAATGTCGATCTTGCGCTCCTCGGAACGCGGCTTCGCGGGCAGCGTCACTTCGTAGCCGTCGTCGTTGTTCGTCACGGTGCGCCAGTCATATGAGGGCGTGCACGCGAGCAATGCGCCGCATGTGACAGTTGCGCACATCAGCTTGTTGGCGGAAGCAATATTCGGAAGAAAGCGCGCGGCCGCGCGCCGCAAACGGACAGGAAACACGGGGAAAACTCGTTTCATGAGGAATCGCTGCGTGAAAACCATCATTATCGCGCTGCGATGCCGGGCTTATCGGCGCGTCACGAACGCATCCCGAAATTGGCGCTAAAATACGCAGCAGTCTCCGTTTCGTTCGCCGGAGCGCCATCCGAGGTTCCCATGTCCCAAGCCACGCAAGAAACATCCACGCGCGCGAAGAGTCCGCTGCGTTACATCGTGATGGCGCTCGTCGCGGGCGTGATCGCCTGCACCGGGTATTTCGCCTTCGGCGGCCAGCAGAAAGTGCCGGACGCGACCTTCACGCTGCTTTCGGGACAGAAGATTTCGACGTCGGGCGATCTGAAGGGCAAGGTCTATCTCGTCAATTTTTGGGCGACGAGCTGCGAGACATGCATGAAGGAAATGCCGCAGATGATCGACACGTACAACAAATTCAAGGGCCGCGGCCTGGAGTTCGTCGCGGTCGCGATGAACTACGACGCGCCGATGTACGTCAACAACTACGCGCAGACGCGCAAGTTGCCGTTCAAGGTCGCGATGGACGACGGCAGCGCTGCCAAGCAGTTCGGCAACGTGCAACTGACGCCGACGACCTTCGTCATCGACAAGAACGGGAAGATTTTGAAGCGCTATGTCGGCGAGCCGACGTTCGCGGAACTGGATCAACTGCTCGACAAGGCGCTCGGTTCGGCCTGAACGCCTTTACGCGAAACACGCAGCCCGCTGGCGACAACCAGCGGGCTTTTTTATCGCTCGGACGAATCGCCTTTCACGACGATTCCGTATCGCTTGATCTTCTCGTACAGCGTCGCCTTGCCGAGCTGCAGCCGATCCGCCGCCACCGCGACCGCGCCGCCGCACTGCTCCAGCGCCTGCCCGATCACCGCGCGCTCGAACTGCTCGGTGCGTTCCTTGAGCGATTGCGTCGATGTGTCGAGCGCCGCCGCCGCACCGCTGTCGTCGAGAATGCCGAGCACCATGCGATCCGCCGCGTTGCGCAACTCGCGCACGTTGCCCGGCCAGTCGCGCTGCATCAGTTCGGCGCGCTGACGATCCGTGATGAGCGGCGCGGGCCGCTCGTAGCGCACGGCCGCATCGAGCAGAAAATGCTCGAAGAGCGGCACGATATCTTCGCGCCGCTCGTTGAGCGGCGGCAGCGTGATCGTCACCACATTCAGCCGATACAGCAAGTCGCGTCGGAACGTGCCATCGGCGACGAGTTCGTTCATGTCGCCCTTCGCCGCCGCGACGACGCGCAGATTCGCGCGCACCGGCTGATTCGAGCCGAGCCGCTCCAGCACGCCGTCCTGCAATACGCGCAGCAGTTTCACTTGCAATGACAGCGGCATGCTCTCGATTTCATCGAGAAAGAGCGTGCCGCCCGACGCGTGTTCCAGCTTGCCGATACGCCGCTTCTGCGCGCCCGTAAACGCGCCGGCCTCGTAGCCGAACATCTCCGATTCGAACATCTGCTCCGGCAGCGCGCCGCAATTCACCGCGATGAACGGCTTGTCGCGACGCGGCGACATGTCGTGCAGGCTGCGCGCGATGAGTTCCTTGCCCGCGCCCGTATCGCCGTTGATGAGCACGGACGCATCCGTCGGCGCGATGTTCGCGATCAGCCGGCGCACCTGCTCGATCGCGAGACTGCGCCCGATGATGCGGCTCTGCCCCGCGCCCGCCAGCTCGCGCCGCAGCGCCTGATTCTCGAGCACGAGCGTGCGGCGCTCCAGCGCGCGGCGCACCGCTTCGATCAGGCGCTCGGACGCGAACGGCTTTTCGATGAAGTCGTAGGCGCCGTCGCGCATCGCCTGCACGGCCATGGAGATGTCGCCGTGGCCGGTGACGAGAATTACCGGCACTTCGGGCGCACGCTCGCGGCATTGCGCGAGCAGATCGAGGCCGCTCGCGCCGGGCAAGCGGATATCGCTCACGATCACGCCGGGGAAACTCGCGTCGATCGCGCGCGCGGCGGATTCGACGCTGCCGTGCCCGATCACGTCGAAGCCCGCGAGTTGCAGGCTCTGCACGCTCGCGCGGCGCACGAGTTCGTCGTCCTCGATGAAGATCACCTGCAAACCGGTGGTCATGTGTTGCTCCAACTGTGTTTTCAAGCGCGCCGCAAAGTCAGCACGAACTCCGCGCCGTGCGAATGATCGGCGTCCGCCTGGGTGCCGCCTTCGGGACCGTCCGCGACGATCGGCGCCTCGCGATTGCGCGCGACGAGCGTGCCGCCGTAATCGCGCGCGATCGCCGATGAAATCGCAAGCCCGAGGCCCAGTCCCTGCCCCATTTCCTTCGTCGTGAAGAACGGCTCGAAGAGTTTCGGCAGCGCATCGACGGGAATGCCGGGACCATTGTCGCGCACGATGAGCTCGATCGTATCCGCGTGGCCATTCAGTTCGATGACGATGCGCGGCCTGTCGCACGACGCGACCGCATCGAGCGCGTTGCCGATCAGGTTGATGAGCACCTGCTCCAGCCGCAAGTCCTCGCAACGCACGAAGATCGGCGCGCTGCCTTCGGCGAGTTCCGGCGCGATATCGATGACGACGTTCTTCATGCGCGGACGCAGCATCGAGAACACTTGGCGCAGCGCCCGCGCGACGTCGGCGCGCGCATTCTTCGGCCGCGCCTTCGTGACGAACAACTTCAGCTGATTCGTGATGTTGCCCATGCGCTCGGTCAGCGACGCGATCGCTTCGAGATTCTCGCGCGCCGCCGCCTGATCGCCGCGATCGATCAGCACGCGAGTGTTGTCGGAAAAACTGCGCAACGCGGCGAGCGGCTGATTCAGTTCATGCGTGATGCCCGCCGCCATCTGGCCGAGCGCGGCGAGCTTGCTCGCCTGAATGAGCTCGTCGTGCGCGGCGCGCAGATCCTGTTCGGCGCGCGTGCGCTCGTTCACTTCCTTCGTGAGTTGCGCGTTCGCTTCCGATAAATCCGCCGTGCGCTCCGCGACGCGTTGATTCAATTCGGCATACGCGGTCTGCAACATCTCCCGGCTGCGGATCATCTCGCGCACGCGCGCGCGCCGCATGCGCCAGTAGAACGCGAGCAGGCACAGCGAGACGAATACGAGCGCGGTGACGATGACCGCGATCTGCGCGCCGCTCTCGACGGGATCGAGCGCGGCCATCGTGATCAGTTGCCAGTCGGGTTCGCCGATGGAGCGATGCGTCGCGAGAAACGCCGGCGCATGGTGTCCGTCTCGCCCGCCGCCGCCGACGCGCACGATCTGCGCGCCGCCCTCGAGCGTCTTTACGATAGTCATCGGCAGCGGCGTGATCGCCTGTTGCGCGTATTGGCGCGTCGCATAGACGGACGCCTCGACGTTCTGCGGCAGCGGCCGCACCGTGTGATATTTCCACGCGGGCACGGACGAGAGAAAGATGACGCCGTGATCGTCGGTGACGATGAGCGGCTCGGATGCATCCGCGCCTTGCAGCCATTCGAGATTCAGCTTCACGACCGCGACGCCGATGATCTCTTTCGTGCCCTCGCGATAGACCGGTTGCGAGATGTAGTAGCCGGGCTCGGTCGAGATCGTCCCGATGCCGAAGAAACGGCCGGTGCTGCCCTTCATCGCGTCGATGAAATACGGCCGGAAGTTGTAGTCCACGCCGACGAAACTGTCCGTCGCGTTCCAGTTGCTCGCGGCAACCGCGATGCCGTTTGCGCGGATCAGATACGTGACGGTGGCGTGCGAGCGCGCGTTGAGGTCCTCGAGATAACGGTTCGCGCGCTCGACGTTCGCACGATCCGGATGATCGAGCGCGTCCTGCACGACCGGATGCCGCGACAGCAGATAAGGCAGATATTCGTAGCGGTCGAGCGTGCTCTTGAGCGTGTTCGTCGTGCGATCGACGCGCGCGGCGGCGTTGAGCCTCAACTCGTCGATGCCGCTTTGCCACGCGAGGTGCCACGTGAGCGCGCAGCACGCCACGAGCGCGGCGAAAAGCGCGAAGAACACGACGATGCGGCGCGACACGTGAGCAGATTCCCGCGAAAGAGGATCTGCCATTGTGTCATAGGCTTGTAGCGAATCAGGCGCCGGAAACGACTGCGGCGAAGCACTCGCGGACTGAGGCTTCGCCGCTTGCATGATCGCTTCCGGCTTCAGTGCGGATTCAGACCGACTTCGCTTCTTCGGCGTCGGTCACGTCGACATCGCGCGACAACGCCGCCTTCAGCTTGCTGCGATCCAGCTCCTTCTCCCATGCCGACACGACGACCGTCGCCACGCCGTTACCGACGATGTTCGTCAGCGCGCGGCATTCCGACATGAAGCGGTCGATGCCGAGAATCAGCACCATGCCCGCGAGCGGAATCGTCGGCACGACGGCGAGCGTCGCGGCCAGTGTGATGAAGCCTGCGCCGGTCACGCCGGAAGCGCCCTTCGACGTGAGCATCGTCACGGCGAGCAGCGTCAGTTGCTGGCCCCACGAGAGATCGGTGTTGGTCGCCTGCGCGATGAACAGCACGGCCATCGTCATGTAGATGTTGGTGCCGTCGAGGTTGAACGAGTAGCCTGTCGGCACGACGAGACCCACGACCGAACGCGAGCAGCCGAGCTTTTCGAGCTTGAGCATCAGTTGCGGCAGCGCGGCTTCCGACGACGACGTGCCGAGCACGATCAGCATTTCTTCCTTGATGTACGCGATGAACTTCAGGATGTTGAAGCCCACCATGCGCGCGATCGCACCGAGCACCACGACGACGAAGACGATCGACGTCAGATAGAACGTGCCGATGAGCTTGAGCATCGGCAGCAGCGAACCGATGCCGTACTTGCCGATGGTGAACGCCATCGCGCCGAACGCACCGATCGGCGCGAGCTTCGTGATGATGCCGACCATGCCGAACAGGATGCTCGACAGACCTTCGATGAACGTCGTCACGACCTTGCCGCGCTCGCCGATATGCGCGAGCACCGCGCCGAACAGGAGCGCGATCAGCAGGATCTGGAGGATTTCGCCCTGCGCGAACGCCGACACCAGCGTGTCCGGGATGATGTGCAGGAAGAAATCGACCGTGCTCTGGCCGTGCGCCTTCGTCGCGAAGGAATCGACGGCCTTGTGGTCGAGCGTCGAAGGATCGACGTTGAAGCCGACGCCCGGCCGCAGGAGGTGCGTCGCGGCGAGACCGAGGATCAGCGCGAACGTCGACACGACTTCGAAGTACAGCAGCGCCTTGCCGCCGACGCGGCCGACCTTCTTCATGTCTTCCATGCCGGCGATGCCGGTCACGACGGTACAGAAGATGATCGGGCCGATGACCATCTTGATGAGTTTGATGAACCCGTCGCCGAGCGGCTTCATGTCGGTGGCGAGCGAGGGATAGAAGTGCCCGAGCGCGATGCCGATGATGATCGCGACGATCACCTGCACGTACAGGACTTTATGGATGGGTTTTTTCACGATGTTTCCAGGCGATAACAAGCAGTTGGCGGAAGTACGGCCAGCGGCGAGCGTTGACGCGGGGCGGGCGTGTGTGGGCACGTCTGAACGCGTCGATGGGCGATAGCCGCTTCGTCGACGGATCAGGGACGTTTGGATGCGAGAGGGGTCATCGGCTTGTCTCCTTGACTTTTATGGGCGGCTCATGGGCCGTGCCGTTTGTATCGCAAGGGCAATGCCAGGTTTAAGTTTCGCTTAAGCCGATGATTCTATGGGAGTTTTCTGAGCGGCTGGCGGCTTCGAATCCGGGATTCCGGAAATCCGGAATGCGGGCGTCCGGGGTTCTGGACGGTTAGCGCCTCGATTACGAGAAACAAAAAACCCACCGTCTCCGGTGGGCTTTCTCTCAGCGGAAGGGCGAAACCGGCGTCAAACCACGCCCGCCCCATGCGCCTGCACATCCGCGTGATAGCTCGAGCGCACCATCGCGCCGACCGCCGCGTGCGTGAAGCCCATCTTGTACGCCTCTTCCTCGTACATCTTGAAGGTATCCGGATGCACGTACGCCCGCACCGGCAGATGATGCTCCGAAGGCTGCAGATACTGCCCGATCGTCAGCATGTCGACGTCGTGGGCGCGCAGGTCGCGCATCACCTGAAGAATTTCCTCTTCCGTTTCGCCGAGACCCACCATCAGGCCCGATTTCGTCGCGACTTCCGGATGCAGCGCCTTGAAGTCCTTCAGCAACTTCAGCGAATGGTGATAATCCGAACCCGGACGCGCTTCCTTGTAGAGACGCGGCACCGTTTCGAGGTTGTGGTTCATCACATCGGGCGGCGCGGCGGTCAGAATGCCGATCGCGCGATCCAGACGCCCGCGGAAGTCCGGCGTCAGAATTTCGATGCGCGTTTCCGGCGAATGCTCGCGAACCTGCCTGATGCACTCGACGAAGTGCGCGGCGCCGCCATCGCGCAGATCGTCGCGATCGACGGACGTGATCACCACGTATTTCAGCTTCAGCGCGCCGATGGTGCGCGCGAGATTCAGCGGCTCGTCGGCGTCCAGCGGATCGGGGCGGCCGTGTCCGACATCGCAGAACGGGCAGCGGCGCGTGCACTTGTCGCCCATGATCATGAACGTCGCGGTGCCCTTGCCGAAGCATTCGCCGATGTTCGGGCAGCTCGCTTCCTCGCAAACCGTATGAAGACTGTGCTCGCGCAGGATCTTCTTGATCTCGTTGAAGCGCGAGTTGCCTGTCGCGGTGCGTACGCGAATCCACTCCGGCTTCTTCAGCTTCTCGATCGGAATGACCTTGATCGGAATGCGCGATGTCTTCGCCTGTGCCTTCTGCTTTGCAGTGGCGTCGTAAGCGGTGGGCGACGAAGCAGAAGCGGCGGTGTCGCCAGCCAGGTTTGCGGTTGCGTCAGTCATTCGGTCGATCCGGTTGTTGCAGCGGCAATTGCGGGGAGGCCGCCGATTTGAAGTGCCAGCCGTTCGGCCAGCACGAGAGCTACGTCGCGCCAGTCGGCCGCGACGCCGAGCGTCGCCATGTCGACCGTTTCGAGCCCCGCGTAGCCGCACGGGTTGATTGCGAGGAACGGCTGCAGGTCCATTCGCACATTGAGGCTCACGCCGTGATAACTGCAGCCGTTGCGAATCTTGAGTCCGAGCGCGGCGATCTTCGCGCCTTCATGCGCCTGCGTACGATCGTTCGCGCCTTGAGGATGCCGCGCCACGTAAATGCCCGGCGCGCCGGCCTTGCGGTCGGTCGCGAGATTATACGTCGCGAGGGTTTCGATCACGGCCTCTTCGATGCGCCGCACCAGCTCGCGCACCATGAGCTTGCGGCGGCGCAGGTCGATCAGCAGATAAGCGACGATCTGCCCCGGCCCGTGATACGTGATCTGTCCGCCCCGATCCACCTTGACGAGCGGAATGCCGCTTTCGGCGAGCAGCAGATGCGCCGGATCGCCCGCGAGACCGAGCGTGAAGACGGGCGGATGCTCGACGAGCCAGATTTCGTCCTGTGTTTCGGGCGTGCGGGCGTCGGTGAAGGCGCGCATCGCGTCGAAGCTCTGGCTGTACGGTTCGAGACCGCGCCAGCGCAACGCGACCGGAACGTCACCGGAACTGAGCACGGTGGCGGGCGCGTCGTGGATTGCTTGTGGGATGGCGAGCGGTGTGGCGGACATGGTGCCGGTAGTTTACCGAAATAGCCCCATGCCCGCCGATGGTGAATTCGCATGCCTTCGATGGCAAATGCGAATACTTGAGGGTCAGACGGTTCTCCATCCGGAGCGCAACCGCTGCGCGAGACGCTCGATGCGCGTCGAAACCCAGTGCATCGCGCGTTCGTCGCAGCGCGGCAGGATCGTGAAGACGACATAGGCCGGACGGTCGCCCTCGACGGAAAGCCAGAGCCGCTCGCGCTCGCGCAGCTTGAGATTGTCGCCGGGCACGAGCCAGTAATCCTCGATGTCGTTGCTTCGCGTCGCCCAGACGGGACTGCCGTGGACCATGAGACGCGTGCCGCGCGCAATTCTCATCGGCACGGTTTCGCCGGGCTTGATTTCAAAGGTGACGCTTGTTGATATTTCTCGCATGATCCACTCCGCCAAGGGAACGTTTCGATGACTACAATCCTAGGCGTGACAAGGCATCAGGCAAAACGATCAATTTTCACTGCTATGTGAGCTGTATTGACAACGACACCGCCGACAATCCATATGGACCTCCGCCAGCTTCCCGCCCTGAACGCGCTGCGCGCCTTCGAAGCCGCCGCCCGTCACGAGAGCTTTTCCCGCGCCGCCGACGAGCTTTTCGTCACGCACGGCGCGGTCAGTCATCAGATTCGCGCGCTGGAGTCGGAGCTCGGCGTGTCGCTGTTCGCGCGCGACGGCAAACGCGTGCGTCTCACCGATCGCGGCCGGCAGTACGCGGCGGAAGTGCGCTCGGCGCTCGTCGCGCTGGCGGAATCGACGCGCCGCATCCGCTCCGGCGATCGCGACCGGCGGCTGATCGTATCGACGATTCCGTCGTTTTCCGCCCGCTGGCTGACGCCGCGCGTCGGCAGATTCATCGAGCAGCATCCGGATATCGATCTCGAACTGCTGACGACCGCCTCGCTCATCGATTTCAACCGCGACGACGCGGACGTGGCGCTGCGTTTCGGCTACGGCAAGTACGCGGGTCTGCACACCGAGGAATTGCTCGACGAGGTTTTTTTCCCGGCGTGCTCACCGAACTTTCGCGGCGGCGCGCTGCCCCGCGTGCCGCGCGATCTGGAAAAGCTGCCGCTTCTGCGCTCGGACGACGAGCTCTGGCGCCCGTGGTTCGACGCCGCGGGACTCACCGATCTGCCCGAACCGAAGCGCGGCGTCTTGTATGAGGATTCGTCGAATTTGCTGCAGGCGGCGATCGACGGTCAGGGCATCGCGCTCGTGCGCCGCTCGCTCGCGATGCAGGAAATCATCGCGGGACGGCTCGTGCGGCTTTTCAATGTCGAAGGGCCGAGTCCGTGGAAGTATTACTTCGTGTGCCCGACCGCGCTGCTTCAGACGAAGCGCGTCCACGCGTTCAGGGAGTGGGTTTTCGAGGAAGCGGAGCAGTTCAGGCTGCTCTACGAGCGCACGCCGGCGGTGTGCGATGCGCCCGCGGGCAAGATCAAAGCACTACCTTGACCATCGGATGGCCGGTGAGCGCGCGATAGATATCGTCGAGATGCGCGCGATTCTGCGCGCGCACGGTGCAGGTGAGACCGGTGTAGTTGCCGCCCGAAGACGGGCGCGACTCCACACGCGACGCGTCGAAATCCTTGTCGAAAGCCTTGAGCACATCGACGATCGTGTCGTGGAATTCCGGATGCGTCTTGCCCATCACCTTGATCGGGAAATCGCAGGGGAAATCGAACAGCTCGTCGGCGCTGTGCTTGGCGCTGTCGGTCGGATCGGTGGCTTGTGGCTTGTCAGTCATGACTTTCTCCTTCACTTGCCGCGCTTGGCCTCTTCGGCGAACTCGCGCGCTTTGGCCCGCTGGTAGGCGTCGTACAGTGCAGCATAGACCGGACCGGGGCGGCCGTCGCCGACGCTCTTGCCGTCGAGCGTCGTGACCGGCATGACTTCTTTCGTCGCCGAGCTGATCATGACTTCGTCCGCCGAACGCAATTCTGCTTCGGTGATGTCGCGCTCCTCGAACGCGATACCCGCCTCGCGCGCCAGTTCCTCGATGAGCCCGTAGCGGATGCCTTCGAGAATGCGCGGTCCGCGCGGCGCGCCCAGCAGCGTGCCGCCCTTCACGATCCACACATTTGAGGACGAACCCTCGGTAAGCAAGCCGTCGCGCAACTGAATGGTTTCGAGCGCGTCGTTTTCGGCGGCGTGCTGCGCCATCAGCACGTTGCCGAGCAACGAGACCGATTTGATGTCGCAATGCAGCCAGCGTTTGTCTTCGGCGGTGACGGCGACGGCGCCGCGCGCGCGATCCGCCGCGCTCGGGAACACGAGCTGGCCGAGCATGACGAACACGGTCGGCACGATTCCCGCCGGGAACGCGTGCCCGCGCCGTTTGGCGACGCCGCGCGTCACCTGGATGTAGACGAGCGCATCGCCCGCGCCGGCGTTCTCCGCGATGACGCGATCGATCAGCGCGCGCCAGCCGGCGTCATCGAACGGATTGCCGATGCGAATCTTGCCGAGACTGCGATCGAGCCGCGCGAGATGCTGCTTCAGGCGGAACGGCAGACGCGCGCCGTCGGCTTGCGCGTAGAGCGGCACGACTTCGTACACGCCGTCGCCGAAGATGAAACCGCGATCGAGCACGGGAATGCGCGCTTCGGAAAGCGGTCCCCACTCGCCGTTCAGATAGACCGTCGGATCGAATGCTTCGGCTTGGCTCATCACAGGCTCCTTACTTACGCTTTTGCCACCAGAGCAGCGCCGAATCCCACAGGCGGCCGAAGATGCCCGCTTCCGGCACATCCTGCAACGCGACGAGCGGGAACTGCGCGACTTCCTTGCCATCGGCCATCATCTTGACGCTGCCGATCTGCTGGCCCTTCTTGATCGGCGCGACGATCAGATTGTCGTGCGTGACCGTCGGCTTGACCTTCTCGCCCAGGCCCTTCGGCACGGTGATGTACTGATCCGTCGTGACGCCCGCCTGCACGTTGTCGGCCGCGCCCTTGTACACGCGCGGCGAATCGATCACCTGATTCGCCTTGTACAGACGCAGCGCGTCGTACGCGGTGTAGCCGTAGTTCAGCATCTTCAGGCTGTCCTGCACGCGGTTGTGCTCTTTCGGCTCGCCCATCATCACGGCGACGAGGCGGCGGCTCGCGTCGGGCACGCCGACGAGCGAACGCTTCGCGGTCGCGATCAGGCAGTAGCCGGCGGCCTTCGTGTGGCCGGTCTTGAGGCCGTCGACGGTCGGATCGAGCCACAGCAGGCGATTGCGGTTCGGCTGCTTGATCTTGTTGTACGTGAAGTCCTTCACCGAGAAGATGCTGTAGTACTCGGGGAAGTCGCGGATCAGGCGCGTCGACAGCACGGCGAGATCGCCCGCGGTCGTGTAGTGCTGCGGATCGGGCATGCCGTTCACATCGGCGAAATTCGTGTGCGTCATGCCGATGCGCTTCGCCGCCGCGTTCATCAGCGTGACGAAGTTGCCTTCGCTGCCGCCGACGAGTTCCGCGAGCGCGATGGCCGCGTCGTTGCCCGACTGCACGATCATGCCGTACACGAGATCGTGCACGGTGACGGGCTTGTTCGCCTCGATGAACATGCGCGACTCGTCGGTGCGCACGCGGCGCACGGCCTCGCTCGGCATGACGGTCTGATCCATGTTGATCTTCTTCGACTTCAACGCATCGAAGACGAGATACGCGGTCATCAGCTTGGTGAGCGATGCCGGCTCGACGCGCTCATCGGGATTGCCCGAGGCGAGCACCTGATTGCTGGTGGCGTCGACGAGCACCCACGAACGGGCCGTCACGTCGGGCGGCGGAACCTGGGCGAAAGCGCTCGCCGCCGCCAGCACGGCGGGCAGAACGAAAACGGCTTTTGCGGAAACGGAAACGGAAGGAAAAGACAGGCCGGAAGGGACAAAGCGCATAGGATCGATCGGCGGAAAAAGCACGCTGCGACGATGACGATCGAGGATCGGATGATCGGCGAAGCACGGGTTGAACAGGCTGACCGTCGCTGTCGGTCGGGCATTTCGCCAGGACAGCGGCACGCGCGGCGCCGCGGCGAAAAGCGCTCGTTCGACAGACGGACGCAAAAACGGTTCTCAGAAGCCGGGGTTTCGACGGCCGCGATACGTCGAATGCAACGTCGCGCGGCCGGAATCCGTGAAAAAATTCTGCGCCATTATACGCGCGGGCCGCTTCCGTTTTCCTTGGAATCTGCGCGGTTGCCGCTCGTTTTAACGTTTTTCAGGCTGCGCTTAGCCGCTTTTGCCGATCGATGACGAGCGATGCGCTCAACGCCACGCGTCGACGATCACGCGCTTCAGGATATGCAGCTTGCGATGGAAGAAATGCTCGCCGCCCGGAATCACGACGACGGGCAGTTCCTGCGGCCGCGCCCAGTCGTAGACGGATTGAATCGGCACGGTGTCGTCGACTTCGCCGTGGATCACGAGCGTCGTGTCGGGCACGGGCGCGACTTCCCAGCGGCTCGCCGCCGTGCCGACGAACACCATGCGCTCGATGTCCTTGCCGGCATCACGCATGCGCTTCGCGACGTGCGACAGCACGAAGGTGCCGAACGAGAAGCCCGCGAGCACGATCGGCACGTCCGCCTGACCCGGCTGCGCGCGCATGTGATCGGTCAGCGCGAGCAGATCGTCCTGTTCGCCGATGCCGTTGTCATGCTCGCCGCCCGTCTGCCCGACGCCGCGAAAGTTCGAACGATACGTCGTGTAGCCGAGCTGGACGAACGTGCGCGCGAGCGTCTGCGCGACCTTGTTGTCCATCGTGCCGCCGAAAAGCGGATGCGGATGCGCGACGAGCGCGATGCCGCGCGGCGCGCTGTCGGTCTTGTCGAGCGCGCATTCGATCTTGCCGACCGGACCGTCGATGAGAAACTTTTCGGTTTGCGCGTTCATGCGGGTTGATCGATCAGAAGACGTTCGACGATTTTGCCGTTGGCGAGATGCGAATCGACGATCTCGTCGATGTCGGTTTCATCGACATACGTGTACCAGGTGCCTTCCGGATACACGACCACGACCGGCCCGAGTTCGCAGCGGTCGAGGCAGCCGGCCTTGTTGATCCGCACGTTGCCTTCGCCCGCGAGACCCAGTTTTTTCACGCGCTTTTTAGCGTATTCCTGCATGGCCTGCGCGTTGCAGTTCGCGCAGCTTGGACGCGCCGCATCGGCTTCGCGCTGGTTCAGGCAGAAGAACACGTGGTACTTGTAGAAGGAATCCATGAGCGGGTGCGATGAGAGTGTCGGTCGATTATAGCCAGCGATGTTCGTGCCCGCCGCATCAGGCCGAGCGCCCCGCCTTGCGCGCGCGCCGCCGCGCGAGCCACGCGCGCTCCGCCGCCGAAGCGAGCCAGCCGAGCGCCGCGTACGGCCACACCCACGCGAGCCAGTGCGCAAGCCCGTTGAAATGCAGATAGCGGCCCTGCCGCCAGTCGGCGAGCACGATGTCGAAATACGGATTCACCGGCAGCAGATTGATGAGCGCGAGCGAGATCACGAGCGCCCCGCCCGCGAGCGCCGCGCGCAAGCCGCGCGGCAACGCGACCGACAGCACGCCCGCGATCGTCGCGATGGCGATGCCTTCCAGCGCGCCGTCCGTCGCCCAGTCGAAGGTCAGGCCCGCGCGCGACTGCAGAAAGCTTGCGCCCGCTTTCGCGAAGATCGTCATCGCGATCAGGCCGAGCATCAGCCGGATGCGTGGCGCGCGCTGCCGCGTGAGCAGCGTCGCGAGCACGAGCGCGGCGAACAGGCTCGTCGATGTGATCAGCGCTTCCCAGGCGTCGTCCGGCAGAAGCGCGCCGAGCCGGTCCGGCCAGCTTTCGATGTCCCACGCGGCGGGCGTCCACGCGAGAATCGCGTCCTGCATCGCCGGGTCGAGCTCGTCCCACAGCACGCGCGGAAGATCGCCGCCGCCGAAGAGATACGGCGCGGGGAACATCGCCGCGAACGGCCAGAGCGCCGTCAGCCCGAGCACATACGCCGCGTCGCGCTCGAACCACGTAAAGCGGATGCGCCGCAACAGGCCGCGATCGAGAAGCGCGCTCGTCGCGGGCGCGATCAGCATGCCGCCGACGAGCGCGCCGAACGCGTTCGCGGCGAGATCGAGGTTCGAGGCGACGCGCGTCGGCAGATACGTCTGGATCGCTTCCATCGCGCCGGAGAGCAGCGCGCCGCCGATGAGCGCCGCGCCGACCGCGAATGTGCCGCGCAGACGCGGATAGAGCGCGAGCACGATCAGCGCGCCGAGCGGCATGTAGCCGAGCACGTTGGTCACGACATCGAAAACGGTCAGATATTGCGGCAGCGGATCGGTGAGATACGCCAACGGGCTCAATCCGAGCGAGCGCCAGCCGGAAAACGGATAAAGCGAACCGTAGACGACGAGCGCCGCATACGCCGCGAGCGCCTGCCGGGAGAACGCCGACGGGCGACGCTGCCATTGCTTGATCGTCATGAGCCGCCCGGACGCTTCGATGCTGGGCGGAAGATCATCGTGACGCGGAGAGCGGCTGCGCGGCGAGCCACGCGGAAAGTTGCGCGATCACATCGTCCGATGCAGCCGCGAGCGCCCGCGCGCCGCCGGGGGCATCGGCGCTCGGCGCGGGCGCGCTCGCGGCGAAGCTGCGCTGTCCGACGACGCGGCCTTGCTGCGTGAGCGTCGCGCGCACCGACACGAGGCCGCGGCTTTGCTCGGGCGCATCGAAGACCTGTTCGAAGCTCGTCAGCTCGACTTCGAGCAGCGGCACGGCGCGCACCGGATCGGCGCCCGACAGAACCGGGCCGCGCGCCGCGAGCGCATCGCGCAGGCGTTGCGTCAGCAACTGCGCGGGCGGCATCGTCCAGTGGCTGTTCGAATAGTTGCCGGTGCGCTGTGCATCGACATAGCTCAGCCGATACGCGAACGAATCGGTTTCGAGACTGCGCGGCGCGCCCACCGCGAGCACTTTGACCGGCGGCATCGGCGCGGCGTTGGCGCTTGCGTTGGCAGCCGGTATCGCGCCGAGGTCGTAATGCGCGTTCGGCATCGCGGTCGACGTCGATCCGCAACCTGCGAGCAACGCGGCGCAGCCGAGCGCGAACGCCGCGACCGCTCCTTTCATGTCGATGTCCGTCATATCTTTTCCCCGATCAATGCGCCGCTTTCGCCGGCCACGCGAAGCCCGGCTCGCCCGGTCCCGGCTCCTTCTGCGGCGCGCCGAAGAGCACGCTGCGCGGATTGGTGCTGAACGCGTCGGCGGCGCGATCGACGGAACGCGCCGCCGCGCTCACGTCGTCGCTGAACGAATAGAAGCGCGGCAACGCCTCGAAACCGACGCGCGCCGTGATGAAACGCAGCGATTCGTTCATGTCCGCGAGCGCCGCGCCCGCGTCTTCGGCGGCCTTGCCCGCCTTGTTCAAGTTGGACACGAGCGGGCCGTCCGGACGATTCAGGTTCTGCACGAGCTGATGCGTCGAGGCGAGCGTCGTGTTGATCTGCCTGAGCGTCTGCGGCAACTGCGCCGTCGCGGGCTGCACCTGGCTCGCGAGCGTCGCGATGCCGTCGGCGGCGGTTTGCAGGCTCTTCGTCGTCGCCATGAGCTGATTGCGCACGTCGTCGGAGAGGAACTTGTCGGCGTCGTCGGAAAGGCGCTCGAACTTCTTCAGGATGATGTCGCCGCGCTGCTGCAACTGCTCGAAGAGACCGGGACGCATCGGCACTTCGGCGACGTGCTGCGGCGACGAAGCCAGCGCGGCCGTATCGGTGCCGGTGTCGTCGAGCTGCACGAACGCGATGCCCGTCACGCCCTGAAAGCCGAGCGTCGCGTACGTGGAATGCGTCATCGGCGCGTTCTTGTCGACGACAATGCGAATGCGGATCTGCCCCGGATGCGACTTGTCGAAGCTGATCGACTGCACCTTGCCGACGCCCAGGCCGCGATAGCGCACGGCCGCGTCCGTGAAGAGGCCGGTCACGTTGGTGCGCGCGATCAGATCGTACGGCACGCGCACGGTGCGATCGACGTTGAAGAAGAACACGGCGAACGCGATGGCCAGCACGAGCACGATCGTGAAAAGCCCGGTCCAGAACGCGTGTGATTTGTTTTCCATCGGCAGGTTCCTTTGGCGCTCGCTTCGCGCTTACTTGTTCACGGCGATCGGCGCATCTTCGAGCGCGGCCGGCGGCAGCTTCGCGCGGCGCTCGGACGGCAATGCCT
Organism: Caballeronia sp. ATUFL_F2_KS9A; assembly: GCF_023630765.1. NCBI lineage: Bacteria > Pseudomonadati > Pseudomonadota > Betaproteobacteria > Burkholderiales > Burkholderiaceae > Caballeronia > Caballeronia sp. ATUFL_F2_KS9A. The sequence continues at coordinate 102,297 of NZ_JALQEK010000001.1, read as the reverse complement.
GCAACGCGCGGCGGCCGCGTCGCCCCAGAAAGTACTCGCGGATGAACGGATGATCCACCGCGCACGCCTCTTCCACCGGCGCCGCGACGAGCACGCGATGATCCGCCAGCACCGCGACGCGCGTGGACAGCGCGACCATGGTGTCGAGATCGTGCGTGACCATCACGACCGTCAGACCGAGCGCGCGATGCAGCGTCGCGATCAGATCGACGAATTCGTCCGATGCCTTCGGATCGAGACCGGCCGTGGGTTCGTCGAGGAACAGCAGTTCGGGCTCGAGCGCGATCGCCCGCGCGATGCCGACGCGCTTCACCATTCCGCCCGACAACGCGGACGGCATCTTGCTCGCGTGCTTGCACGACAGGCCGACCATTTCGAGCTTCAGCATCACGAATTCGCGGATCAGGTCCTCGGGAATCTTGCCGAGTTCGCAAAACGGCTGCGCGATGTTGTCATATACCGTCAGCGACGAAAACAGCGCGCCTTGCTGAAACATCATGCCGGAGCGCGTGCGCAGCATCTTCGCGGTTTCGTCGTCCATTTGCGCCCATTCCTCGCCGAGCACGCGAATGGTGCCCGATGTCGGCGACTCGAGGCCGAGAATCTGCCGCACGAGCGTGGTCTTGCCCGAGCCCGAACCGCCGAGCAACGCGACGATCTCGCCGCGCCGCACATCCAGATTCAGATGCTCGTGAATCACCGTGCGCCCGTAGCGCTTGGTGAGATCGCGCACTTCGATCACCGGTTCCGCGATGACGGGCGGCGGCTGATGACGAACGGCGGTGGCGAGCGTGGTCGACATGGCGGTCAGAGTCCGACGTTCTGGAACAGGATCGCGAAGACGGCGTCCGCGAGAATCACGATGGTGATCGACGTCACCACGGACGTCGTCGTGCCTTCGCCGAGACTCTGCGAATTCGCCTTGATGCGAAAGCCGAAGTGACACGCGGCGAGCGCGATCAGCATGCCGAACACGACGCCCTTGCCGAGCCCGATCCACAGATTCGCGATCGGCACGACCGACGGCAGCGAGCGAATGAAGAAGTTCATGTCGATGGACAGCACGAGCTTCGCCGCGAGCGCGCCGCCCGTCAGCGCGATGATGTTGGTCCACATGACGAGCAGCGGCATTGCGATGCCGAGCGCGATCACGCGCGGCAGCACGAGGCGCAGGCTATGCGGAATGCCCATGACCTGCATCGCGTCGAGTTCTTCGGTGACGCGCATCACGCCGATCTGCGCGGTGATCGCCGAACCCGAGCGGCCCGCGACGAGAATCGCGGAAAGCACCGGCCCGAGCTCGCGGATCACGGAAAGCCCGAGAATATTGACGATGTACTGGTTCGCCCCGAACGCCTGCAACTGCTGCGCGGACAAGTAGCTCAACACGATGCCGATCAGGAACGCGACGAGCGCGGTGATCGCGAGCGCCTGCGCGCCGGCGCTGTAGATGTTCGCGGAGATTTCCGTCCACGGAATGCGCTGCGGGCGCCGCACCAGCCCGATGAGATCGAGCACGAAGGCGCCGAACATCGCGAGGCCGCCGTACAGGTGATCGAAGAAACCGAAGATGAGCTGGCCGAGCCGCGTGACCGGATCGACGCGATCGACGGCTTCGGGTTCCTCGCGTTCGGCGTCGAGCAGCGCGACGCGCTCGAAGATTTCGCGCTGCGTGTCGGACAGCGCGATGGTCGCGGGCATCTTGCGTCCCCACACGCGCCAGAGCGCCTGGCCGCCGACGTGATCGAGCCGCTCGACGGAAAGCAGATCCCACTGGCTGATCGCCTCGCGCCCGATGGCGCGCAGACGCCGCGTGACGCCGCTCTTCGCGCGATCGCGAGCGAGCGCGAGCGCGGTCCACTGGCCCGATAGCCGGACCACCTTGCCCTGCAGACCGGCTTCCACTCTTAGGCGCGGCGGCGTGTCGAAGTCCAAGGATCGATGGCGCGATGAGACGCGGTTAAAGGGGAGAGGACATTGTAGCGAAGAGTGTCGGGGGGACGCGGGGATGGTGGCAGGCGGGTTTCGGCTGGAAGGCGCAAGGATCGGAATTTCCGTGTTGCGGTGCACTTGAGTCGCTGACCTATCATGGTTTCGACAACTCTGGTGCAACCGCAATGGACAAACGACTCGATCCGCTTATCTCCGAATTCGATTCGCTCGAAGAGGCTGAACTGCACGACGCCTGGTTCCGCGCGGAGGTAGAAGCGTCACTTGCGGACCCGGAGCCGTCGATTCCCAACGATCAAGTATTCGCGGAAATGGATGCGCTCGTGGCGGCCAAGCGAAAGGCACGGAATGCTCGTTGATTGGCGGCCGCGCGCACGGAGACAACTCAGGGAAATCTACGAATACATTGAAGAGCGCGATCCGCAAGCGGCCGACAATCTACTTTCGATGAACAGGGAAGCAGTCCGGACGTTAGCGGATGTTCCATACATCTATCGTCACGGAAGGGTCTCGAATACCAGAGAGATGGTGGTTCATCCGAATTACCTGGTGGTTTACCGTGCGACGGACCGCGTCACCGTACTGGACTCGCTGCATGCACGGCGGCGGTATCCGAGCGACAAGACGCGCTGAAGCGGAGTTTCACGGGCTTCCAACACGCATCCCACGGCTACAATACCCGCCATGACCCCCTCTCCTATCGCTCCCTTCGCCCCCGACGCGCCTTGGCGCATCGACCGCTCGCGGCTTGCGACGCTTGCCGAGCGGCCCGCTCGCGACTGGACCATCGACATCGTCGACGAAACGGGCTCCACCAACGCCGACGTTTTGGAGCAGTTGCGCGCCTCGCGACGCGACGGCACGCCTGCACCCGTCGTCCGCGTCGCGTACTCGCAATCCGCCGGTCGCGGGCGGCGCGGGCGCGCGTGGCTCGCCGAACCGGGCAATGCGCTGCTGATGTCGGTCGGCTGCGTGCTGCGGCGGCCGATCGAAGGGCTGTCGGGTCTGAGTCTCGCCATCGGCACCGCCGTCCTCGATGCGCTCGCGCGTCTGCCGCTCACGCCATCCGCGCGTCCTGCGCTGAAATGGCCGAACGACGTCCTGCTCGACGACGGCAAGCTCGCCGGGATTCTCATCGAAACCGCGTGGAACACGCCTGACGCGACCGCGGTCGTGATCGGCATCGGCATGAATCTGCACGGCGCGGAACAACTCGCCGCGCAGGTCGACGAAGCCAACCGGCTCGCCGCGCAATCCGCGCCCGGCGCCGCGCCGGCAGCGCTCGCGCGGGCATGGCCCGACGCCAATCTCACCGACACTCTCGCCGCGCTCCTCAACGCGCTCGACGCAGCGCTGCCGCGCTTCGAAGCCGAGGGCTTCAGGCCGTTCCGCCAGCGCTGGCTCGACGCGCACGCGTGGGCCGGACGTGAAGTCGCGCTGATCGACCAGGGCATGGAAGTGACGCGCGGCATCGCATCGGGCGTCGACGAGGGCGGCCAGTTGCTGATCGACGCGCCCGAAGGCCCGCGCGCCGTCACGACCGGCGAACTCACGCTGCGCCTTGCGAAGGAACGTCCGTGAACGCGTCGGGAACCGAGGCGCCGTATCTGCTCATCGATGCGGGTAACAGCCGCATCAAATGGTCGCTCGTCGATGAAGCCGGCGCGTCGCTCGCGAACGGCGCATTCGAGCACGCGCATCACTCGACCGTCGCCGACGACGCCGCGCTCGACGATTGGTCCGAACTTCCCGCGCCGGCGAGCGCGTGGATTTCGAACGTCGCTGGCATGCCGGTACAGAACCGCATCCAGCGCCTGCTCGACGCGCGCTGGCCGACGCTGCCGCGCACCGTCGTCCGCGCGCGCGCCGAGCAGTGCGGCGTGATCAACACCTATGCCGATCCGGCCCGACTCGGCAGCGACCGCTGGGCCGGCATGATCGCAGCGCGCGCGGCGTATCCGGGCGAGCATCTGCTGGTCGCGACCTTCGGCACGGCGACGACGCTCGAAGCACTGCGCGCCGACGGCGTGTTCACCGGCGGCCTCATCGCGCCCGGCTGGTCGCTGATGATGGAATCGCTCGGCAGCCATACGGCGCAATTGCCCACGCTCGACGCGGCATCGGCGCGTGAGGCGCTGAGTCAGACGCGCAGTCTTTTCGCCACCGACACCGCCGCCGCGCTATCCGCCGGATGCCTGCTCGCGCAGGCGAGCCTGATTGAGCGTGCGTGGCGCGACCTCAAGGCCGACTGGCGCGCCGACGTCCGGCTCGTGCTGGGCGGCGGCGCGGCAAATGAAATCGCGGGCGCGCTCGACGTGCCGCACACCCGACACGATTCCCTCGTGCTGTCCGGCCTCGCGCTCATCGCGCGCGACGCGACGGCGCGCCACTCATCCTGACTTTTCTGATTTGATTGACGGACGGAGCCCAAGAATGCTGCGCTGGCTGATCGCCCTTCTGATTCTCGCCAACTTGCTGATGTTCGCGGTCATGCGCGGCATGTTCGGCCCGCTTCCCGCGGCCGGCGTGCGCGAACCGCATCACTTATTGCAGCAGGTCCATCCCGAGGCGCTCGCGACGCGCCCGCTGAGTCTCGAAGAAGCGTTCGATCAGCCGCGCGTCGGCGGACCGGCGCCTGCCGCCAACGTGCAGACCGCGCCGCTCGGGCAGTGACCGCGCGCGTGCGAATCAGCTCTGCGCGCGGACTTTCTTGAGGAGCGCGGTCGTCGATCGATCGTGCTCGAACGCGATGGCGAGCGCCTTGCCGCCCCAGCCGCGCACGAGTGCCGATTCGGCCAGCTTGTCCATGTCGTAGTCGCCGCCCTTCACGAGCACGTCGGGGTGCACGGCTTCGATCAATTGCAGCGGCGTCGTTTCCTCGAACTTCACGACCCAGTCGACGCTCTCCAGCGCGGCGAGCAGCGCCATGCGGTCATCTTCCCGATTGATCGGGCGATCGTCGCCCTTGCCTAGCGTGCGTACCGACGCATCGCTGTTCACGCCGACGATGAGCGTCGCGCCGAGCGCTTTCGCATCAGCGAGATAGGTCACGTGGCCGCGATGAAGGATGTCGAAGACGCCGTTGGTGAAAACGACGGGACCGGCGAGCGTCGGACGGCGCGCGGCGAGCGCTTCGCGCGTGATGATCTTGCGTTCGAAAATAGCGGGCATGACGGCGCTCGTTGCGATGTGCTGAAAGCGCGCATTGTGCCACGGCGCTTCGCACGGGAAAAATGCAAAACGGCTCGCCGGTGCTGACCGGCGAGCCGTCCGTTCATCGAAGCCGAAACTCAGGCCGGCTGTTCAGCCCCGCCGCCCGGCGCGGCCTGCAGGCGCTGCGTCACTTCCTTGCGATAGCGATTCAGTTCCTGCGCGGTCACGAACGAACGCTCGAACAGAATCGACAGGTTGTGCAGAATGCGCTCGACGACCTTCTTCTCCCAACTGTCGTCGAAGCGGATCTGGTCGTCCAGCCAGCGCTCGAGCCATTCGGGATCGGGCAAACGCGACTGCACGGTGTCGCGCGGGAAGAGCGCCTGATTCACATGCAGGTTGGTCGGATGCAGCGGCTTTTCCGTACGGCGCGCGGACGCCATGAGCACGCCGATCTTCGCGAACGCCGCACGCGCGGTGTCGCCGGCGTTGACGAGCGCCTTCTTCATGTAACGCAGATACGCGCCGCCGTGACGGGCTTCGTCGCGCGAAATGGTTTCATAAATGTGCTTGATGACGGGTTCCGTGTGCCACTCGGCCGCGCGGCGATACCAGTGATTCAGGCGGATTTCGCCGCAGAAATGCAGCATCAGCGTTTCGAGCGGCGGCGCCGGATCGAACTCGAAGCGCACCGCGTGCAGCTCTTCTTCGCTCGGCACCATGTCGGGCTTGAAGCGCCGCAGATACTCCATCAGCACCAGCGAATGCTTCTGCTCCTCGAAAAACCACACGCTCATGAACGCGGAGAAATCGCTGTCGTGGTGGTTGTCACGCAGGAACATTTCGGTTGCGGGAAGAGCGGACCATTCGGTGATCGCGTTCATCTTGATGGTTTTGGCCTGCTCGTCGGTGAGCAGGGAAGCATCGAATTTGTCCCAGGGAATGTCCTTCTCCATATCCCAGCGGACGGATTCCAGCGATTTATAAAGTTCCGGATAAAGCATGGTGTTCATAGTCCACCCCTGATGCCACTTATGCGACGTTATATCTGTATTGACTTTCGGCCGGAACGTGCAGACATGCCTTGCACGCGAGCAGCCAAGCTTTCAATTTTACGCGGGATTCGGTCGGCCGAAGACGAAATGCGACGACGAAGCGCGACATTCGGCGCTGCGGCAACGCGTCGCGTCCCGCGTAAACACTGCACTCCCCGTGCAAATGTTGCTGTTGTGCGTCTTGTTCTACCGTGGGTGAGGAGCGAAACCTGTGCCTGAAGTATGTTCAAGTGGCGCCGAACTGCCGCCGGAACCGCGCCGGCCGCGCAGTATGACGTGCGCGCATGACAACGATGCGATGCGCGCTTGATGCGGATTTCCGCGCCAATGCCCGACGTTTCGGGCGTCGTCGATCATAGCACGGTGGATTGACGCCAATCCGCGACGGTCTCATCGATCGGGGTCAACCCCGCGATGTGATGCACGCCGTCGTCGAACTTACGGCGCAGCGCCGGGCTGCTGCCGCCAACCCAGATGCGGACGTGCGGCGGCAGCAGGTTGCGCAGGTCGGTCAGCCCGTTCGAAATGGACTGCGCCGGCAGCACCGCCGTGAACGACAGCGCGACGATATCGATCTTGTGCACCGACACGGCATCGACGATATCGTGCAGCGGCGTCTGCAATCCCAGTTGCACGCATTCGCACTCGGATAGCGTGAACATCGCCTCGGCCATCAGGATGCCGAGGCCGTGACCTTCGCCGGAAAGCGTCGTGAGCAGCACGCGCGGACGGCCGTTGCGCCCGCGCACGGCATCCGAGAGCGGACGTATCAGCGTGCGCAGCGTCGACTGGATCGCCTCGCTGAACAGATGTTCGTGATAGACCTGCAACGTGCCCGCCGCCCACGCATTGCCGATGCGTGCCGACAGCGGCGCCGCGACATCCAGCACGAAGCGTTCGAGGCCGTCGCGCGTTGCGCGCTTCAGCAGGCCGAAGCGGAAATCGTCATAAGCGCCCGCGCGCAGCAGTGAGATCAGATGGTCGAGCTCGGCGTCCGGCGCGTCCTGGCCGACGCCCGAGCTTTCGGCCAGTTGCTGCAGCGCATCGATCGATTGCCCGAGCACTTTGCTCGGCCGATGTCCCGCGTCGAGCAATCGCTTCACGAGCCGCAGCTTCGTCACCTGTTCCTGCGGATACAGCCGCTCCCCGCCGGAAGTGCGCATCGGCTGCGGAAATCCATACCGGCGCTCCCAGACACGCAAAGTGTCCTTCGTCAGACCAATCTCCTGAGCGATCGCGCCGATGCCTATGCCGGTCGCGCCCGCCGTTGTGGCGCTTGGCGGCACGGGTTCCGGACGCTCGGGGCCATCGGAGATCGAATCCGAATCGAAATCTTGTTCTGATGAGTTTGTCATGGACAGATCGGTTCGAACGAAATATCGCATTCGATGCAGATTGCGTGCCCAACGCCGATAGATGGACAAAGATTCCGCACCGTCAAGCTTTCATCATAGACAAAATCGAAATGTGCGTCGGTGCTGAGATGCGTTTCGGCTACGGAAATGTGCGCGTCGAGGGGAATTGGCGAGCGCGGCGGCGCTATGCGCGCCGCCGGTCGTAGTGAGGGAAGTGAGCGCGCCGGAACGCGCGTAGTCAGCCGGGTTTCTTGCGCGGCGCCGTCTTGCGCGCGGCCGCCTTCTTCGCGGCCGCCGCGTCGGGCCTTTCATCGGCGTCGTTGGCGGGCTGCTCCGCGGCGCTCTCACCAGCGGCGGCCGGCTGCGCGCCCGCGGCGCCCATCGGGTTGAGCGGGCCGCTCATGCCGGGCTGAATCATCGCGAGATGCGCAAGCTGATTGAACTGCGATTGCAGCACGTTCCACCAGCCGGTCGGATCGAAGCCGGGCGGCGGCGCTGAAGTCTGCCCCGAAGCGTCTTCGCCTTCAGCCGATGCCTCGCTCGCGGGCGCGGCGCCCGACGCTTCCTGCTTCGGGGCATCGCTCTTCGCCGCGCCGCCCATCGGCCATCCGGCTGACGCGGCCTTCGCATTCTCCGCCGCCGCGGTGTGCGCGCTCTCGACGGACGTCTGAGCGAACGCGCCGAACGCGCGCAGCGTCGCGAGCGTCGCGCGCTGCACTTCGAGCGCCTGAATCGCCGATTGCAGCATGTTGAGATTGAGCTTCAGCCAGTGCTCGACGGCGCGCATGTCGGTCACGCGCTTGTCGAGTTCTTCGATGTTGGTGAGCGGAGCGAGCATGTCGGACATCATCGAGAGGGAGGGGCCCATGCCCTGCCCGCCGCCGGGCATCGCGGCGGCGAACGGATTCAGGCGCATCAGTTCCCACATCTTGCCCATCATGTCGGCCTGGCCGAATCCGGGAAAACCGGGAATCGTGTAGGGCGGTGTGCCGCCGGCGTTATCGGTCATTCGACTCTCCTTGTTTTCGTGTGAGGTTCGCGCGGTTCAGAACGGCGCGCCGCCCGGGAAATCCGGCGCGCGCCGTTCGCGCAGCGAGCGCATGCCTTCGTGCACGTCCGGCCCCGCGAAGCCCATGAATTCGAGCGCGAGCGACGTATCGAAAGTCGGCCCCGCCGAGCGCAGCCAGTTGTTGAGCGCGTACTTGGTCCAGCGAATCGCGGTCTGCGAACCTTGCGCCAGACGGTTCGCCACTTCGATTGCCTTCGGCATGAGTTCGTTCTCGTCGACGGCGAGCGACACCAGCCCGATGCGTTCCGCCTCCTCGCCGCTCACCGGCTCGCACAGCAGCAGATAGTACTTGGCCTTCGCCATGCCGCACAGCAGCGGCCAGACGATCGCCGCGTGATCGCCCGCCGCGACGCCGAGCCGCGTATGCCCATCGATGATGCGCGCCGACTTCGACGCGATCGAAATATCGGCGAGCAAGCCCGCGACCAGCCCCGCGCCGACCGCCGGACCGTGCATCGCGGAGACGATCGGCTTGCCGCAGTTGATCACGTTATAGACGAGATCGCGCGCCTCGCGCCACACCCGCGCGCGCACGTCGAAATCGTTCGCCATCTCTTCGACGAGCCCGAGATCGCCGCCCGCCGAAAAGCCCTTGCCTTCGCCGCGAATGAGCGCGACGCGCGTGTCCGGATCGCGATCGATGTCGCGCCAGATATCCGCGAGCTCGCGATGCATGTTGGCGTCGGCGGTGGACAGGCCGCTCTTGTTCGCGCCCGCGCCGGGCATGACGACTTCGAGCACGCCATGCGGATGGCGGCGCAGTTCGAGCGACTTATAGCCCGAATACATGGATAGATCGCTCATGGTCTCGTCGATTGAAGGTTAGCGCGGCTGATAGACCCACTTGCCGTCGCGGATCTCGACCATCACGCGCGCGCGCTGATCGAGGCCGATGTGATCGTTGGGCGACATGTTGACCTGCCCGTTGGTGTCGGACAAATTCTTCGTGCCTTCGAGCGCATCGCGCAGCGCGGCGCGAAACGCCGGCGTGCCGGGCGCGCCCGCTTTCATCGCGATAGGCACCGCGCGATTGAGCAGCATGCCCGCGTCCCACGCATACGAGCCGAACGCCGACACGGTGCCCGCGCCCTGCTTCGCCTCGTACAGTTTGATGTATTCGAGTGCGAGCCGCTTGGCCGGATGGTCGTCGGGCAACTGCGCGGCGACGAGCACCGGGCTCGCGGGCAGGAACGTGCCGTTGCAATCCGCGCCGCACACGCGCAGGAAGTCGCGGTTGCCGACGCCGTGATTGTGATAGACCTTGCCTTTGAAGCCGCGCTGCGCGAGCGTTTTCGGCGGCAGCGCGGCGGGCGTGCCGGCCGCGCCGACGACCACCGCATCGGGCTTGGCCGCGAGAATCTTCAGGATCTGCCCGGTCACGCTCGGATCGGTGCGATTGAAGCGTTCATTCGCGACCACTTCGATCTTGTGCAGCTGCGCGAACTTCGCGACTTCGGCGTAGAAGGTCTCGCCGAGCGCGTCCGCCTGGCCGATGTACGCAAGCGTCTTCACGCCATGATTGCTCGCATGCGCGATGATCGCGGAGGCCATCATCGCGTCGGTTTGCGGCGTCTTGAAGACCCAGCGGCGCTTGTCGTCGACAGGCTCGATGATCTTCGCCGACGACGCCAGCGAGATCATCGGCGTTTGGCCTTGCGCGACGACATCGATCATCGCGAGCGAGTTCGGCGTGATCGACGAACCGATGATCGCATCGACCTGATCCTCGCTGATGAGCTTCTTCGTGCTTTGCACGGCCTGCGTGGTGTCGGAGGCGTCGTCGAGCACGATGTAGTCGACGGGCTTGCCACCCATTTCCTTCGGCAAGAGCGCGACGGTATCGCGCGCGGGAATGCCGAGCGACGCGGCCGGCCCCGTAAGCGACAGCACGAGACCGATCTTCACGTGCTGCGCCGTCTGCGCGAATGCCGCCGTTGCCACCGTCGCGGCGGCGAGCGCGAATGCCGCGCCCGTCAGAAATTTCCACTTGCCTGCCGCCATCGAAGTCTCCTTTTTTTGATCGTTCTTGTGCTGCCCGAAGAGCAGCCCGGCAAAGTGTAAGGCGAGGCTTGGGCGCGCCGCATCGGGCGAAACCCGTTCAATGCTCCGGTTGCACGACCGCCTGATCGATTGCGCCGAAGATCGACTTGCCTTCTTCGTCGAACATTTCGATCTTCACGCTGTCGCCGAATTTCATGAACTCTGTCTGCGGCGCGCCGTGCTCGATCGTCTCCAGACAGCGCTTCTCGGCGATGCAGCAGTAGCCGCGCTTCGTGTCCTTGTTCGAGATCGTGCCCGAGCCGACGATCGAGCCCGCGCGCAGATTGCGCGTCTTCGCCGCGTGCGCGATGAGCTGGCCGAAGTGGAAGACCATGTCGGTGCCGCAGTCCGGCTGACCGACTTTCCTGCCGTTCCAGTGCACGATCATCGGGCGATGCACGCGCCCTTCGCGCCACGCGTCGCCGAGTTCGTCGGGCGTCACGGCAACCGGCGAGAACGCGGTCGCGGGCTTGCTCTGGAAAAAGCCGAAGCCCTTCGCAAGTTCGGCGGGAATGAGATTGCGCAGCGAGACGTCGTTGACGAGCATCAGCAGGCGCACGCTGCGAAGCGCTTCGTCGGGCATCGCGGCCATGTGTACGTCGGACGTGATGACGGCGACTTCCGCTTCGAAGTCGATGCCATACGATTCCGTCGCGCACACGATGTCGTCCGTCGGGCCGATGAAGTCGTCGCTGCCGCCTTGATACATCAGCGGATCGGTCCAGAATTCGGGCGGCATTTCCGCTTTGCGCGCCTTTCGCACGAGCTCGACGTGATTCACGTACGAGGAGCCGTCCGCCCACTGGAACGCGCGCGGCAACGGCGCCATGCAGGCTTTCGGATCGAACGAAAAGCTGTTGCGCGCGCGGCCGGCGTTCAGCGCTTCGTAGACTTCCATGAGTTGCGGCGCGTAAAAGGTCCAGTCGTCGAGCGCGCGTTGCAGCGTCGAGACGATTCCATCGGCGATTGCGGCCGTGCGCAGGTCGCGCGAGACGACGATCAGCTGGCCGTCGCGCGTGCCGTCCTTCAAGGTTGCAAGTTTCATGGAGCAGTGCCGGGTGAGCGTGGTGACGCGGGTGACGTTAAAGGAAATGTATTTTACGATGGTGAATCCGCCGCCGGCACTCGGCCGAACGGCATAGGCCTTTTCGCACATGCAATCCACCTCTCTCACCGACGACGAAGACACCAGCGACGCCGCCGAAGAAAAAACGCGCTCCGGCATTCAGTCGATCGAAGTCGGCTTCCGGCTGCTCGACGTCCTCACCAACGAGCCGCGCGCGATGATGCTGCGCGATCTCGCCCAACGCGCGGGCATGAGCCCGGCAAAGGCGCATCGCTATCTGGTGAGTTTTTTGCGGCTCGGCGTCGCATCGCAGGATCCGGTTTCCGGGCGCTACGAACTCGGCGGTTTCGCGTTGCAAATGGGCCTCGCGCGGCTTGCGCGCGTCGATGGCGTGCGGCTGGCGCGCATCGCGCTCGCGGAACTGCGCGACCGGCTGGATCAGACGGTCGGCATCGCGGTGTGGGGCAATCAGGGGCCGACCGTCGTGCACTGGATGGAATCGAGCCATCCGGCGAAGGCATCGCTCAAGCTGGGCGACGTGATGCCGCTGCTTTCATCCGCGACGGGTCTGCTTTTCGCCGCGTATCTGCCGCACAGCAAGACGCAGCCGATCCTTGATCGCGAGCTCGCCGCAATGAAGCAGACGATGGCCGATGTCGAGCCGCTTCTCGCCGAAGTGCGCGAGCACGGCGCGGCGCGCGTCGAAGGCATGCTGCTGCCGACGATCCACGCGTTCTGCACGCCGGTCTTCGATTCGACGGGCGAACTCGCGCTCGGTCTCATCGCGCTCGGGCACGAAGGCACGTTCGACACGCGCTGGGGCGGCGAAATCGACTCTGCCTTGCGCGAGTGCGCGCGCGGCCTGTCGTACGAATTGGGGCACAAGGCGAGCGAGCGCTGAAAATGTCCGTCGAAGGGGCCAGGAACATCGTTTCCCTCGCGCATGTCTTATGCCTTTCGCCCGATCGTCCGTAACACGCGCTTTTCACGCTTTCCACGATGTCACTGTTTCAATTCCGCCGTCCTCGCCCCGCGTCCGGCGAGCCGCCCGATGCCGCTATCGAATCCGCCGCGCCCCGCCGCTGGGGACGCTGGGTGCTGGCCGTGCTCGTCGTTGCGGGCCTGCATCTGAGCGCGATGCGGTGGATCGAGCACAACCGTCAGCCGGCGAACGCGCCGCCCGAAACGCCGCCCGTGCAGGTGGAATTGCTGACGCCCAAGCCGATCGCGCCGCCCGCGCCGACGCCGCCCGCGCCGCCGAAACCGGCCGCGTCTCCGGAACCCGTCGCGCCTCCGAAGCCCGCCGCGCCTGCGCCGAAGCCTTCGCCCGCTCCGGTGCTGAGCGCTGCGACGCCAGAGCCCGACGCGCCCGCAGCCGCTTCCGCTCCCGCGCAAATGCCGCAGGCTCAAGCGCCGTCGCCCGCTTCGCAGACCGCGCCGCAACCCAGCGCCGCATCCGGCGACAAGTTCAGCGTCCCGCCCACGGGCGATTTACGTTACGACACGCTCGTGAACGGCATGATGAATCAGACCGGCACGATCCACTGGAGCAACGACGGCCAGCATTACGAAATGATCGTCTCGATCCCGCTGCCTTTCGTCGGTCCGTATGTGTATTCGAGCAAAGGCCATATCGACGGCTTCGGCATCGCGCCGGAACAGTATTCGGAACAGCGCGGCCGCCGTGCCGCCGATATCGCCATCTTCAATCGCGAAACGAAGCAGATCGTCTACACGAAAACGCCGCAAAGCCAGCCGCTCGCGGACGGCGCGCAGGACCGCTTCAGCGTCGTCATGCAGTTGGCGAGCCTCGTGCGCGGCGCGCCGGACAAGTACAAGCCGGGCGTCACGCGGCAATTCAGCGTCGCGGATAACGACAGCAACGAAATCTGGCCGATAGAAACCGTCGGCGACGAAACCGTGGAGGCGCGCGGCGGCTTTACGACGGCGCGCCACTTCACGCGCCTGCCGCGCAAGGAAGGCGACCGCCGCAAGCTCGATATCTGGCTCGCGCCGTCGATCGGCTGGCTGCCCGTGCGGATTCTGCAAACCGAGCCGAACGGAATGCAAATCGAACTGCTCTGGGCAGGCAAGCTCGCCGCGCCGCCGGCGGCGGCACAGGATGTCACCTCGGGCACGCAAGCTGCGTCTGATGAATCCGCGCCCGCCATGCCGAGCACGCCCGCCGCGGACAAACCGTAACGGGGCCGTCACACTCCGTCATGTCAGGCACGAGCGCATTCTTTACGGAGCCGATATGCAGTTGACGATCAATCGCATCGATACACGCTATGTTCTCGACAACGAAGGCGGCGGTCCCTGGCTCGTCTTCATCCATCAGCTCGCCGGCGATCTTTCGATCTGGGATCAGATGGCCGGCTACTTCCGCGACGACTTCACCGTGTTGCGCTACGACCTGCGCGGACACGGCGAAACGACCGTGTCGCCGGATTCGTTCACGATCGACGATCTCGCCGACGATCTCGCGCAACTGCTCGACAAACTCGGCGCGCCTTCGGCACATGTGGTCGGGCTGTCGATAGGCGGCATGGTCGCGCAGAAACTCGCGATCAACCATGCCGACAAAGTGGATTCGCTGACGGTCGTGGGCGCGCCCGCCTTTATTCCCGAGGACGCGCGTCCGACATTCGCGCAACGTGCAGCATCCGTGCGCGAACACGGGACAGCGAGTATCGTGGAAGCCACGCTCGAACGCTGGCTCACGCCGGAGTTCCGCAAGGCGCACCCTGAAGTGACCGAGCCGATCGCGGACACGATCGCGCGCACGCCCGTCGAGGGTTTCGCGCGCGCGGCGGAGGCGATCAGCCGTTTCGATGCGCGAGACAAACTGGCTTCCGTGAAGCAGCGCACGCTCGTCGTCGCGGGTGAAAAGGATGTTGGCACGCCGCATGCTGCTTCAAAGGTTGTCGCAGACACGGTGCCGGGCGCACGCTTCGAATTACTTAACGCCGCGCACCTTACACCGGTGGAGGAATCGCAGCGCTTCTCCGCTTTATTGGGGAACTTCTTGCGCGGTTCGAGTTGATTCTTCCTGTTTTTGTTGCAAAAGAAAGCCTCGATACAACCGGCATCACGTCGAGGCCACCCCTTGAATTCCAACCCAATCGCTCCAACTACGATTCAGGATTGCCACGGAGCAAACAAGGAATAAGGAGTGTCGCCATGCAAATGATCTACAACAGCCCCAACTATTGCGTCGTCGAATTTCCGCCGCAAGACAACCACCTCGCCATGAAGGCGGGCGGCTACGAGATCGTCGACAAGAACACGCAGCGGGAGATCTTCATCGACGGCGCGCTCGCGGCGAAGTTTCGCGAGCACGTGCAACAGTTGATCGCTGAAGAGCCGTCGCTCGAGGATGTCGATGAATTCCTCGGCCAGTTCGATATCTTGATGAATCAACCCGTCGTGCTTCACTGATGCATGCACGCGCGCGTGCGGCGCCATGCCGCTCGCGCCCGCCGCCGCCCGGACCAGCGGCACAGGCGACACTCGCCACTTCCCAAAGACCCCGCCCGCGCCAGGCGGGGTTCTTTTTTTGCCCGCCCGGAATCGCGCACGCGCCCGCCCATCGGGAGCGACCGTTGCGCGCTGCGGCTACAATGTCAGGCTATTTCACATTTGGTGCAGGCCTCGTCCGTCATGACCCAGAACGCCATTCCGAAAGCCCCCGCGCGCGCCTATACGCGCGGCGCCGCGCTGCCCGCGCTGCTGCAAAAGCGCATCCTGATTCTCGACGGCGCGATGGGCACGATGATCCAGCGCTACAAGCTCGACGAAGCCGCGTATCGCGGCGAGCGCTTCAAGGACTACGGCCGCGACATCAAGGGCAATAACGAACTGCTGTCGATCACGCAGCCGCAGGTGATCCGCGAGATTCACGAGCAGTATCTGGCTGCGGGCGCGGACATCCTCGAAACGAACACGTTCGGCGCGACGCGTGTCGCCCAGGCCGATTACGGCATGGAAGACCTCGCCGCCGAGATGAACATCGAGTCGGCGAAGCTTGCGCGCGAAGCCTGCGACAAATACTCGACGCCCGACAAGCCGCGTTTCGTCGCGGGCGCGATCGGACCGACGCCGAAGACCGCGAGCATTTCGCCCGACGTGAACGATCCGGGCGCGCGCAACGTGACCTTCGACGAACTGCGCGACGCGTACTACGAGCAGGCGAAGGCGCTGCTCGATGCGGGCTGCGATCTGTTCCTCGTCGAAACGATCTTCGACACGCTCAATGCAAAGGCCGCGCTGTTCGCGCTCGATCAACTGTTCGAGGACACCGGCGAACTCGTGCCGATCATGATCTCCGGCACCGTCACCGATGCATCGGGCCGCATTCTCTCCGGGCAAACGGTCGAGGCGTTCTGGAACTCGCTGCGTCACGCGAAGCCGCTCACGTTCGGCCTGAACTGCGCGCTCGGCGCGGCGCTGATGCGTCCGTACATCGCCGAGCTGGCGAAGCTGTGCGATACCTACGTGTCCTGCTACCCGAACGCGGGCCTGCCGAATCCGATGAGCGACACCGGCTTCGACGAGACGCCGGACGTAACGTCCGGATTGCTGAAGGAATTCGCGTCCGCCGGGCTCGTCAACGTCGCGGGCGGCTGCTGCGGCACGACGCCGGAGCACATCGCGGAAATCGCGAAGGCGCTCGCCGAAGTGAAGCCGCGCGCTTTCCCCTCGCAATACCGCGACGCCGCCTGAATCAGAGAAGAGAACAAGACATGACCGATCACACGATGCGTCTTTCCGGCCTCGAGCCGTTCAACGTCACCGACGGCTCGCTTTTCATCAACGTCGGCGAGCGCACGAACGTGACCGGCTCGAAGGCGTTCGCGCGCATGATCCTGAACGGCCAGTTCGACGAAGCGCTCGCCGTCGCGCGCCAGCAGGTCGAGAACGGCGCGCAGGTCATCGACATCAACATGGACGAAGCGATGCTCGATTCGAAAGCCGCGATGGTGCGCTTCCTGAATCTGATCGCGTCGGAGCCGGATATCGCGCGCGTGCCGATCATGATCGACTCGTCGAAGTGGGACGTGATCGAAGCGGGCCTGAAATGCGTGCAAGGCAAGGCGATCGTCAATTCGATCTCGCTGAAGGAAGGCAAGGAGCAGTTCGTTCATCACGCGAAGCTGATTCGCCGCTACGGCGCGGCATCGGTGGTGATGGCCTTCGACGAGCAAGGCCAGGCCGACACGTTTCAGCGCAAGACGGAAATCTGCAAACGCTCTTACGACATTCTCGTGAACGAAGTCGGCTTCGAGCCCGAAGACATCATCTTCGATCCGAACATCTTCGCAATCGCGACGGGCATCGAAGAGCACAACAACTACGCGGTCGATTTCATCGAAGCGACGCGCTGGATCAAGCAGAACCTGCCGCACGCGAAAGTGAGCGGCGGCGTGTCGAACGTGTCGTTCTCGTTTCGCGGCAACGATCCGGTGCGCGAGGCGATCCATACCGTGTTTCTGTATCACGCGATTCAGGCTGGCATGGACATGGGCATCGTCAACGCGGGCCAGCTCGGCGTGTATGCCGATCTCGACGCCGAGTTGCGCGAGCGCGTGGAAGACGTCGTGCTGAATCGTCGTGAGGACGGCACCGACCGTCTGCTCGAAATCGCGGACAAGTTCAAGACCGGCGCCGCGAAGAAGGAAGAAAACCTCGAATGGCGCAATCAGCCGGTCGAGGCGCGTCTGTCGCATGCGCTCGTGCACGGCATCACGAACTTCATCGTCGAAGATACGGAAGAAGTGCGGCAGAAGATCGACAAGGCCGGCGGTCGTCCGATCAACGTGATCGAAGGCCCGCTGATGGACGGCATGAACATCGTCGGCGACCTGTTCGGCGCGGGCAAGATGTTCCTGCCGCAAGTCGTGAAGTCGGCGCGCGTGATGAAGCAGGCGGTCGCGCATCTGATCCCGTTCATCGAAGAAGAGAAGAAGCGTCTCGCCGATGCCGGCGCGGACGTGCGGCCGAAGGGCAAGATCGTCATCGCGACCGTGAAGGGCGATGTGCACGACATCGGCAAGAACATCGTGTCGGTCGTGCTCCAGTGCAACAACTTCGAAGTGGTCAACATGGGCGTGATGGTGCCCTGCGCGACCATCCTGCAGAAGGCGAAGGAAGAAGGCGCGGACATCATCGGGCTGTCGGGACTGATCACGCCGAGCCTCGAAGAGATGGCTTATGTCGCGTCCGAAATGCAGCGCGACGAATACTTCCGCGGCAAGCAGACGCCGCTGCTCATCGGCGGCGCGACGACTTCGCGCGTGCATACCGCCGTGAAGATCGCGCCGCATTACGAAGGGCCGGTCGTGTACGTGCCGGATGCGTCGCGTTCGGTGTCGGTGGCGTCGAGCCTGTTGTCGGACGAAGGCGCGGCGAAGTATCTCGACGAACTCAAGAGCGACTACGAGCGCATCCGCACGCAGCACGCGAACCGCAAAGCGCAGCCGATGGTCACGTACGACGAAGCGCGCGCCAACAAGACGAAGATCGACTGGAGCGCCTACGCGCCGAAGAAGCCGAGCTTCATCGGGCGGCGCGTGTTCAAGAACTACGACCTCGCGGAACTGGCGAATTACATCGACTGGGGTCCGTTTTTTCAGACGTGGGATCTCGCCGGTCCCTATCCCGCGATTCTCAATGACGAGATCGTCGGCGAGTCGGCGCGGCGCGTGTTCTCCGACGGCAAATCGATGCTCTCGCGCCTCATTCAGGGCCGCTGGCTGACGGCGAACGGCGTCATCACGCTTTTGCCCGCCAACACCGTGAACGACGACGACATCGAGATCTACACGGACGAATCGCGCTCGCAAGTGGCGATGACGTGGCGCAATCTGCGTCAACAAAGCGTGCGTCCGGTCGTCGATGGCGTGATGCGCCCGAACCGGTCGCTCGCCGATTTCGTCGCGCCGAAGGATTCGGGCGTGAAGGACTACATCGGCATGTTCGCGGTGACGGCGGGCATCGGCGTCGATAAAAAGGAACAACAGTTCGAAGCCGATCACGACGACTACAGCGCGATCATGCTGAAGGCGCTCGCCGACCGTTTCGCGGAAGCCTTCGCCGAAGCGCTTCATGCGCGCGTGCGCCGCGAATTGTGGGGCTACGCCGCGAACGAGACGCTCGACAACGATGCGCTGATCGCGGAGAAGTACGTCGGCATTCGTCCGGCGCCGGGTTATCCGGCGTGCCCGGATCACCTCGTCAAGCGCGACATGTTCGAAGTGCTTCAGGCGAACGAGATCGGCATGAGCGTGACCGAATCGCTCGCGATGCTGCCGGCCGCGAGCGTCTCGGGCTTCTATATCGCGCATCCGGACAGCACGTACTTTTCGGTGGGCAAGATCGGCGACGATCAGCTCGCGAGCTACGCCGAACGCATGGCGATCTCGACCTCCGACGCGGAACGCGCGCTCGCGCCGTTGCGCTAAGGCATCGTGAAAACGACATATCGCGCAACTGATAGCCGGAATATGCACGGAACAGGCGGGAAATTTTTGAATTCCGTAGACTTGTCAGCGCGATAAGCCGTCGACATGACGGCCAACGCATTCTTTTCGTCAACGGAGAAAGTCGCATGAAGAAGATGACGTCCGCCGTAACCGTAGCGATCACCGCGGCTTTGCTCGCCGCGTCGAGTACCGCCGCTTTCGCGCAGGCGAGCAGCACCGAGGCTTCGTCGTACTCGCCGCCGCAAACCGAGCACAAGAAGAAACCGAAGAAGCCGAAGAAGCAACATCCGCCCGCGAAACCCGCCGGGCCGGAAGGCGGCCAGTCGCAGTAACACGCCGCAGCGCGACTGAAGCCGTCAGACGTTTCGTCGGAAGAAAAAAACCCGCATCGGAAACGATGCGGGTTTTTCTTTGTGTCGCTGCGAATCGCGCGCCTCAGACGCCCCAGAGAATGTCCTTGTCGTGCTTTTGCGCGAGGCGAAGCATGTCGAGGAAAGGAAACGCGCGCTGCGCGAGCCCGATGGGAAGCTCGTGCGGCTCATGTCCTTCTTCGCCTTCATGAAAACGGCCGTCGTGCTCGGCGCGCTCTCTCTTGTCGGTGACGACCGCCGCTTCGAGCTTCTGAATGGCGGCGGGAATTTCATCGTGCGTGATGACGCCCCGCGCCGTGAGCTGCTTGCCGATGATGCCGAGCAAGTACTCCGCGAGGTTCTCGAGCATGATGACATCCGGTGCGGCCGGGGATTTGAATGTGATCAGCATGGCATGGTCCTTTTGTTTATGTTGGGTCATAGGCGGTTTGCAAACGAAACGCGCAGACGAGCCGGTCTCCCTGACAACATGACGACACCCTGATTCGACATATTAGCACCTGCTAAAATCCCCACTTTATGTGGTGGCCGGTTCCGTTCGCCTGCCAACACCACATGCGGGGCCAACGCGTCGCGAAGACGTCCTTCCGAGCCGGCATGCACGCCGGAACGCGCCCCGTCAGCCCTCGCTCCACTGGATCACATTCAGCATGCTGCCCGCACATAAACACACTCTCGAAACGCTCATCACCGACGCGGTCAAGCAGGTCGCGCAAGCCACACAAGGCGCCAGCGAAGCGGCTTTCGTCACGCCCACGATCGTCCTCGAACGACCGAAGGTCGCGGCGCACGGCGACGTGGCGTCGAATGTCGCGATGCAACTCGCCAAGCCGCTGCGCGCGAATCCGCGTCAGCTCGCGCAGCAGATCGTCGATGCGGTGCTCGGCCTGCCGGCCGCGAAGGGTCTCGTCGAGAGCGCCGAAGTGGCGGGTCCGGGCTTCATCAATCTGCGTCTTTCGGCGACGGCCAAGCAAGACGTGATCCCGGCCGTGCTCGGCGAAGCCGCCGCGTTCGGCCGTTCGACGCGCGACGCCGGCAGGCACGTGCTCGTCGAATTCGTATCGGCGAACCCGACGGGCCCGCTGCATGTCGGCCACGGCCGTCAGGCGGCGCTCGGCGATGCGCTCTCGAACCTGCTCGAAACGCAGGGCTACGACGTGCATCGCGAGTTCTACTACAACGACGCGGGCGTGCAGATCGGCAATCTCGCCACGTCCACGCAACTGCGCGCGCGCGGCCTCAAGCCGGGCGACGAGCAGTGGCCGGAAGCGGCGTACAACGGCGAGTACATCGCCGATATCGCGCGCGACTACATGGCGGGCGAAACCGTCGCGGCGAAGGACGGCGAACCGGTGAAGGGCAAAGGCGACGTCGAGGACCTCGAAGCCATCCGTCATTTCGCGGTCGCGTATCTGCGTCACGAGCAGGACATGGATCTCACCGCGTTCGGCGTGAAGTTCGACCAGTTCTATCTGGAGTCGTCGCTGTACAAGGAAGGCCGTGTCGAGAAGACGGTCGCGGCGCTCGTCGATGCCGGCAAGACGTACGAGCAGGACGGCGCGCTGTGGCTGCGCACCACCGACGACGGCGACGACAAGGACCGCGTCATGAAGAAGTCCGACGGCACGTACACGTACTTCGTGCCGGACGTGGCGTATCACGTGACCAAGTGGGAACGCGGCTACACAAAGGTCATCAACATCCAGGGCTCGGACCATCACGGCACGATCGCGCGCGTGCGCGCCGGCTTGCAGGGACTCGGCATCGGCATTCCGAAGGGCTATCCCGACTACGTGCTGCACAAGATGGTCACCGTCATGCGCGACGGCCAGGAAGTGAAAATCTCCAAACGCGCGGGCAGCTACGTGACGGTGCGCGATCTGATCGAATGGTCGGGCGGACTCACGCCGGGCCACGAAACCGCGCCCGATCAGATCGACGAGGACACCATCCGCCGCGGCCGCGATGCCGTGCGCTTCTTCCTCATTTCGCGCAAGGCCGACACCGAATTCGTGTTCGACATCGACCTCGCGCTCAAGCAGAACGACGAGAATCCGGTCTATTACGTGCAATACGCGCACGCGCGCATTTGCACGATCCTGAACGACTGGAAGGAGAAGTTCGGCGGCGACATTTCGAAGGCAGCGCAGGCCGATCTCTCGCCGCTGTCGAGCGACCGCGCAATGGCGCTGCTCAACAAGCTCGCCGAATTCCCCGAAATGCTCGCGCACGCGGCCGACGAACTCGCGCCGCACGCCGTCGCGTTCTATCTGCGCGATCTCGCTGGCGAATTTCACTCGTTCTACAATGCGGAGCGCGTGCTCGTGGACGACGAAAAGGAACGCACCGCGCGCATCGCGCTGCTCGCGGCGACGCGTCAGGTTCTCGAAAACGGTCTCGCGACCATCGGCGTTTCCGCTCCTCAAAAGATGTGACCCTTCTGCCGCGCACGCACGAATTCAGAATTTTCGGCGTGCGCAAGCAGATGCCTGGCGCGGGCTTGTCTTGAGCCGCCGCTATAATCGTCGCCCAACCAGAAGACTTTCTCGCAGGTGATTCATACGATGGCAAAACCACGCCGCACATCGAAGCAGTCGAAGCAAACGGGGGGAACGTTTATCGGTATCGTGCTGGGCCTGATCGTCGGCCTCGCGATTGCCGTAATCGTCGCGCTGTACATCACGCGTGCGCCCACGCCATTCGTGGCGAAGGTCGCGCCGCCGCCGTCCGAGGCCAACTCCGCGCCTGCCGCCGCGCAACCGTACGATCCGAATCGTCCGCTGCAAGGCAAGACGCCGGGCCAGGCGGTGCCGCAAGCCGCGCAGCCCACGCCGCCCAACACCGCGCCGGGCCAGACCAACAATCAGACGCAGTCGTCGGGCATGCTCGACGAGCCGCAGATCGTCGAAGTACCGCCGTCGGGCGCAACGGCATCGGCGCCGAAGACCGCGAGCACGGCGCCCGCGAAGAAGCCCGAAGCCGCACCGGGCGCGCCCGCCGCGACGAGCAACGCGAACGCCACGCCGCCGAAGGGCGGCTCGGCGCCCACGACGGCGAAGACCACGCCGCCCGCGCCCGGCGAGCCGAACACGGGCTACTTCCTGCAAGTCGGCGCGTACAAGACGCAGGCGGATGCCGAACAGCAGCGCGCGCGTCTCGGCTTCCAGGGCTTCGAATCGAAGGTCACGCAGCGCGATGCAGGCGGCGTCACGTACTATCGCGTGCGGATCGGGCCGTTCGCGAAGTTCGAGGACATGAACACCGCGCGCCAGCGTCTGTCCGATGCGGGCGTCGATACCGCCGTCATCCGTTTCTCGAAGCAATAACGAAGCAATAACGCAGCAAACGAAGTCGAAGCGCCGCGACGCTTAAGCGTGGCTTAAGCGTCGTATGTCCCACTTATGGGCCTGCTTTTGTTCCGTCGCGTTTCCATTGCGTATCTCTTCAATCATGAAAAAAATCTTTAGCGCGTTGGCTCTCTCCCTCGGCATCGCAGCCGCATCCCTGAGCGTCGCGAATTCCGCGATGGCCGCGCCCACCGCCGGCAAGGATTACACCGTGCTGCAGGCGGCTCAGCCGATCGCCGCGCCTGCGGGCAAGGTCGAGGTCATCGAGTTCTTCTGGTACGGCTGCCCGCATTGCAACGAGTTCGAGCCGTACATCGAGGCATGGGCGAAGAAGCAAGGTCCGGACGTCGTGTTCAAGCGCGTGCCGGTGGCATTCCGCGACGACTTCATTCCGCACTCGAAGATGTATCACGCGCTCGACGCGCTCGGCGTCGCGGAAAAGGTCACGCCGGCCGTGTTCAACGAAATCCACGTGAAGAAGAACTATCTGCTGACGCCGCAGGCGCAGGCGGACTTCCTCAAGACGCAGGGCGTCGATCCGAAGAAATACATGGAGGCGTATAACTCGTTCTCGACGCAAAGCGCCGTGCAGCGCGACGCCAAGCTCCTGCAGGACTACAAGATCGACGGCGTGCCGACGGTCGTCGTGCAGGGCAAGTACGAAACCGGCCCGGCGATGACCAACAGCCTGCCGGGGACGACGCAGGTCATGGACTTCCTCGTCCAGCAAGTCCGCGACAAGAAGCTGTAAGCACCGACGCTCCGCATGACCGCAGTTCGTTTGAAGGTCTTTATCACCGGGGCGTCGAGCGGCATCGGCCTTGCAATGGCCGAAGAGTATGTGAAGCGCGGGGCCATCCTCGGCCTCGTCGCCCGCCGCGCCGATTCCCTCGCCGCATTCGCGGCCCGTCATCCGCAAAGCTCCATCTCGATCTATCCCGCCGATGTGCGCGACCCCGACGCGCTCGCCGATGCCGCGCGCCGCTTCATCGCGGAGCACGGCACGGCGGATGTCGTCGTCGCGAACGCGGGCATGAGCCGCGGCGCGCTGACGGGCCACGGCGATCTCGACACCTTCCGTGCAGTGATAGACGTGAACTATTTCGGCATGGTCGCGACGTTCGAGCCGTTCGTCGCGTCGATGACGGCCGCGCGGCGCGGCACGCTCGTCGGCATTGCAAGCGTCGCGGGCGTGCGCGGGCTGCCCGGCGGCGGCGCGTACAGCGCGTCGAAATCGGCGGTGGCGAAATATCTGGAATCGTTGCGCGTGGAGATGCGCCCGCTCGGCGTGGCCGTCGTCACGATCGCGCCGGGCTACGTGCGCTCGGAGATGACCGCGCACAATCCGTATCGCATGCCGTTCCTGATGGACGCCGACCGCTTCGCCGCGAAAGCCGCCGACGCGATCGAACGCAAGGTGCGCTACGCGACGTTTCCATGGCAGATGCGCGTCGCGGGCATGCTGATGCACGTCCTGCCGCGCTGGCTCTACGACGCGCTCGCCGAACGCGCGCCACGCAAACCACGCGCGGACGAATGACGTAAAAAAACCGGCTGCGCGCAAACGCAGCCGGTTTTTTATCGGGCGAACGTCCGAACGGTCAGAACGCCACGTAGGCCGAGCTGTTCGGCAACTGGTATCCGACGTAGACATGCCGGCCGAAGAAGAACGGCAGGCCGAAGTCGAAGAAGTTCGACATGCCCAACTGACCGCCGAGACTGTTGAAGGCGAACTTGTTCTTGCCTTGTGTCAGCGTGCTCGCGTTGGCGAGCAGGAACGGCACGGTGGCGCTGTTGCCTTCGCTGCCTTTGATCGTGGTCGACAGCGACTGCGTCGCGCTCGGGCAATAGAACGCCGACGATCCGTTGCACAGCGGAAAACTATCCTGGAAGAAGTTGCCGTTCGACCCGGTGTCGAAGAACGTCTTGTACGTCTTGCCCTTGTACGTGCCGGTCAGGTCGCCATAGGGATCGGTGCCGTACTTCGTCACGTTGCTGATCCCGTTGTTGCTCTGCGTGCCGATGCCGAATATCAGCACGCCGGTCGCGGTGGCCGCGCCGTTATCGGCAACGGGCGGCAATTGCACGATCACGCCGTTGTTGTTGACCGCGAACTTGGTGACCGGATTCGTCACTTGCTGCGCCAGCGGCACCGCGACACCCGAGCAATTCGCGCCGTTGGTGCACGAGAAGTACATCGCGTTGAGCGCCGTGCTCGCGCAGCCGTCGCCGCAGTCGTAGGCCTGCGGGCCGATGCCGAGAATGCCGTTCGCGCCGATGTCGGCGGTCGAATTTTCGTCGCTGCCGGACGGACAGCCGTTGTCGCCGGTCGGCGCCGCGGATGCACTCAGATCGCCGATGATCTGAATCGGCACGCCCGACGCCACTTCCGTGCCCATCTTCACGTCGGCCGTGCGGACGGTGCCCCACGTGTAGCCGTCGGCGAAACCGGCGCATTCGGCGAGCTGCCCGCCGTTCGACGCGCGCGAGGTCGGCAGGCTGCCGAGCACGTTCTGCGCCGCCGATCCGAGAATGCGCAGGCCGAAGGACGCCGTGTCGACCTGAATGTTGTCGATCGTCTGACACACCGACGAGCCCGGCGCGCACACCGTCACCGATACGTTCGGAATGTTGACGAAGCCCGCGGCGCCGGAGTTGACGTTGATCGCCACCGCGTTCGTGCCGTTGGGCGCGATCGGCTGCGCGTTCGCGGTGCTGGTAGTCGAGCCGCCGCCGCTGGAACCGCCCGAGCCGCCGGAGCCGCCCGACGAACCGCCGCCGCTGCTGGAACTGGAGTCGTCGCCGCCGCCACCGCCGCAGGCCGCGAGCATGACGGAAAGGCAGAGCACGCCGAGCCAGCGGGCAAGGCCGCCGCGCCGGGACGAAGAGAGAGCGGGATGGCCGAGTGTCGTTCTATGCATACTGAGTCTCCCGTCGCTTACTGGATGTCGCTGGCGGACACGCCGGCAGGCAACGATTGCGGCAAATACGCGCTGCCCGCGAACGAGCCCATGTGACCGCCCGAATCCACGACGAGTCCGGAATCCTGCACGCTGACCGGCCCGCGGCCGCCGCGCGCGGCGCGTTGCGCCTTCAGGCCCTGCTGATACTGCGGGAAATAGCTGCCGAGCAGGCTGGCGAGATCCGGCATGCGGGGACCGTGCCACGCGATGCCGAACACGACGCCTTCCGTCGACAAATATTCGTTGATGACCGTTCCGCTCGCGAGCGTGGTCGTGCGAACGGTGTAGTTCGACGCCGATGTCGTCGATGCGCTCGATGCGCCGCTTGCGACGGCCGCACGCGCGACCGCGGCCGTGGATGATTCCGCCGTGGCGCCTTGCGGCGCTGCCATCGGCTGGCCGCCGAGCACGGCGTAGGCGGGCGCTGCCGCGCTCACGCCGAGCGCGCCGGCAACGATTGCCAACGCGCTCATGAGATGCCCATGACGGGATTGCTTCGGTGCCTTCACTGGGCCTCCTATCGGTTATCCGCCGGCCCCGCCACTTGATTCAGAGACCGGTGCTTGACGATTGAGTGACAGATGCGCCACCGCCTTTCGCCCCAAAATCGTGCGGGCGCGAACATCGTCAGTATGCCAGCCAGGTGGAACCGTCCTAACGTTCGCAAGCGCACGAAACAAAAAACGCGAAGCGCAATGGTATGCGCTTCGCGTCATCTCGCAACTTCGATGCCGGCCTAAGTTACGAAGGCTTACAAAATCACCCTCAAAATCCCAGGCTGGCGAGCAGATCGTCCACTTGTGACTGATCCTGCACGACGTCGCTGCGTCCTTCGGGATTGATTTGCGGACCGTTCAGCAGGCTTTCCGGACTGCCGGTCGACACTGCCGACATCAGCGCCGCCGCCGATGCAGCGAACTGCTCGCGGCGTTCCGGCGCGATGTTCTCGAGCAAAACGCCCAGCAATTGCTGCTCGATCAGATACACGACGTCCGTAATCTTTTTGATGACCTGGCCGGTCAGATCCTGGAAATCCTGCGCGAGCATGATTTCGAGCAATTGGGCATTGGTCGCCTGCGTGCGCTCCGGCACGCTCTGCAGGAACGAGCGCGTCTGCGCGAGCAGTTCCCCCGCCTCGCCCTGCGCGAGCGGCGCGCCGTACCACTTCGCCCAGCGCGCGTCGAGCGCCTGCGCTTCGGTTTGCAGCGATTCCTGCATCGGCTTGGCAAGCTCGATCGCGTTGAGCGCGCGCTCGGCGGCCTGCTCGGTCATCGTCGCGACATATTTCAGGCGGTCGCGCGCGTCGGGCACGGCTTGCGCGGCGGCTTCGACCTGCTTGTCGAGGCCGAGCTCGCGCATCGAATCGCGCAGCGTGCGCGTCAGTTGGCCGATGCGCGCGAGAATGCGGTCGCTCGACGGATCGCCTTCGCTTTCGGCAACCGCGGCGACCGCGGCTGCGAGTTCAGTGGTCAGATCGTTCAAGATCAGCTCCCCGCTTTGGCCATCTTCTCGAGAATCTTGGTGAGCT
Organism: Caballeronia sp. ATUFL_F2_KS9A; assembly: GCF_023630765.1. Taxonomy (NCBI): domain Bacteria; kingdom Pseudomonadati; phylum Pseudomonadota; class Betaproteobacteria; order Burkholderiales; family Burkholderiaceae; genus Caballeronia; species Caballeronia sp. ATUFL_F2_KS9A. Next base: position 74,916 of record NZ_JALQEK010000001.1, on the reverse strand, counting down.
TCTCGTCGAGCGTGGCGGCCGTGAAAGGCTTCACCACGTAACCGTTCGCGCCCGCTTGCGCCGCCGCGATGATGTTTTCCTTCTTCGACTCGGCCGTCACCATCAGCACCGGCAGATGCGAGAGCGTCGCGTCCGCGCGGATCTGCTGAAGCATCGACAGGCCGTCGAGGTTCGGCATGTTCCAGTCGGTGATCACGAAGTCGAAGCCGCCGCCGCGCAGACGCGCGAGGCCCGCCGCGCCGTCTTCGGCTTCGTCGACGTTGCCGTAGCCCAGCTCCTTGAGCAGGTTACGCACGATACGGCGCATCGTCGGAAAATCGTCGACGACGAGGATCTTCATGTTCTTGTCCATCATGACTCCAGTGTGTTCTCAATGCGGCGGCGCCGCTTAAATCCAAAGTTCAGACGCGCTGTACGCGTTCGCCCATCGAGGCAAGCCGCGCCATCACGCGCCGGCTCATTTCAGAGAGCGGCGCGATTTCGCTCGCACCGCCCATTGCAATCGCTTCGCGCGGCATGCCGAACACCACGCAACTCGCTTCGTCCTGCGCGAGCGTGTAAGCGCCCGCCTGCTGCATGTCCAGAAGACCGGCGGCGCCGTCGCGGCCCATGCCGGTCAGGATCACGCCGATCGCGTTCTTGCCCGCGTGCTGCGCCGCCGAACGGAACAGCACGTCGACCGAAGGCCGATGCCGGTTCACGGGCGGCGCATCCGACAGATGCGCGACATAGTTCGCACCGCTCCTCGCGAGCACCAGATGCGCGTGGCCGGGCGCGATGTACGCGTGGCCCGGCAACACGCGCTCGCCGTGCTCGGCTTCCTTCACGGTGATGCGGCACAGCCCGTTCAGGCGCTGCGCGAACGACTTCGTGAAGCCCGGCGGCATGTGCTGCGCGATGAGCACCGCGGGCGCATCGGGCGGCAGCGGCACGAGCACTTCGCGGATCGCTTCCGTTCCGCCCGTCGAAGCGCCGACGATCACGAGCTTTTCCGTCGACACGAGCGGATTGTTGAAATGCGGCGCGGGCTTGTGCGTCGCCGCGTTCGCCGGCGCGCTCGCCGCGTGCGTCGTCTGCTTCACGCGTGCCCGCGATGCGGCGCGCACCTTGTCGGCGAGCTTTTCCGCGTAATCGAGCATGCCGTCGCGAATGCCGACTTTCGGCTTCGTGACGAAATCGACCGCGCCGAGTTCCAGCGCGCGCAGCGTGATTTCGTTGCCGCGCTCGGTCAGCGACGACACCATCACGACCGGCATCGGTCGCAGGCGCATCAGCTTTTCCAGGAAGTCGAGGCCGTCCATGCGCGGCATTTCGACGTCGAGCGTGAGCACGTCCGGGTTATGCAGCTTGATGAGCTCGCGCGCGACGAGCGGATCGGGCGCGGTCGCGCAGACGTGCATGTCGGGCTGCGCGTTGATGATCTCGGTCATCAGGCTGCGCACGAGCGCCGAATCGTCGACGCACAGCACTTTGATCTTTGGCGCTGTGTTCATGCTTCCTCCACGGTCTTGAGACGCGACGTGAACAACTCGACGCGCGGGCGCTTCGCCGCCGATGCATTCGTCGTGAACGACTCCGCACGCGGTTTCGCGTTCGACTGAAACAGCTCGACGCGCGCACGCGCTTTCGCGAGCCGCTCCGCGCGCTCTTCCGGCGTGCGCTGCACGAGCGCCTGCTCGCGCTCGACGACCACCGGGTCATGCGCCGTCTTCAGCTTCTTGACCATCACCTGACCCGAGCGCGGCATGAACGCGACCTTGCGCGGATGCGCGCCCTGCAAGTCCTCGGCGACGATGCGAATCTTTTCCAGCGCGAGATAACGCCGCACGAACTCCGAATTGCGATCGCCGATGTTGATGGTCGTCATGCCCGCGAGCACCGCGCCGCCGCCGAACACCTTCGCTTCGAAGCGCTCGCGCCGTCCGCCGCGCTTGATGAGCTCGTTGATGAGCACTTCCATCGCGTACGCGCCGTAGCGCATCGAATCCGACGATGCGTGCGACGCGTCGGAACCGTCATCGGGCAGCATGAAGTGATTCATGCCGCCGATGCCCGCCGTGCGATCGTGGATGCACGCCGCCACGCACGAACCCAGCACCGTGACGAGCACCATGTCTTCGCTCGTCATGTAGAACTCGTTCGGCAGGAGCTTCACGCCCTGCTTCTTGAAGTGATTGTCGAAATAGAGATTCGACGCCATTGGCAGACCGCTCATGCCGGCTCTCCCGCGAGCGCGCGCTTCGATCCGCTCGCAACCTTCGTATCGCGCGTGAGTTCGTACACGGTCTGGCCGCGCAGCCTGAACGCCTGCGACACATACGTGAAGTTTTCCGAATGCCCCGCGAAGAGCAGCGCGCCCGGCTTCATCAGCGGCTCGAAGCGCGTGAGCACCTGGCCCTGCGTCGGCTTGTCGAAGTAGATCATCACGTTGCGGCAGAAGATCGCGTCGAACGGGCCTTTCACGTCGTAGCGCGCTTCGGTCAGATTCACGCGGCCGAAGTTCACCATCGCGCGCAACTCGGGGCGCACTTTCACGAGACCCGCGTGCGCGCCCGTGCCCTTCAGGAAGAAGCGCTTGAGACGCTCGACGGGCAATGCCTTCACCTGATCGAGCGAATACACGCCCGCTTCGGCTTTCGCGAGCACTTGACTGTCGATGTCGCTCGCGAACACCGTGCACTGGCGCGCGGCGTGTTCGCCCAACGCTTCGACGAGCGTCATCGCGATGGAATACGGCTCCTCGCCGGTCGACGCCGCCGAGCACCACACCGAGAACGGCTGCTGCCGGCGCTTCACGAAGTCCGCGAGAATCGGAAAGTGATGCGACTCGCGGAAAAACGCCGTCAGGTTCGTGGTCAGCGCGTTGACGAACGCTTCCCATTCGGCGTTGTCGTCGTTGGTTTCGAGACGGTCGAGATACTGCTTGAACGTATCGATGCCGCAGGCGCGCAGCCGGCGCGCGAGGCGGCTGTACGCCATGTCGCGTTTGTGGTCCGACAGCGAGATGCCTGCGCGGCGATGAATCAGCTCGCGAATGCGGGCGAAATCCGCCGATGTGAATTCGAAATCGCGCTCGACTTCCGTGCCGCGCACATTGGCGGGCAAGTCGACGCGCGCGTTGCGCGTTGCCATCATGATGTTTCGTGCTTCCTTGACGTCGTCCCCGACGTCCGATGTGGCGTGTTCGTCGCGCTCGACCATGCGGACTCGCGCTTTTCCTGCGTGTCGATCGTGGTGCGCGATGCCTGCATGGCCGTTTTCGTTCCGGTCCGGTTAAAAGGTTTCCCAGTCGCCGTCGTCGGCGGTCGTCGCTTTCGCACGCGGTGCCGCAGCGGGCTTGGCAACGCTCGCCGGCTTGATCGCCGGCTTGACTGTTTCCTTGACTGCTTCCTTATTAACGGCCGCTTCCGGCGCAACTTTTGGCGTCTCGACAGCTTTCGCTTTCGCTGCAACCGAAGACGTCGACGGTTCGACGCGCGCCGCCGGCGCAAGACGCGCCACGGCCGTCGATGCGCTCGTGCGCGCCGGCGCTGCCGCCGCGCCTTGCACGCGCCATTGCGCGACCACGTCCTTCAGTTGACGCGTCTGCTCTTCGAGCGATGCCGCAGCGGCGGCCGCCTGCTCGACGAGCGCGGCGTTCTGCTGCGTCACGCTGTCCATCTGCGTGACGGCGCGATTGACCTGCTCGATGCCATCGGACTGTTCCTCCGACGCCGCGCTGATCTCGCCCATGATGTCGGTCACGCGGCGCACCGCTTGCACGATCTCGCTCATCGTCTGACCGGCGCGCGCGACGAGTTCCGTGCCGCTGTCGACCTTCGCGGCCGAATCGCCGATGAGCGCCTTGATTTCCTTCGCCGCCGCCGCGCTGCGTTGCGCGAGCGAGCGCACTTCGCCCGCCACGACCGCGAATCCCCGCCCTTCCTCGCCCGCGCGCGCCGCTTCCACGGCCGCGTTCAACGCGAGAATGTTGGTCTGGAACGCGATGCCTTCGATCACGCCGATGATGTCCACGACCTTGTTCGAGCTCGATGCAATGGCGTGCATCGTTTCGACGACCTGCTCGACGACTTCACCGCCGCGCGAAGCGATATCCGACGCGTTCACCGCGAGCTGGCTCGCCTGGCGCGCGTTGTCGGCGTTCTGCTTCACCGTGCTCGTGAGCTCTTCCATGCTCGACGCCGTTTCCTGCAGCGACGCCGCCTGCTCTTCCGTGCGCTGCGACAGATCCGTGTTGCCGCTCGCGATTTCATGCGCGCCGACATCGATCGATTCCGCGCCGCGATGTACCGCGCCGACCATCGTCGTCAGATTGCCGCGCATGCGCTCGATACCCGCGAACAGGCGGCCGATTTCGTTGCCGCTTTCGCTCTGCGCGGACTGCGTGAGATCGCCGCGCGAGATGCGGTCGAAGTGATCGACGGCCTCGTTGATCGGCTTCACGATCAGGCTGGAGAGCGCCATGCGCGTGCCGATCAGCATCAGCACCGCGAGCACGAGCACCGCGCCGATCGTCATGTTGAGCGCCGCGATATTCGACGACGTGCTGGCGCGCGAGCTTTCCGCGTGCGCCTGATGCGACGCGACCGCAGCCGTCACGGCCTGATCGAACGCGACGAACATCGGGCTGATCTTCGTGTCCGCGATCGCGTGATACGCGGCCAGGTCGTTCGCCCGGATCGCGGTGAATTCCGGCTCCACTCCGGTCTTCACGAGCGTCTCGTGCTGGGCGACGAGCGCATCGAGCGTGTCCTTCGGGAGCATCGGCTTCGGCGTATCGAGATAGAGCTTCCAGTTCTCGTTGCTCTTGTCGAGCAGATACTGGCCGCGATCGATCGCCTTCTTCGCTTCTTCCGTATTGCCCGCTTCGGCGAGCGAACGCACGCGGTCGAGTGTCACGCGCGAGCGCAGCAGATACGACGACGTTTCTGAAAGCGCGCGCATCGCGACCATGTCTTCCTGCGCGAGCGACGCGAGCGACGCATTGGCCGAGTTCAGTCCGACGAGCGCGAGTGCGCCGATGAGCGCCGCGCAACCGACGAACAACAAGCCGACGAGCGTGAGCGTCGTGCGGATCGACAACTTCTTCAGCATGGCTTCTTCCTGCTTCCTGAATACGTTTTTATGCGCCGACGGAGTCGATCAACTCCATCTCGCGGCTCGTCATGAGCTTCTCGATGTCCATCAGGATCAGCATGCGGCCGTCGACCGTGCCGAGGCCCGTCAGATATTCGGTCGCGAGCGTGCCGCCGAATTCCGGCGCGGGCATCACCTGTTCCTGCGTGAGCGTGAGCACGTCCGACACGCCGTCGACGACCATGCCGACCACGCGATGCGCGACGTTCAGGATGATGACGACCGTCTGGTTGTCGTACTCGACGCGGCCCAGATTGAACTTGATGCGCATGTCGACGATCGGCACGATGATGCCGCGCAGATTGATCACGCCCTTGATGAACCCGGGCGCATTCGCGATGCGTGTAACGTTGTCGTAGCCGCGGATCTCCTGCACTTTCAGGATGTCGATGCCGTATTCCTCGGCGCCGAGCGTGAACACGAGGAATTCCTGTCCGGCTGCTTCCGTGTTTTGCGTGTCACGACGCGAAGGCGCAGCGGTTTGAATCGATTGAACGTCTGCCATGAAAGACTCCTTCGGTATTAGTGAGCGTGCGCGCCGTGCTGTGCGCGCGATTCGCGGTTGAGCGCGGCCACGTCGACGATCAGCGCGACGCTGCCGTCGCCCAGGATGGTCGCGGCGGAAATGCCGTGCACCTTGCGGTAATTCGTTTCGAGGTTCTTGACGACGACTTGCTGCTGGCCGACGAGCTCGTCGATCAGCATCGCGAAGCGGCGTCCTTCCGTCTGCATGATCGTGACGATGCCCTGCGTCGGCTCCGTGCGCGCGCCTTCGACATCGAACACGCGATGCAGCGCGACGAGCGGCAGATATTCGCCGCGCACGCGCACGACGCGCTCGCCGTTCGCGACCGTGTAGATGTCCTCGGCGACCGGTTGCAGCGACTCCATCACGAAGTTGAGCGGCAGAATGAAGATCTCGTTGCCGACCTTCACCGACATGCCGTCGAGAATCGCGAGCGTGAGCGGCAGCACGATCTTCGTCGTCGTGCCCGCGCCCTGGCGCGACATGATTTCGACGTGGCCGCCCATCGACTGGATGTTGCGCTTCACCACGTCCATGCCGACGCCGCGGCCGGAAATGTCCGTCACTTGTTCGGCGGTCGAGAAGCCCGGCATGAAGATGAGTTGCCAGACTTCTTCGTCGCTCATCGATTCGGAAACCTGCATGCCCTGCTTCTGCGCCTTCGCGAGAATCTTGTCGCGGCGCAGGCCCGCGCCGTCGTCGCTCACTTCGATCACGATGTTACCGCCGTGATGCGCCGCCGAGAGCACGAGCTGGCCGGTCGTCGACTTGCCCGCCGCGCGGCGCGCTTCCACGGTCTCGATGCCGTGATCGAGCGAGTTGCGCACGAGGTGCGTGAGCGGATCGATGATGCGCTCGATCAGGCTCTTGTCGAGTTCGGTCGCCTGACCGAACGTGACGAGTTCCACTTCCTTGCCGAGCTTGCCGGCGATGTCGCGCACGAGGCGCGGGAAGCGGCTGAAAACGTAATCCATCGGCATCATGCGGATGGACATGACGGCCTCTTGCAGATCGCGCGCGTTGCGCTCGAGCTGCGCCATGCCGTTGAACAGGCGGTCGTGCAACGCGGGATCGAACGTGCTCGTGGTTTCCGCGAGCATCGCCTGCGTGATGACGAGTTCGCCCACCAGGTTGATGAGCTGATCGACCTTCTCCACGCCGACGCGAATCGAGCTGCCTTCCGCCGATGCCGCAGCCTGGGGGCGCGCTTTCTTGTCGGCGTCGCTTGCTGCGGACTTTGCCGGCTGAGCGGCGGACGGGTCTTTCGAGCCCGCCGCCGTCGCCGCTTCTTCCTTCACTGCTTCCTTGCCAGCGGCGGATGCGGGCGCCGCGTGCGCCTGCGATTGCTTCGGCTCTTCGTGTATCGTGGGTTGCGCAATCTGCGTGGCCGTCGCTTCCAGGCGCGCCGGCTGGGCTTCTGCGGATTGCGCCGCTGCATCGCCGCGGCCGATCGTGATCTGCTTTTCATCGATCACGAAGCAGCACACAGCGACGATATCGTCGGCGGGGACGTCCGAGTCGAGCCATACCACGTACTCGGCGTCCGCTTTCTTTTCTCCGACGATGCTTCCCAGGTTCCCCAGCTCCTCGATCAGAGTCGCCAGGTCCTTCTCGCCCACCCCCCGTAGCGTAATTTTCAGGTGGGGTCCAACTTCCGCGTGCGGCGCGCCGGTGTGTCCCGGCGTCGCGGCAGCGGTTCCTGCATTCGTTCCATCGGCGAGCTCGAACGCGCCGTCCCAGTTGCCGTCGTCCTCGATCGCGTCCATCGCCTGCGAAAGCACGTGAGCGGGCGGCGCATTCGGGCCGTCGTAGGCCGGCGCGGCGTTCGCGCTCGCGGCGGACGCGACGTTCGCGTCGGCGCCCGGCAGCGCGGGCGGCTCGATCCGGCCGGACGGTGCGCCTTCGGCCTGTTCGTTCTTCAGACGCTCGAGCTTCGCGCAGATCGCGGCCGCCGCGGCCGCATCCGGCTCCGCGCTCGCGCGATACGCGGCGAGCTGATCCGACAGCACGTCCTTCGTCGCGAGGAACGTGTCGATCATGTCGCGGCGCAGGACGAGTTCGTTGTTGCGCGCGCGGTCCAGCAGCGATTCGAGGATGTGCGTCGTTTCGGTGAGCGCGGTGAAACCGAACGTCGCCGCGCCGCCCTTGATCGAGTGCGCCGCGCGGAAGATCGCCGCGAGGTCTTCCGGATCGGGATTCGCGATGTCCAGAACGAGCAGCAGTTGCTCCATCTGCGCGAGCAGTTCGTCTGCTTCGTCGAAGAAGGTCTGGTAGAACTGGGTAATGTCGAGTGTCATGCTTGAGTCACCATCGGCGCGTGCGTGCGCGAGTTGTCTTGTGCGTTCGCTTTAGTGCTGCGTTTCTTCGGAGAGCGCGGCGACCAGTTCCGTCAGCAGGTCCGGATCGAGCGGCTTCTCGATCCAGCCTGTCGCGCCCGCCGAGCGCGCCGCGTCCTTGAACGGCTCGCCGCCTTCGGTCGTCAGCACGAGAATCGGCGTCGCCTTGTATGCGGGATTTCCGCGCAGCGCCACGATCAGATCGAGCCCGCTTCTGCCCGGCATGTGCTGATCGGTCAGAACCAGATCGAAGCGCTCCGCGAGCGCCCACTCCAGCCCCTCGTCGCCGTCCGACGCAACGGTCACTTGGTAACCCGCCGCCGCCAGCGTCGCCGAGAGGATTTGCCGCATCGCGGCTGAATCGTCGATTGCCAGAATGTGTTTGATCATGTTTGTCTCTTGCCGGGATGACGGTCGAAACGTGTCGACACTTGAGCGTCTTTTTCGAGGTTTTTGCTCACTTCGCCACGGGTCTCACCGCGACGCCGGGAATGAGCTGGCCGAGCGCCGACGACGGATTGCCGTTCGCGTCCGTGCCGTTGTCGAGCGTCGCGCCGCGTGAGCCGTCGTCGCGCAGCATCGACAGCTCCGTCTTGCGATTGAGCACGATCACGCTGATGCGCCGGTTCTCCGGATCGAGCGGATCTTTCTTGTTCAGGTTTTGCGTCGACGCGAGTCCGAGCACGCGCATCACCTTTCCTTCGTCCATGCCGCCCGCGACCAGCTCGCGCCGCGACGCGTTCGCGCGGTCCGCGGACAGCTCCCAGTTGCTGTAGCCCTTGTCGCCGCCCGCGTACTTCACGGCGTCTGTATGTCCCTGCACGACGATGTGATTCGGCACGTCGTTGAGCGAGCGGCCGATCTCGCGCAGGATGTCGCGCATGTACGGCTGCACGGCGTCGCTGGAGAGCGCGAACATCGGGCGCTTTTGGGTATCGACGATTTCGATGCGCAAGCCCTGTTGCGTCGATTCGATGCGGATCTGCTGCTTGAACTGGCGCAGCGTCGGATTGGCCTCGATCGCGGCCATGAGCTTCACCTGAAGGTCGTGCAGGCGCACCTGCTCGCGCCGTTCGAGCTCGCCCTGCGCGGACTTGAGCAGTTCTTCGTCGGTGTCGGACGAGGCGCGCTGCGCGAGCTGCGTGGCGCCATCGGTCTTGCGCGCGGCGCCTGCGTCGGTGCTGGAAATGTCGCGGCCGCCGCCCATGATGATGCTGTTGTCCATGCCGACGGTCTTGCCGCCGACCATCGCGGCCTTGAGCGGCATCTGGAAATATTCGGCGATGCCGCGCCGCTGCACCGGCGACGTCGACGAAAGCAGCCACATCAGCAGGAAGAACGCCATCATCGCGGTCATGAAGTCCGCGTAGGCGAGTTTCCACGCGCCGCCGTGATGGCCTTTCTTGCCCGCGACGACGCGCTTGATGAATATCGGGCGATCGGTATCGTTGCTCATCGCTGTGTCTCGACTATGGCGGAAGTCACTTCGACTTGACCTTGCGCACGTGTTCTTCCAGCTCGGAGAACGACGGGCGCTCCGTCGAGAACAGCACCTTGCGGCCGAATTCCACCGCGATCGCGGGGGCGTAGCCATTCAGGCTCGCGAGGATCGTCACCTTGATGCACTGGAACATCTTGGTCTGCTCCGCGACGCGCTGTTCCGCGACGTTCGCGAGCGGTCCGATGAAGCCGTACGAAAGCAGAATGCCGAGGAAGGTGCCGACGAGCGCCTGCGCGATCATCTCGCCGAGAATCGCGGGCGGCTGATCGGCGGAGGCCATCGTGTGCACGACGCCCATCACCGCCGCGACGATGCCGAACGCGGGCATCGCGTCGCCGACCTTGGTGAGCGCGTGCGCCGGCGCTTCGCCTTCGACGTGATGCGTCTCGATTTCCTCGTCCATGAGGCTTTCGATCTCGAACGCGTTCATATTGCCGCTCACCATGAGGCGCAGGTAATCCGTCAGGAATTCGACGATGTGATGGTCCGCGAGAATCTTCGGGTACTGGCTGAACACCGGGCTCTTCGCCGGATCTTCGATATCCGCTTCGAGCGCGAGCGTGCCTTCCTTGCGCGCTTTCGCGAGCAGCACGTAGAGCAGGCCCATCAGCTCCATGTACATGCTCTTGTCGTACTTCGCGCCCTTGAAGAGCGTCGGCAGCACCTGAATCGTCGCCTTGATGGTCTTGACGTTGTTGCCGAGGATGAACGCGCCGACGCCCGCGCCCGCGATCATCAGAATTTCGACCGGCTGCATGAGCGCGCCAAGGTGGCCGCCTTCGATGGCATAGCCGCCGAAGACGGACAGCAATGTCACGAGCGATCCAATGAAAATCAGCACAGTCGAGTCCTCACGTTTGATGCGGTAAGACCGCCGTTAAGTGGTTTACGGCACTCGACTGGAAAACTTTGGGGCACGGTCAAACCGCTGTAGGTTCCGTGCGGTTTGCCGCGCGACCTTCTCGCTGTTTCGCAAAAATCTGCGTCTCAATCGCTGATTTCCGGCAACTAAATATCGAACTTTTCCTAGCCGCGACACAAAATTTTCCCGTTCGAGACGAAACATCACATTTCCTGCCGATAATACGAACGCGCGTTCAGTTTTGTTGGAGACGCGAAGTCGTGAAATCGGAGAGAACGATGACAAGAGCAATGAAACAGGCCAGCGCGCTCGCGCTGACAGTGACCGCGAGTTCATTCGCCCATGCGGGTTTCGACTGCAGCGGTTCGCGCGGCGGCTGGCGTATGCAGACATCGGATAGCTGGACCGGCTCCGACAAACTTGCCCACGTGGCCGCGTCCGCGCCGTTCGGCGCGCTCGGCGCCTATTTGACGCGCGGCTCGGACCATCCGGTCGTCTACGGCACGTTGATCGGCACTGCCCCGGGCTTGGTGAAGGAAATCGTCGACGGAACCTGCCGCACGGACGGCTTCTCCTACAAGGATCTGGCCGCCGACGCGCTCGGTGCGTGGATCGGCGCATCGGTGACGCATTGGGCGATCATGTATCAGCGCACGCCGCACGGGATGACCGTCGGGCTTTCGTACCACGATCGCTTTTAGACGGACGCGGGCGCGCGGATCAGGCGGCGATCCGCCCCGCTTCGCGGTCCGCGCCCGCCTTGCGCGTCTTGCCCGCGCGCGATGGCGGCTGGCAGAGGCCGCACACGTAACCGGCGCGCAGTTCGTATGCATGTGCGACGAAACGTCCGCGGCAGCGCGTGCAGACGTTGGTCTGGAGCATGCCGGATTCGAAGTAGCGCACGAGCGTCCACGCGCGCGTGAGCGACAGCACGGGTTCGTCGCCGTACAGCGCCGCGTGTTCGAGATAGAGGCGGTAGCTTTTCACGATCGCGTGAATCGTCGGCTGGCTCTTGTCGTTGGCCGCCATGAAGCGATAAATGCCGTGAAACAGCGACGAATGGATGTTCGGCTGCCACGTCATGAACCAGTCCGTCGAGAACGGCAGCATGCCCTTGGGCGGCGACACGCCTTTCAGTTCCTTATAGAGCTTGATGAGACGGTCGCGCGACAGGCTCGTTTCCGCTTCGAGCAGTTGCAGGCGCGCGCCGAGCTCGATCAGCTCGATCGCCAAAGTGATTTCGCGGACCTCCGCGACCACGCTTTTCGTCGCCATCGGGCTTCGCGCGCGGCGTCAGCCGATCTGCTCGACGGGACTGTCCGCCAGCACAATCGCCGCGTGGGCGTGCGCGAGCGCCGCGCTGCGGTCCTTGTCGGCGAGCGACGAAAGGATCGCGTGGTCATCGAAACGAAAGCGGCACAGCAAATGGCTCGACGACGCCACTTTCACTGCCTGCGCGAGCGTCAGCGAAGCCAGAACTTGCGCAACCTGCTCCGAAAGGCCCAGGCGATACATCGCCGAGATGCGGTCTTCCTGAAGAAGCCGCTGAGCGAGGAGCAAGTACGACAGGTTCACCTCGCGGATTTCCGCGAGCGTACTCGTAGTGCTGGTCGTCATCTTTTTCCCCGAATCGAAACGTGGCTGGTCAGGCCCGGCGGGAACGTTTGCTCGAATTCGCAAAGAAACGCGAATGCGGCCCCGCGCGCGTTGTCTGTTGTCGATTCGATTGTCGCCGATGCCCGCCGCCGCGCCTGTCGGACAAAGCGTCCGACGCTGCGACGGAGTTTCGCGAAGAATCGTGTAGGAAAATTTCTTACAAGCCGGCCGCTTCGATGCTGCTCGGCAGACATGCGTTATCGGCACGTATTCGTCTGACTTAATAGCCGCGCCCCGTATTTTTACGACGGGCGCGCGCTGTCGCGCCTTTCAGGCCGCAGGACCGTGAATTGCTCATTCATGCCGCCCGGCGCGTCCGACGCTTCAAATCCGCCCTCATCGCCGCCATCGATGCAATTTCTGACTTCGTAACAGCACATGTATCGCGCTGTAACAACGATAAGCGATTGAAAAATGAAGTGAAATGCCGGTCTCGATCCCGATAATGATCGGTAAGGGATAACCCGGTCGCGATGTTTTTTCATCTCCGGGCCTGTCTCGGGCGGCGTCCAACCACACGCGGCCCGCCCGAATGGCATGCGTTGAGCGCTCGACCGGAGCGTGACTGCAATGCCTTACCTAAATGGAGAGTCACGTTATGCGAATCGCACAAATTGCACCGTTGCACGAAGCAGTTCCTCCGAAGTTTTACGGCGGCACTGAGCGCGTCGTGTCTTATCTGACGGATGCGCTCGTCGAACTCGGCCACGATGTAACGTTGTTTGCCAGCGGCGATTCGCAAACCAAGGCGACGCTCGAACCCGTGTGGCCGCGTGCGTTGCGTCTCGATCCGACCGTGCGCGACGCGCTCGCGCCGCACATGCTGCTGCTCGAAACCGTCCGCCAGCGCGCGCACGAGTTCGACGTGCTGCACTTCCACCTCGATTACATGCCGTTCCCGCTGTTCACGCAGATGGACACGCCGTTCGTGACGACGCTGCACGGCCGGCTCGATCTGCCGGAACTGCAGCCGATCTTCAACACGTTCACGAAGGCGAACGTCATTTCGATCTCGGATAATCAGCGCGGGCCGCTGCCGCAGGCGAACTGGCTGAACACCGTTTATCACGGTCTGCCGAGCCAGTTGCTGACGCCGCAGCCCCACAAGAAGCCGGAATATCTGGCGTTCCTGGGCCGCATCTGCCCGGAAAAGCGCGCCGATCTCGCAATCAAGATCGCGGCCCAGAGCGGTCTGCCGCTGAAGATCGCCGCCAAGGTGGACAAGGTCGACCAGGAATACTTCAAGTCGACGATCGAACCGCTGCTTTCGCAGGCGCACGTCGAGTTCATCGGCGAGATCAATGAAGCGCAGAAGCCGGAATTTCTGTCGGGCGCGAAGGCGCTGCTCTTCCCGATCGATTGGAACGAGCCGTTCGGCCTCGTGATGATCGAGGCGATGGCCTGCGGCACGCCGGTGATCGCGTTCAATCGCGGTTCGGTGCCGGAAGTGATCGACCACGGCGTGACGGGCTTCATCTGCGAGGACGTGCAAGGCGCGGTCGGCGCGCTGCAACGTCTCGACGAGCTGTCGCGCACGGAAATCCGCGCGCAGTTCGAGCGCCGCTTCAGCGCGCAGACGATGGCGCAGAACTACGTCGAAAGCTACACGGCGATGCTTCAGGCCGCGAAGCGCCCGGTGTTGCGTCAGGTCGCGGTGGGCTGATTGCCTTCCTGACCAGAATTGCTGGAACTGCCGCCCGCTTGCCGGGCGGCATTTTTTTGCGCGCTTGTTAAGACATTCGCTAAGGAATGATCCGAAGTTTCGGTGCAATGCCCGTGAATTGAGAGCCGATCGACCATTTTTGACAGTTCGCCAAAGACACCGCGCTTAAACTGCGCTGCGCAAAAGCGCGTCACGCGTTCTTGTTTGAAATCAACGGCTTTTCATCTTTTTCACGAAGGCAGAATCATGCATTTGTCGAAGCGTCTCGGCGCTGAAATTTTCGGTACTTTCTGGCTCGTGCTGGGCGGCTGCGGAAGCGCCGTGCTCGCCGCGGCCTTTCCTGAACTCGGCATCGGATTCGCCGGCGTTTCGCTGGCATTCGGTCTCACCGTCCTGACGATGGCCTACGCCATCGGCCACGTCTCGGGCTGCCACCTGAACCCGGCCGTGAGCATCGGGCTCGCGACGGCGGGCCGCTTTCCGGTGCGCGATCTCGTGCCGTACATCGCGGCGCAAGTGATCGGCGCGACGCTCGGCGCGTGGGTAATCTATCTGATCGCCACGGGCAATCCGAGCTTCGACTTCGCGTCGAGCGCATTCGCCGCGAACGGTTTCGGCGAGCACTCGCCGGGGCACTTCTCGATGGCCGCCGCGCTCATCGCCGAAATCGCGATGACGTTCTTCTTCCTCTTCGTGATCCTCGGCGCCACCGACGAGCGCGCGCCGAAAGGCTTCGCGCCGCTCGCCATCGGCCTGTGCCTGACGCTCATCCATCTGATCTCGATTCCGGTCACGAATACGTCGGTGAATCCGGCGCGCTCGTCGAGCCAGGCGTTCTTCGTCGGCGGCTGGGCGCTCGATCAGCTGTGGCTGTTCTGGATTGCGCCGATCGTCGGCGCGATTCTCGCGGGCGTGCTTTATCCGTTGCTGACGCGTCAGAAGTAAGTCACGGCGGCAGCAAACGGCGGCAAGCAAAACGGGCGCGAAATGCGCCCGTTTTTGTTTTTGCGCCACAGCGCGCATACGAAAGATTAAACGCGCGCGACAAATGTAATGCCGAATTACGCAGCCTGCTTATGAATTTGCGTCACGCGATGTCAAGGATCATTTCGCGCGCCGCCGAAGGCTTGAAGGATAAGGCTTCCAGCGATGTCGACGGCGCCGCCGCGCTTGCGAACTCCCTTACGCCGTCCTTGCACACGGTAACAAGTCCTCGAAGCATGTAAGACGGCGGGCGCTTAAATTGGACTCATGCGACACACGTCGCCTTAAAGGAGAAACACAATGAAGCGCATCGTCACCCACATGCTTGTCGCGACTGGTCTTGCTATCGGTGCTGTCGGCGCGGCTCAGGCTCACAGCGATCTGCACATCGGCGTCTCGCTTGGCGCGCCGGCTTATGTGGCGCCGGCTCCGGTGTACGTGCGTCCGGCGGTTCCGGCGTATCGCGCGCCGTACTATCGCCACGAAGCGCCGCGCTGGTATGGCCGCGATCATCGCGACTATGGCCGATACGACCGCGCGGGCTGGAACCACGGCGGCTACGGCAACAACTGGGGCCATCGCGGATAAGCGGGACCGGCCGCGGATCGAGGTCCGCGGCCCGCCGTGACGGATATCAGTCGGGCGTCTGTCCCGGCGACGCGAGTTCGTCGCGAATGTCGAACAGCTTGCGCAGCTGATGCGCGACGCCCGCCTCGAAGTTGTACCCAATACGCGGCACGTTCGGCAGGCGCTTGATCAGATCGGGGTTCGCGTTGTTCATCATGAACGGATGCCCGGCGGTTTCGAGCAGATCGATATCGTTCATGTTGTCGCCGAACGCGACGCATTGCGCGGTATCGACATCGAGCCGCTCCAGCACGAAACGCAGCGCGCGCCCTTTCGATACGTCCGACGTCATCACTTCCAGACAGTCCGGCAGCGAATACGTGACGTAGAGCGAATCGCCGAACTCCCGTTCGAGGTTCGCGGCGGTCACCTTCAGATCGGCCGGATCGCCGATATACAGCACTTTCGCGATGTTCTCGCCATCATGCTCGCGCAGATCCATCACTTCGTACTTGAAGCCGGAATCCTGGTGGAAGACCAGCAACTCGGGCGCGTGACGGTCGATGAGCCAGGCGTCGTCGGCAAAAAGATTGACGATGACGCGCTCGCTGCCCGCGATCTCGGGCTGCACGAGACGGCGCACGGCGGCGGGCTCGAGGTCGCGCGAATAAATGCGCTCGTCGGCCGGCGTATGCACGCGCGCGCCGTTGGACGTGATGAGATACGCGTCGACGCCGAGCACATCGCGAATGCCGGCGACGTCGCGATAATGCCGGCCCGTCGCGATGACGATAGGCACGCCGCGCGCCGCGAGCGCGCGCACGGTTTCGGCGGTGAAGGGATCGAGCTGGTGGTCGCTGTTGAGAAGCGTACCGTCGAGATCAGTAGCGATAACCGAATACATGACTGCCTTTGTGGTGCCGCGAAGGTCGGTATTTTATCGCGCCGCACCGTCCGCAGCCGCGAAAGCGGACGCCGCGCGTCGCGCCAGTTCGAGCGCGCCCGCTGCGGAATCGGCGCGTGGCGCACGCATGCGTTCGCGCAACATGGCCGGCACGAATGGCTCGTAAGGCGCGGCCAGCCCGCCGCACAGCGCGACGGGCAGCACGCCGGCGGGATCGAGCGCCGCGACGAGTTTCGCGATTTCCTGCCCCGCCTGATCCAGCAGACGCGCGGCCTCGGGATGGTCGCGGAACTCGAACACGGTGGGCGCAAGCGTCGCATAAGCGGTTTGATTCGCGGCGCACACCCAGACGACGAGACTGTCGCGATCCGTCGCGCCAGTGTGGGCGAGCATTGCGCGCGACCAGCCATCTTCGGGCGCGCGGCCGTCGAGCACGCGCTGCAGATGCACCACCGCGCGCAGGCCGAGCCACGCGCCGCTGGCTTCATCGCCGCTCGGAAAGCCGTAGCCGCCCGCGATTCGGCAAACGCCCGATTCGTCCAGCGACGCCGCGATGCTGCCCGTGCCGAGCGCGACGATCACGCCGGATTCCCCGCCGTGCGCGCCGAGCACGGTCGTATAGGCGTCGCTTTCCACGCTCAACGCGCGCACGTCCGGCGCCGCGCCGAGAAACGCGGTGAGCCAGTCCGCGTTGTTGACGCCCGCCAGGCCACAGCCGAGTGCGCAGTTGCGCCAGTCGAACGGCAGCGCGGCGGCCTCGAATGCGCGCGCGCACGCGTCGCCGATCGATTGCCACGCGCGCGCCACCCCGAGCCCGAGCCCCGAAGGTCCGCCGCTCGCGCGCGCCAGTTCGTTGCCGTGCGCGTCGGCGAGAATCACGCGCGTGCCGCTCCCGCCGCCGTCGATGCCGAGCAGGAAGCCGTCAAATGCCGAAGTCGAAGATGTAGTCATGGGCGCAAGCTTACCGGCGGCCGCGACGCGCGCCAATTGGCCGAATGGCATAGATGGCGCGATACGGGCGATCCGTTATGCTGACGCGATTCAAAATAATGATGAGGACTCGCAATGGCAGACGCCGAACACACCCGCTGCGCCTGGGCCACGACCGACGCGATGATCGAATATCACGACGGCGAATGGGGCGTGCCGTCGCACGACGACCGGCATCTGTTCGAAATGCTGGTGCTGGAAGGCGCGCAGGCGGGCCTTTCCTGGTCGACGATCCTCAACAAGCGCGAGGGCTATCGCGCGCTCTTCGCGGGCTTCGACATCGACAAGGTGGCGCGCTTCACCGAGAAGGACGTCGAGCGGATCGTGCAGGACGCGCGCATCGTGCGTAACCGGGCGAAGATCGAATCGGCGGTGCTCAATGCACGCGCCGTGAAGCAGATCCAGCAGGAGCACGGCTCGTTCGCGGATTTCGTATGGTCGTTCGTCGACGGCAAAACGATCGACACGCCGCGCGATGCGAAAAATCCCACGCCCGCGTCCACGCCGGAATCGGACGCGCTCAGCAAGGCGCTCAAGAAATACGGCTGCAAGTTCGTCGGCACGACGATTTGCTACGCGTTCATGCAGGCCACCGGCATGGTCAACGATCACGCCGTGGGTTGCATGTCGCGAGAAAAAGCTAAGACAAAACGGAAGACCGTTGCAAAAACCCCGCTTTGATCGATTCCTATGCGGAAAAATCTTGCCTTTTGACAAGACCGTATAGCCTAATTTACGCGATCTAGGGTAAATCCTTATAGATGACGGTTTTTTTGCAGTGAAGCACGCGCAATTGCCCGAACTGCAAGGCTTTTGGCCGGGTTTTCCGCACTGCACGAACGTACGAGCCGTGTAAAAATGGCTTCCTCGCGTGCGCTGGCGCACCTTTTTACCGTTCCGAACCGTTATAACTGACGGTGTACGGATCGTCACTGAGTGTAGAAATCCGACGCGAGCACACAGGGCGCAGTCAGACCACACGCCCAGGCCGGGAAAACCGCCGTGCTCGGAGCAGAGGCCGGGCGGCGAGCGTCGATTCTGTTGCGCCATATTCGCAACGACGCTGCCGCTTTCGGTAAGCAGGTGCAGGTTCTCGAATACTTAAACGTATGGCCGCTGCGCAGGGGCGCAGGGGAGAAGATCATGAAAAGCTTGAACTTCCTGACGCATCAGGAGATTTTCAACAGCGCAGTCCAGCATCTTTTCGGACAAGGGCAAGCGGCTTTGCTTCCGCGGGGCGGCGGCGCCTATCGCGGATACTGCGGCGGCTGCCCTGTCGGGAGCTTCATCAAGCCGCGCGACTATGTCACCGCGATGGAAGGCGTGCCCATTCGCTTCATCGCGAAGCCGCCCGAGCAGGTGCCGGCGTACATGGATGTCGGCGTCGTGGCGCTGAAGCGCGCGCTGCTCCGTTCGCGCATCAACGTGTTCGATCCCAACACCGTCGAGCTGCTGTCGTGCCTGTAGAACGTGCATGACGTCTTCGGCAAATGGGAATGGCGCGAGCGTTTGACGTCGATCGCGCGTCAGTTCGGGTTGTCAGCCGAACTTCTTAAAACGGCCGCGTGATATTGCAGGTGCTGTGATGTTGAGCCCTATTACGATGTTGAGCCCGAAGGACATTTACGAGCGCGTCAGCGAGCACTTGCTGACGCAGCGCGCGGTCTCGGAAGACGACAACGGTTCGTGCAGGCTTCGCAGTCCGGAAGGCCGCAAGTGCGCGATCGGGTCGCTCGTGCGCGACGATGTGTACGAGCCGGAGCTGGAAGGCGTCGGCATTTCCTACTATCGGCATGCGCGGGACGGCGGTCTGCTGCGGGCGCTCTACGCATCGAACGTGAATGCCTACGATCCGAACATCATCGATCTGCTGATCGAGCTGGAGGAAGTTCACGACTACGCCGAAATCGAAGAGTGGCCGGCGTTGCTCGCGGCGCTTGGCAGGCGTCACGCGTTCGTCTGAACGCCCTCGCTAAAAAAGGCAATAGAAACGAAAACGGCGGTGCGCCCTTACGGGTCGCACCGCCGTTTTGCCGTTCGGCGCGAGGATCCGTAAACCCTCGCCCGAACAAGACGCTTAGTGCATCTTCTTCGGCAGCATCTGGCTGCGCAGGCGCTTGCGCAGGCGCGCGACAGCGGCGGCCTTCTTGCGCTTGCGCTCGGTGGTCGGCTTTTCGTACGACTGGCGCTCGCGCAGTTCGGCGATCAGGCCATTGCGCTCGATGGTGCGGCGGAAACGCCGAATCGCGACATCGAACGGCTCGTTTTCTTTGAGGACGATAGTGGTCATGTAAATCCTGGTTTGCTAAACGTATTTTCAAGCGCGCGACGACTGCGAGTTGCCGCGCCCCGGCACTCCGATCGTCCGCCGGACGTGAGAACGGCGCGACGGACACGAGCAAAGCGGCCACGGAGGCCGGAAAAGAGAGCGTTGAGATTCAGCCGCGGAAGCGGCAGGCGCTTTCGAAAGAACCACACGAAGGCGCGTTTCAGAGCCGTTCGCCGCTGTTGGTTGACGTTGTCATTTTCAGCGGCGAAGGCAAAAAATCGGGCACATTTCTCGATTCGGGCGCGATGTTACCAGAACACCGCGCCATTGCCAACTCCCGCGCGCCGGCCAACTCATTGATGCAACAGAACTATTTCTGCCACGCGCTGGCTTCGTCGAGCAGATGGATATCGTCGGCTGCGAGTTGCAGGCGCGTCGCGGCGGCCAAGCTCTCCAGTTGCGCGACCGACGTGGCGCTGGCGATCGGCGCCGTCACGCTCGGGCGCGCGATCATCCACGCGAGCGCGACCGTCGCGGGCGTCGTGTCGTTGCGTTTCGCGACTTCGTCGAGCGCGTCGAGAATCTCGAGGCCGCGCGGCGTCAGATACTTTTCGACGCGCGAGCCGCGCGCCTTGTGCTGCGTGTCCGCCTTCGACCGATATTTGCCCGACAGAAAGCCGCTCGCGAGCGCGTAATACGGCACGACGGCGATCTTGTGCTGTTCTGCCACCGGTTCGAGACCGGTCTCGTAGCCCTCGCGGTCGTAGAGGTTGTATTCGGGTTGCAGAATCTGATACGCCGGCAAGCCCGAATCCTTCGCGACTTTCAACGCCTCTTCTAGCCGCTCGCCCGTGTAGTTCGACGCGCCGATCACCCGCACCTTCCCCGCCTTGATGAGCGTCTGATACGCGTCGAGGGTTTCGTCGAGCGGCGTGGTTTCGTCGTCGTAATGGGAGAAATAGACGTCGATGTAATCGGTCTTGAGACGCCGCAGCGAATCGTCGACGGCCGCCGCGATGTTCGCCGCCGAGAGCCCGGCGCGCGTGGACAGCTTGCCGACTTTCGTCGCGAGCACGACCTGGTGGCGCTTGCCGCTTTCCCTGAACCACTTGCCGATGATCGTCTCCGATTCGCCGCCCTGATGCCCGTCGACCCAGGCGGAATAGACGTCGGCTGTATCGATGAAATTCAGCCCGTGATCGACGAACGCGTCGAGGATCGAGAACGACGTGCGCTCGTTGGCAGTCCAGCCGAACACGTTGCCGCCGAAGACGAGCGGCGCAACTTTCAGTTCCGATGTGCCGATATTGCGTGTCTGCATGTGCGCTCCGAATGCGTCGTGAGGGACCAAAAAGCATACGCGCGAAATCGGCGCCTTGCCGGGCAAGGCTTCGCGGCCTCGCAACAGAATTCGTTACACAAATCGTTTGCGCGGGCCTTAAGTTTTTTTCGAGGGGCCCGATAACCACAAGTAGGCGGCCGGCTATCACCGAGCGCAGGACCGCCAGGCAACTTACTCGGTGCTTTAGCCAAAGCCAGATACAGTCTCCCAGGAGAGAACAAAATGATCGGTATCAACAGCAACATCAACTCGCTGGTTGCACAGCAGAACCTCAACGGCACGCAAAGCGCGCTGTCTTCGGCGATCACCCGCCTCTCGTCGGGCAAGCGCATCAACAGCGCTGCTGACGACGCAGCAGGTCTCGCGATCTCGAACCGGATGCAAACGCAGATCAACGGCCTGAACCAGGGCGTTTCGAATGCGAACGACGGTGTGTCGATTGCCCAGACGGCTTCGAGCGCGCTTTCGTCGATGACCTCCAGCCTGCAGCGTATCCGTACGCTGGCCGTGCAAGCCGCGAGCGGCTCGCTCTCGTCGAGCGACCAGGCTTCGCTGCAGAAGGAAGTTTCGCAGCAGATCGCCGAAGTGAACCGTATCGCTTCGCAAACGACGTACAACGGCCGCAACATTCTTGACGGTTCGGCTGGCAGCCTGAGCTTCCAGGTCGGCGCGAACGTCGGTCAGACGATCAATCTGGACCTGAGCCAAGACATGGGCGCGAACTCGCTCGGCGGCGGCATGGTGCAGAAGGGCAACACGCTCGGCACGTTCTCGAACCTGTCGCTGTCGTCGAGCGGCGCCTACGCCTCTTCCGGCGCGACGATCACCTCGATCAACGTGCTGTCGGACGGCAAGGGCGGCTTCTCGTTCACCGACCAGAACAACGTCGCGCTGAGCTCGACGGCCGTCACGGCCATCTTCGGCTCGGGCACCGCAGGCACGGGCACGGCTGCAGCACCGCACGAAAACACGCTGACGTTCAGCACGAGCATTGCCGGTTCGATGGGCGCATCCGTGAGCTCCGCGATCACCACCCTCAACGCGTCGATCAACAAGATCAACAAGCCGGACACGGTCGCGAACCTCGACATCAGCACCACGACGGGCGCCAACGTCGCGCTGGTCTCGATCGACAACGCACTGCAGACGCTGAACAACGTGCAGGCAACGCTGGGTGCAGCCCAGAACCGTCTGAGCGCAATCGCTTCGTCGCAGCAAGCTGAATCGACCGACCTGTCGTCGGCTCAGTCGCAGATCACCGACGCGAACTTCGCGCAGGAAACGGCGAACCTCAGCAAGGCTCAAGTGCTGCAACAGGCTGGTATCTCGGTGCTCGCGCAAGCGAACTCCCTGCCGCAGCAAGTTCTGAAGCTCCTCGGCTAAGCGGTACGCCAAGGTAGCACCCGACGCCGGATCTTCATCCCGAAGATCCGGCGTCGGGCCGTCCCGGCGACGAAACCACGTTTCGATCTCTTGCGTGTGCACCCGCGCCCACGAGTGCACACGCAAGAGTTTGTTTCCCGCAACGAGCAGTTGACTGCGATCACGCGCAATCAGGCGACAGCGCGATACACGGAGTTACCCGATGTCCACGATCAGTACGGCCACCACGGCGGCGACCGCCGCGCAGACCCAGGCGTCCGCGAACGCGGCGCTTGCCGAAGCAGCGCAATCCATCATCAGCGGCGCGACGGGCAACTCGTCGATGGACGTCAACGCGCTCGTCACCGCGATGGTCAACGCGAAAACGGCCGGCCAGAGCGCATCGCTCGCCGCCGCGCAATCGAACGACAACACGAAGCTCTCGGCGATCGGCACGCTGTCGTCGGCGCTCTCGACGCTGCAAACCACGATGACGAGCCTGACCGACGGCTCGCTGATGTCGACCTTCACGACCAACGTGACGGGCACCGGCATCACCGCATCGGGCGCCGCCGGCGCCGTGGCGGGCAGCTACGACGTGACGGTCTCGCAGATAGCGAAGGCGCAATCGCTGACGTCGACCGGCTTCGCGACGGACGAAAAGCTCGGCACCGGCACGATGCAGATCAGCGTCGGCTCCAAGTCGATGTCGATCAACATCACGAGCAGCAACAACACGCTTTCGGGCATCGCCGCCGCGATCAACAACGCGTCCGGCAATCCGGGCGTGAGCGCGACGATCGTGACCGGCACGGACGGCCAGCATCTGGTGCTCAACTCCACGACGACGGGCGCGTCGAACGTCATCTCGACCACGATCACCGGCGCGGCCAGCGGCAGCGACCTGAACAAGCTCGGGGTCTCGTCGACGGCCGGCGCAAACGGCGCGGCGTCCACGATTTCCGACGATTCCGTCACCAACGGCTGGTCGCAAAGCGCGACCGCGCAGGACGCGATGTACAAGGTCGGCGGCGTCGCGGGCACGAGTTCGAGCAACACGGTCACGAGCGCGATCAAGGGCGTGACGCTGAACCTGACGGCGGCGGCGGTGACGACCCCGGCGAGCACGCAGACGGTCACGATCTCGCAGGACACGTCGTCGATTTCGAGCGCGATTTCGAACTTCGTCAGCCTCTACAACACGGTCGTCTCGACGATCAACTCTTATACGTCGTTCAACAGCAGCGCGTCCGCGGGCTCGCAGGGCGGCGTGCTGCTCGGCAACTCGGCGGTCAACACGATCAAGAATCAGCTTTCCGCGATCATCGGCAGCGCGGTCGGCAAGGGCAGCGGCTCGATCTCGCTGGCGTCGCTCGGCATCAGCCAGGTTTCGTCACTCGATGCGACCGCGGAGCAGCCGGCCGGCACGCTGACCATCGACAGCGACAAGCTCACCGACGCGCTGACGAACAACGCAACCGGCGTGTCGCAGCTTTTCAACGCGATCAACGGCGTCGGGGCGCAGCTGACCGACAAGATTTCGAGCTATCTGAGCACGGGCGGCCTGCTCACGTCCGAGACGGATTCGATCAACAAGGATCTCGCCAACATCTCGACGCAGCAGACGACGCTGACCAACTACGCCGCGCAGCTCACGTCGGACTACAACGCGCAGTTCACGGCGCTCAATACGCTGATGGCGAGCATGAACCAGAACACGCAATATCTGACGGCGCTCTTCGGCGGCACGAACAGCGCGGGCGCGATGGCGACCAACAAGTCCTAAAAGCGGAGAACCGGCACGATGAACCAGGACGCTCTCGTCGAACAACTGTTCGCACTGACGAAAGACATGGAAACGGCGGCCACGCTCGCGGACTGGCCGCGCGCAGCGGAGCTCGATGCCGCGCGCACGCCGCTTTTGCAGGCGCTGACGCGCGAGCAGAGCCCGCAGGCGCTCGCGAAAATCCGCGAAATCCAGGGTATCGACGCTGCCGTGCTCGCGGACGCGAGCGCGACCCGCACCGGTCTCGCCGCCGAATATCACGCGGCGATGAAGCGCGTGAACGCCGTCAACCGCTACCAGCAAGGCGCGCGGTTCTAGAAACACCGCGCTTTCGCTTCAGTTTTCCCCCGATGCCCGCTTCACGCGGGCATTTTTTCGCCCGCTGGCGATCCCCCGAATTGCGGCGGCTTTCCCGCTCATCTCCGCGCTTCGGTTTGGCGGCCTCGCTTGGATAATCAGTTCAATCGCAAGGAGCACGCCGAAGATCATGAGCATTTCCCTACAGGTTCCGGACGCCACGACGCTGACGCCGGAGCAACAGTTCGAGCAGGACATCGCGACCGTCATGCAGTCGGCGCTGGAGAATCATCACGCCGGCAATCATGCCGACGCCGAAGCGCTCTATCGCGCGATTCTCGATCACAAGCCGGATCACGCGGACGTGCTGTACAACCTCGCGGTTCTCTTTATCCAGACGCAACGTCCGGACGACGCGGTGCCGCTGTTCGAATCCGTGCTCGGCCTGCGTCCGGACAACGGCCAGTACTGGGTCTCGTACATCGACGCGCTCGCGCGCACCAATCAGACGCAGGCTGCCTGGTTCGCGGTTGAAATGGCGCAGCAGCGCGGCGCGCGCGGTCCGGCGATGGACGGCCTGATCGAGCGCCTGTCGCACCCGAATGGCTACGCGGCGGCCGTGCTCGCCGAGGCCTCGCAGCTCGCGCGCCTCGCGCCGAAGACCGTCGATGGCAGCGCGGACGACGCGTCGCAATCGACCGCCGGCAAGCGCGGCAATCCCACGCCGCAGGACCTGAACCAGTTCGCGTCGCTTTACAACAAGGGCCGCCATGAGGAAGCGATCAAGCTGGCGCGCGTGCTCGTCGAACGTTATCCGCATCACGTCGGCGCGCAGCGTTCGCTCGGCCTGGCGCTGTACTCGCACGGCCGCTTCGTCGAAGCCATCGAGCCGCTCGGCCGCACGGTCGAGCTGGAGCCCGCGGACCAGCATTCGCGCATGCTGTTCGCGAGCGCGCTGCAGGTTCATGGCGACAACGTCGGCGCCGAGCGGCAGTGCCGTCTGGTGATCGCGCGCGACCCGAATCACGCGGAAGCGCATCGCGTGCTCGGCGTGTCGCTGTCGGCGATGCGCCGTCACGCCGAAGCCATCGAAGCCTGCGAACGGGCGATCGAGCTCGCGCCGAAAAACGGCGACATGCACGGCGCGCTCGGCGTCGTGCTGATGGACGACGGTCAGATCGCGCGCGCCGAAGGCACCTTCCGCAAGGCGCTCGAGTGCAACCCGATCGACTTCATTTCGCACAGCAATCTGCTGTTCTGCCTCACGCACCGTACCGATCTGACGCCCGTCGCGCTCTTCGACGAACATCGCGAATTCGACCGCCGTCACGGCGATCCGGCGCGCCGCCTGTGGCGCGCGCACGAGAACGCGAAGGATCCGCACAAGACGCTGCGCGTCGGTCTCGTGTCCGGCGACTTGTTCCGCCACGCCGTCGCATCGTTTCTGGAACCCGTGCTCGCATTGCTCGCGAAGGATCCGGGCATCGAGATTCACGTCTACAGCACCCATGCGCGCGAGGATTCGACGACGCAGCGCCTGCGCGGCCACGCGCCACGCTGGAACGTCGTCTCGGGCTTGTCGGACGATGCGTTCGTCGAGAAAGTGCGCGCCGACGGCATCGATATCCTGATCGACCTGTCGGGCCATACCGGCCGCAACCGCCTGCGCGCCTTCGCACGCAAGCCCGCGCCGGTCCAGGCGTCGTGGATCGGCTATCCGCAGACGACCGGCGTCAGCGCCATCGACTATTACTTCGCGAACCGCACGCCGCATTTCTCGCCGATCGACGACCAGTTCGTCGAAAAGATCGCGTACCTGCCGGCGGCGGCGCCGTTCCTGCCCGATGCGAATTCGCCGCCGGTCAATCTGCTGCCCGCGCTCCACAAGGGCTACGTCACGTTCGGCAGCTTCAACCGCGTGTCGAAGCTGCGCCGCGAGGTGATCGCGCTGTGGGCGCGCGTGCTGCACGCCGTGCCGGATTCGAAGATGCTGATGGGCGCGATGCCCGACGACAGCGCCGTCGCCGAACTGGGCAAGTGGTTCGCCGAAGAAGGCATCGCCGCGGACCGGCTTTCGCTGCTCAAGCGCTCGAACGTGTCGGTGTATCTGCAGCAGCATCATCAGGTCGATCTGTGTCTCGACACCTTCCCGTATGCGGGCGGCACGACGACGCTGCACGCGCTCTGGATGGGCGTGCCGACGCTGACGCTGCTCGGCGACACGATGCCCGGCCGCGCGGGCGGCACGTTGATGAGCCAGGTCGGACTCGAATCGTTCATCGCACGCGACGCGGATGAATTCGTCGCGAAGGGCGTCGCGTACGCAAGCGATCTGAATGCGCTCGCGGCCCTGCGCACCGGCATGCGCGAGCGCTGCTCGGAATCGGCGCGCTTCCGTCCGGACGTGATCGCCGCGAGCATGAGCCACGCGCTTCGTCACATGTGGCAGCGCTGGTGCGCCGGCCTGCCCGCCGAATCTTTCGATACCGAACTCCTCGCCGCCGCGCCCGCCGCAGCGAATTCAGCAGCCACCACGCAAGGTTGATCATGAGCGCCATTCCTCTCTTTCGCGAGCAGCCCGCCATCGACGAGCGTATCTTCGTCACGCAGCCGCATCTGCCGCCGCTCGACGAATTCGTTCCGTATCTCGAGAAGATCTGGGAAAACAAGACGCTGACCAACGGCGGGCCGTTTCATCAGCAGCTCGAACAGGCGCTGTGCGAATACCTCGGCGTGCAGCACCTCGCGCTGTTCTCGAACGGCACGATGGGTCTCGTCACCGCGCTGCAGGCGCTGCGCATCACGGGCGAAGTGATCACCACGCCGTATTCGTTCGTCGCGACCGCGCATTCGCTGCTGTGGAACGGCATCAAGCCGGTGTTCGTCGACGTGGACCCGGTCACGCTGAATCTGGATCCGCGTCAGATCGAAGCCGCCATCACGCCGCAGACCACCGCGATCATGCCGGTGCACTGCTACGGCCAGCCGTGCGACGTCGAAGCGATCCAGGCGATCGCCGACAACTACAACTTGAAGGTGATCTACGACGCCGCGCACGCGTTCGGCGTGCGCAACGAGGCGGGCAGCATCCTCACGCACGGCGACCTGTCGGTGCTGAGCTTCCACGCGACGAAAGTCTTCAACACGTTCGAGGGCGGCGCGATCGTCTGCCCGGACGCGAAGGTGAAGCAGCGCATCGACCATCTGAAGAACTTCGGCTTCGTCAACGAGACGACCGTGGTCGCGGCCGGCATCAACGGCAAGATGAGCGAAATCAATGCGGCATTCGGCCTGTTGCAGCTTCAGCACATCGATCGCGCGCTCGCGCGCCGTCAGGAGATCGACGCGCTGTATCGCACCCTGCTCGCCGACGTCGACGGCATCGTGCCACTGCCCGGTCTCGCGGGCGGCGCGACGAACCACTCGTATTTCCCGGTGCTCGTGCAAAGCGACTACAAGCTGACGCGCGACGAGCTGTATCAGCGTCTGCGCGATCACGAGATTTTCGGCCGCCGCTATTTCTATCCGCTGATTTCGGATTTCCCGATGTATCGCGGCCTGCCCTCCGCGCAGCCGAGCCGACTGCCGAACGCGCAGGAAGCATCGCGCAAGGTGCTGTGCCTGCCGATCTATCCGGCGCTCGCGGACCGCGACGTCGAGCGCGTCGTGGACGTGATCCGCGCGGCCAACGTCTAAGGCGCGGCAGCCCGGCGCACGCAGGATCGACCCATGCACGTGTTTCTTCTCTTCAGCGGCACCAACGATCGCGCCGTCGTCGCGCTGCTGCGCGCGATCGGCAAGCTCGGGCAACAGGCGGCGGTGATCGCGCGTTCGGCCGCCGATCCGGTTCTGTCGAGCGCGTATCGCGATCTCGTGGTCGCCGTGCGCGAAAACGACACGCTCTCGGTCCCGCTGCTCGCCGGTTATATCGCGCAGGCGAAGGCGAAGTTCGGCGCGCGCCGCGTGACGCTCGTGCCGATCTCCGAATTCTTCAACACCTTCCTGCTGAATCACAAGGAAGCGCTGGAATCCATCGACGGCGTGCATGTGCCGCTCGTCGATCCGTCGCTGTACGCGAAGCTCACGAACAAGGCGAGCGCCACCGAGTTCTTCGCGCGCGAAGGCATCGCGCCGCCGCCCGAATACGCGGGCATCGACGATGCCGTGGTGCCTTTCGTCGCCAAGCCGAAATGCAACGTCGACGGCAAGCGCGTGCTTTATCCGGTGCTCGTGAAAAGCGACGCGGACCTCGCCGCTTTCAAGGCGAGCGAAGATCCGTCGCACTATTTCTTTCAGCACTTCGTGACGGGACGCAGCTTTTATCTGCTCGCCTATTTCGCGCGCACGGGCGAAGTCTTCTGCTCGTCGCAGGAAAACCTCGCGCAGCAGCCCGGCGGCAAGTCGATCGTGCTCGCGCGCACCGCCGATTTTCATGCGAGCGATATCGGCGTGAAGCTGCGGCAGGCGCTTTCGCAATGCGGCTATTTCGGCTTCGCGATGATCGAATGCATCGTCGGGGACGACGGCGCGTACTTCATCGAAATGAATCCCCGTCCGTGGGGACCGCTCGACCTGTGCCTGAACCACGACTGCGGCATCGTCGAAGCTTTCGTGGGCGACTGGGCGACGGAAGATGCAACCGCTTATCAAGGCCGGCGCCTTTCGCGCGCACGCCACGCCACGTATCTGTGGACGGGCGGCATCGTGAACACATGGCGCCGGCGCCGGACGACCGTGCATCGCTATGGCAGCGAAGCGCGTCTCGCGGGCGCTGCGTTGCGCGCCCTGGCCGGCGACGTCTATCTCGCAAGCGACAGCTGGCGAATCTTTTACAAGGAACTATGGAAATGACCTCTGGCGCCACCGCAGTCAAGGAGCGGCTCGCTCAACTCTACGGAGAAGTCTCCAAGCACTCGGGGTATCAGACGATCCCCGACTTCGTCGCGAGTACGCTCGGTTATCAGGAGACCATTCAGAGCCAATGGCGCGGCGACCGCAACCGCCTCGACTGGATTCTCGCGCATCGCGCGCCGCAAGCCGGCGAGCGCTGGGCCGACTTCGGCGCGAATACGGGCTTCTTCACGTACACGATCGCGCATGCGCATCCCGATGCGCGCGTGACGGCGATCGAAGCGAACGCCGAACACGCGAGGTTCCTGCGCGAACTCGGCGACGCCTTCTCGATCGGCAATGTCGACGTGCATCACGAAGCGCTGCCCTTCGATGGCCTCGACAAGCTGTCGGACATCGACGTGCTTTTGCATCTGAATGTGCTGCATCACGCGGGCGCGGATTTCGACCGCGAATATGTGACCGGCGCGCACGACTTTCCGGCGTATGCGGTCGCTTATCTGAAGAAGCTGCGTCAGGCGTCGCGCTCGCTCGTGTTCCAGCTCGGCTGCAATCTGTGGGGCGACAAGACGCATCCGCTGCAGCCGGGCGCGACCGATGCGGAGCGTCTCGCGTATGTGTCGAAGCTGCTGACGGACGCCGGCTGGCGCATTCGCGATCTCGCGTACGCGAAGAAGACGACCGACGCGCCGATCGCCTATGCCGATCTCGGCAAGGACGTCATCGAAGCGCTGAACGGCCAGCACGGACAAGCCGAACTGCGCCTCTTCGCCGACGCGCTCGCGCCGTATGCGCTGGAACAGCACATCGGCGAGTTTTATCGGCGCGCGATTTACATCGTCGATTAATTGACGGACGGCACTAAAGTTATCGGCGCACGTGCCGATAACCCCTATAAGAACAACAAGAACGACGTGCCGGTTTTCTCGGCGCGCTGCTTCGCTCTTCGATGCCCGCCTCGCGCGGGCATTCTTCTTTGTGCCGCAGCTTTGTCAGCGCCCGAGCGTCAACGCGAGATAGGCCGCGTACAGCACGCCGTTGCCGAGCAGCGCCCACAGCACGACGCCGTTCTCCTTCGCATTGAAGCGCAGCCACGCCGCCGCCGCGAGCGTGATGAGCACGCCCGTCAGCACTTCGATACGCGGCTCCCACGGCGTCAGCATGATGCCGATGGCCGGCAGCAACGTCCCTTGAAACACCATCGCGCCGGTGATATTGCCGAACGCGAGCGTGTCCTTTCCTCGGCGCGCCCACAGAATGCTGTTCACTTTCTCGGGCAGTTCCGTCGCGATCGGAATGATGATGAGCGACAGCAGCAGCGCCGAAATTCCCAGCGCATGCGACACGCCCTCGACGCCGTGAATGAAGCCCTTCGCGCCGCCGACGAGCAGCACGATGCCGAAGAAAAACTGCAGCATGATCGTGCCGAGCGACGTTTTCAAACCGAGACGCGAAGCGAACAAGGCCTCGGGCGCTTCCGTTCCGTGTCCGCCCTCGACGAGCTTCGCCGAAGCCTTGAACGTCGAAATCACATAAACGATATAGAGCGCGACGAGCCCGACCGCGAACAACGCGCGCACTTGCCACGCGTGATGCGGCACGAACATCGCGGCGCACGCGATGAGAAACGCGACCAGAAAGAAGTTCAGATCGCGCACGAAGCCGCTGCGCTCCGGCACGATGCGCCCGCTCATGCCGCGCGACTTGAGGATCGCGAACGTCATCAGACACGTCGAAAGCGTCGCGAGCATAAGCGGCGCGCCGAGAATCGCGCCGACGCCGATCTCTTCGTTGACCGCACGGCTCGTCGTGCCGCCGAGCAGCGCGATGATCGGCACCGTCGTCTCGGGCAATGCCGTGCCGACCGCCGCGAACAGCGATCCGGTCACGCCTTCGGAAATGCCGAGCCGTTCGCCGAGATGTTCGAGCGCATTCGTGAATAGCTCCGCCGCGACCAGGATGATCGCGAGCATCAGCGCGAGTTCGAGAAAGAGCATCGTCATGCGGCACCTCACATCGAAACATGCGACGGGTGCGCGAGCGTGCGCGGGAAACGGGGATGTTGTAGTTGTGGGGACACGATGATTCCACGGCCGGACGTCGAGCGAACCACGATGCGCCACGCGCCGTCCGGCCAGGAACGACATAGCGCATCGATGGTCTCGCCAAACCGTTCCGGTCGAACGCGCCACGGCAGCAGGGCCGAGGATGTTGACGCGTTCTCCTTCGCTCGCGAAGGAAGGCTACTCCCCAAAGAAGGCGCAAGTTTAGCCCGATGCGCCCCGTTTCGGCAACCCGCGGAATAAGCGTATGCCGATCGGATCGTTGTCGTCGAAGGATGCATCCGCTAATCTGGCCGCGCCGGGCGCGTCGCTTGCTGCGCGTGCTCAAGCTCATCCACGAACAAAAATGAAGATCACGGGAGATCTCATGCGTCTGAAACTCTTCGCCGCGGCCGCCGCGATGGCCATGCTCGCCGCGCCGATGCTCGCGATGTCCAAGCCGCTCACCGTCTGCACCGAATCGAGCCCGGACGGCTTCGATGTCGTGCAATTCAATTCGCTCGTAACGACCAACGCATCGGCGGATGTCATCTTCAATACGCTCGTCTCCTACGACGAAGCCGCGAAGAAGGTCGTGCCCTCGCTCGCGGAAAAGTGGGACGTGACGAGCGACGGGCTCACGTACACATTCCATCTGCGTCCGAACGTTCAGTTTCAGACGACCGATTACTTCAAGCCGACGCGTCCGCTCAGTGCCGACGACGTCGTGTTCACGTTCTCGCGCATGCTCTCGGACGACAATCCGTGGCACAAGATCGCGGGCGCGAGCGGCTTTCCGCACGCGCAGTCGATGGGCCTCGTGAAGCTCATCAAGGCCGTATCGAAAGTCGATGACCATACCGTGAAGTTCGAGCTCAACGAGCCGAACGCGACCTTCGTGCCGATCCTCACGATGGGCTTCGCATCGATCTATTCGGCCGAATATGCGGACAAGTTGCTGAAGGCGAACCAGCAGGTCGATCTGAACAGCAAGCCGATCGGCACCGGCCCGTTCGTGCTGAAGAGCTACACGAAAGATTCGGTCATCCGCTACGACGTGAATCCGTCGTACTGGGGCGCGAAACCGAAGATCGACCGGCTGATCTACGCGATCACGCCCGACGCCGCCGTGCGCGCGCAGAAGATCAAGGCGGGCGAATGCCAGATCGCGCTGTCGCCGAAGCCGCAGGACGTCATCGACGCGAAGAAGGACAAGTCGCTGAAGGTGAGCGAAGCGCCCGCGTTCATGACGGCGTTCGTCGCGCTCAACACGCAGAAGAAGCCGCTCGACAATCCGAAGGTGCGTCAGGCGATCAACATGGCCTTCGATCGCACGACCTACATGAAGACCGTGTTCGACAACACGGCGACGCAAGCGGTGAACCCGTATCCGCCGAATACGTGGAGTTACGACAAGAGCATCGAGGCGTACAAATATTCATCCGCCGATGCGAAGAAGCTGCTCGCCGATGCCGGCTTTCCGAACGGCTTCGACACGACGATCTGGGTACGCCCGAACGGCAGCGTGCTCAATCCGAATCCGAAGGCGGGCGCGGAATTGCTGCAAGCCGATCTCGCGAAAATCGGCGTGAAGGCGCAGGTGAAAGTGATCGAATGGGGCGAACTCATCAAGCAGGCGAAGCAGGGTCAGCACGACATGCTGTTCATGGGCTGGGCCGGCGACAACGGCGACCCGGACAACTACATGTCGCCGCTTTTCAGTTGCAACGCGGTGAAGTCGGGCATCAACTTCGCGCGCTATTGCGATCCGCAACTGGACAAGCTCATCGCCGATGGCAAGTCGACCGCCGATGTCGCCAAACGCACGAAGTCGTATGTCGATGCGCAGAAGATCATCCACGATCAGGCGCTGTGGATTCCGCTCGTCTATCCGACGGCGGCGGCGCTCACGCGCGCGAACGTCAGCGGCTATAACGTGAGTCCGTTCGGGCGCGTGAATTTCGGCGCTGTTTCCGTGCAGTAAGCGAAGTCAGGCCGGCGTGAACCGGATCACGCCGTCAGCGCCGGTCTGACGTTTCAGCGTGCCATCGAGCCAAAGCAGGTTCAGATGCGCGAGCGCTTCGCCGAGCGCGAACGTCATCTGATGAATATCGAGCTTGCGCTTGAACATGATAGGGACGATGTCTGCGGCGCTGCATGGCTTTTGAGCGCACGCGTCGCGCACTTCCGCCAGCCGCGCGCGATGATGCTCGCGCAATTGCCCGATGCGCGTTTGCACGCCGCGAAACGGCTTGCCGTGTGAGGGCAACGCGAGCGTATCGGCGGGCATGGTTTCGTAGCGGCCGAGCGATTCCAGATACAGCGCAAGCGGATTGCCTTCCGGCTCGACCGCGAACACCGACACGTTTGTCGAAATGCGCGGCAACACCATGTCGCCGGAAATGAGCAACTTGTCGGCGGCGCAGAAAAGCGCGCTGTGCTCCGGCGAATGGCCGTAGCCCGACACCACTTCCCAATTGCGCGTGCCGATACGCATGACATCGCCATCGCGGATACGCCGATATTCCGCCGGAATCGACGGCACGAGCGTCGGGTAATAGCTATCGCGCTTGCGCAGCGCATCGAGCGACGCTTCGTCGGACAGGCCGTGCGCCGCGAAATGCGCCGCCGCTCGCTCGCCGCCCGCGTTCGAGCCGTCGCCGGCGGCCATCACGCGGCCCATCGCGTATTCGCCGAGCGACATCCACAGGCGCACGTTCCATCGATTCTTGTCGCCGCCCGTGCAGATCCAGTCGGCAAGTCCCAGATGATCCGGATGACAATGCGTGACGATCACACGCAGCACCGGCTTTCCATCGAGCACGGAATCGAACACGCGCTCCCAGTTCGCGCGGATCGTATCGCTCGAAATGCCGCAATCGACGACGGTCCAGCCTTTCACACCGTCGATTTCATCGGCGAGCAGCCACAGATTGATGTGATCGAGCGCGAACGGCAGCGGCATGCGCAGCCAGAACACGCCCGGCGCCACTTCCATGACGCCGCCCGATTCGGGCAGCCGGTCCGCGAAAACATAGTCGAGCTGGTGTTCGAGTGCGTTCATTCGGTGCCTGTCTCCGGGTTTGCGCCGCGTTGCAATTTGGCCAAGTTGACGATAACGTAAACGTCCATTCTAACGTTGCGCGCGCATTTGCGCTGCCGGCCGGCAATGACCCAACCGACGCATTACACGATCACCGAACTGGCGCGCGAGTTCGACATTACGCCGCGCGCCATTCGCTTTTACGAAGATCAGGGGCTGCTCGCGCCGAAGCGCGAAGGCTCGAACGGCCTGCGGCGTGTGTATTCGGCGCGCGATCGCACGCGCCTCAAGCTCACGCTGCGCGGCAAGCGGCTCGGTTTCACGCTGTCGGAAATCCGCACGCTGCTCGATCTGTATGACTCGCCTACCGGCACCGCGACGCAGCTACAGGCTTTCGTCGATACGATCGCGGCGCATCGCGAAGTGCTGCAGCGTCAGCTCGAAGACCTGAACACGACGCTCGCCGAACTTTCCGCGTATGAGGAACAGGGCCGCGCGCTGCTCGCGGCGGGCGCGGAAAAGCGTGCACGCAAACCCAAAGCGGCATAACGCGTGACGCCCGCACAGGAAGCGCAGGGTCGATATGAATCATTTCCCCAAGCTGCTCTCGTCGCAAATCGGCTTCGATGTCGCCAAGACGATACTCGAAGGCTTCGAGCATCATTACCGCGTGTTCCGCGAAGCCGCGATCAAGGCGAAGGAGCTATTCGAGCGCGGCGACTGGCTCGCGTTGCAACAACTGGCGCGCGATCGCATCGCGTCGTATGACGATCGCGTCACGGAATGCGTGACGGCGCTCGAAGACGAATACGACGCGGAGAATATCGAGGACGACGTGTGGCAGCAGATCAAGCTGCATTACATCGGCTTGCTGACGACGCATCGTCAGCCGGAATGCGCGGAAACGTTCTTCAATTCCGTGTGCTGCAAGATCCTGCATCGCTCGTACTTCAACAATGACTTCATCTTTGTGCGGCCGGCCATTTCGACGGAATACATCGAGAACGACGAGCCCGCCGCAAAGCCGACGTATCGCGCGTATTACCCGGAAAAGGACGGCCTCGCCGCGACGCTCGAACGCATCGTCACGAACTTTCAGTTGGAACCGCCGTTCGAGGATTTGCCGCGCGACGTGCAATGCGTGATGCAGGCGCTGCGCGAAGCCTTCGGCGATATCACGCCCGCGCCGAACTTTCAGATTCATGTGCTTTCGTCGCTGTTCTTTCGCAACAAGGCGGCGTATGTCGTCGGGCGGATCATCAACGGCGATGCGCTGCTGCCCTTCGCCATCGCGATCCGGCATACGAAGCCCGGCTTGCTCGCGCTCGATACCGTGCTGCTCTCGCGCGAGCAGGTGCTCATCATCTTCAGCTTCTCGCATTCGTATTTTCTCGTCGATATGGAAGTGCCGTCGGCGTTCGTGCAATTTCTGAGCACGATCATGCCGCGCAAGCCGAAGGCCGAACTCTATACGTCGGTCGGTTTGCAGAAGCAGGGCAAGAACGATTTCTATCGCGACTTGCTGCATCATCTGTCGCATTCGAGCGATAAGTTCATCGTCGCGCCGGGCATCAAGGGACTCGTGATGATCGTCTTCACGCTGCCGTCGTTTCCTTACGTGTTCAAGCTCATCAAGGACGCGTTTCCGCCGCCGAAGGAAACCACGCGGCAGAAGATTCAGGACAAGTATCAACTCGTGAAGCGGCACGATCGCGTTGGCCGAATGGCCGATACGCTCGAATATTCGAGCGTCGCGCTGCCGGTCGCGCGCCTCGACGACGCGCTCATCCGCGAACTCGAAAAGGAAGCGCCTTCGATGATCGAATACGAAGGCGACAAGCTCGTCATCCGGCATGTGTATATCGAGCGCCGCATGGTGCCGCTCAATCTCTTCCTGCAGAACGGCAACGCCGACGACGTCGATCACGGCATCAAGGAATATGGCGACGCGATCAAACAGCTGATTCAGGCGAACATCTTCCCCGGCGACATGCTGTACAAGAACTTCGGCGTGACGCGGCACGGTCGCGTGGTGTTCTACGACTACGATGAAATCGAGTATCTGACCGATTGCAACGTGCGCCGCGTCCCTGCGCCGCGCACGGAAGAGGACGAGCTGTCCGTCGAACCGTGGTATACCGTCGGGCCGCACGATATCTTTCCCGAAACGTACGGCACATTTTTGCTCGGCGATCCGCGCGTGCGCGAAGCGTTCATGCGTCATCACGCGGATTTTTTCGATCCCGCGTTCTGGCAGCATCACAAGGAACAACTGCTGCGCGGCGAACTCGCCGATTTCTTTCCCTATGACCGGGACGTCCGATTCTGCATCCGTTATCCGGAGCGTTTCGACGAGCCCGGCCGATCGGACGCGCGCGCCGCGTGAAGCGCGCGGTCCGGCTTTTGACTTTCGAACATGAACCACATTGACGATAAAACGCCGCTTGCTCACCTGTTCGCAAACAATCAGGAATGGGTCGAACGCAAGCTCGCCGAAGACGCCGCTTTCTTCGAGCGCCTCGCGCATCAGCAGACGCCCGAATATCTGTGGATCGGCTGCGCGGACTCGCGCGTGCCGGCCAACGAGATCATCGGCTTGCCGCCGGGCGAAGTCTTCGTGCACAGAAACATCGCGAACGTCGTCGTGCACTCCGATCTCAATTGTCTGTCGGTGATCCAGTTCGCCGTCGATCTGCTGAAGGTGAAGCACATCATGGTCGTCGGCCATTACGGCTGCTCGGGCGTGGGCGCGGCGCTCGTCGGGCGGCGCGTCGGTCTCGCCGATAACTGGCTGCGCCATGTCGAAGACGTGCGCGAAAAGCACGGCGCGCTGCTCGACGAATGGCCGATGGGCGACGCGCGCCATCGCCGTCTCGTGGAGCTGAACACGATCGAGCAGACCATCAACGTGTGCCGCACGACCGTCGTTCAGGACGCATGGGCGCGCGGACAGGAGCTCACCGTGCACGGCTGGACCTACGGCGTGCACGACGGCCGCCTGCGCAACATGGGCATGATGATCGGCGCACCGGCCGAGATCGATCCGGTTTATCAGTCGTGCGTTGCCGCGATGACTCGCAGCGGCGCGCATTCCGCGGAAAACGATGTCCTCGCGTCAGATGCGGCACTTGCCGAACGCTTGGGCGACGTTCCCGACGTGATCAAGGGCGTCATCAAGGAGCTGAAACATGAGTGAGACAAGGAACGATCCGATCGTCATCGTGTCGGCGGCGCGCACGCCGATGGCCGCGTTTCAGGGCGATTTCGCGTCGCTGACCGCGCCGCAGCTTGGCGCTGCTGCGGTGAAGGCGGCGGTCGAACGCGCGGGATTGAAACCCGAGCAGATCGACGAAGCCATCATGGGCTGCGTGCTGCCCGCCGGTCAGGGTCAGGCGCCCGCGCGTCAGGCGGCGCTCGGCGCGGGCTTGCCGCTATCCACCGGCTGCACGACGATCAACAAGATGTGCGGCTCGGGCATGCGCGCGGCGATGTTCGCGCACGACATGCTGCTGGCCGGATCGGTCGACGTGATCGTCGCGGGCGGCATGGAAAGCATGACGAACGCGCCGTATCTGCTGCCGAAAGCGCGCGGCGGCATGCGCATGGGTCACGGTCAGGTTCTCGATCACATGTTCCTCGACGGCCTCGAAGACGCTTACGAAAAAGGCCGTCTGATGGGCGCGTTCGCGGAGCAATGCGCTTCGTCGTATGCGTTCTCGCGCGAGTCGCAGGATGCGTTCGCGGTCGAATCGCTGCGGCGCGCGCAGCGAGCGAACGACGATGGTTCGTTCGACTGGGAAATCGCGCCCGTGACGGTACAGGGCAGGAAGGGCGAGACGGTGATCGGGCGCGACGAGCAGCCGTTCAAGGCGAACATCGAGAAGATTCCGTCGCTCAAGCCCGCGTTCGCGAAGGACGGCACGGTGACGGCCGCGAATTCGTCGTCGATTTCCGATGGCGCGGCGGCGCTCGTGATGATGCGCGAATCGACCGCGATGCGGCTCGGCGTCACGCCGATCGCGCGTATCGCCGGACACAGCACGTTCGCGCAACAACCGGCCTTGTTCACGACGGCGCCCGTCGGCGCGATCAGCAAGCTCTTCGAGAAAAACGGCTGGCGCGCGGGCGATGTCGATCTGTATGAAATCAACGAAGCATTCGCCGTCGTGACGATGGCCGCGATGCGTGAGCACGATCTGCCGCATGACAAGGTCAATGTGAACGGCGGCGCGTGCGCGCTCGGGCATCCGATCGGTGCGTCGGGCGCGCGGATTCTTGTGACGCTGCTCGGTGCGTTGAAGGCGCGTGGGCTGAAGCGCGGGGTGGCGAGCTTATGTATCGGCGGTGGGGAGGCGACGGCGATGGGGGTGGAGTTGGTTTGAGTGTTCCGGGCCGGTCCGGCGCGAGCCGGGCCGCATTCATTCCTATTCGAAGGGATTCAGCATCTCGACGCCCATTCGCTCGAAGTCTCTGACGTTGCGCGTGACCACCGTCAATCCGTGGAAAATGGCCGTTGCGCCTATGCGCTTGTCCAAAGCGGGTTCAGGGTGCGGCGCGCGCAGGTTTCCCCATAGCCTGCCGATCTCCTTGCCCGCCGGCAGGATTCTCGTGTCGTATTCTCGCAGGACGTTGTTCACCCACGATTGGAGCTTTTCGGCCTGCCGTTTATCGCCTCTTCGGCGCACCCGCTCAACGCCCTGTCGAAGTTCCGCGACAGTCACGACGGAGAGATGAACGCATCTCTTATCGAGCTTGGCTTGCCGGAAGAACACGCGAACGCCTTCATTGGCGCGTTCTTCGAGTCTCGTTTCACTGATCACGTTCGTATCAGCCAGATACATCGGGAGCTCCTCGTTTCGGATGACGATCGAAGAAGTCGTCCTCCACGTCGAGTTTCGGAAAGTTCAGCAGATGATCGATGAAACGGCTGTTGTACTCGGGACTGTCGATGTATTCCTCGGCCGTCCCTTTGCGGCTTTCGATCTCGAGCTTGCGACGGATGGCAGCCTGTTCCGCGTATTCGCGAATCTCCTCGGCGGTTATATTCCAAGGTAACTCGGCCTTGATGATCTTGAACATGCTCGGCTCCTTATCGATGTTGCGACAGTCGTCACGCTATCGAATTTAATAAGCGCGACTAGTCATCCAAACGAAATAAGCGAAATCTCACTCACCCCGCCAGCGACATCGCCACGGCCCGCTTGAACGGCGTCAGCTTCTCTCCGATCCGCAGCATCGCATCGCGCGCGATCCGCGCCGGCAGCGAGTCGCGCGTATAAACCTCCGTGATGAATCGCGTGATCAGATAAAGCGGACGCGTTTCCTGCCGATGCTTCGCTTCATATCGCGCGAGCAGCCCATCGCCGGCGATGTCGAGCCCCGCCGCCTGCGCGTCGCGAATCGCGCGCGTGAGCGTCTCGATGCCGGCCAGCCCGAAGTTGAACCCGTGCGCCGTGACCGGATGCATGCCGACCGCCGCATCGCCGACCGTCGCAAAACGCTTCGCCACGAAGCGCTTCGGATAAACCGACACCAGCGGATAAACATGCCGCGTCGTGCGCAGCGCCATCGTCCCGAGTCTGCGCTCGAAGCGGCGTTCGATCTCGCGATTGAACGCATCCTCGTCGAGCTTGCTCAGGCGCTCGATGTCGCGCGCCTCGAGCGTCACCACGACCGACGACCGATG
This sequence comes from Caballeronia sp. ATUFL_F2_KS9A, assembly GCF_023630765.1. Taxonomy (NCBI): domain Bacteria; kingdom Pseudomonadati; phylum Pseudomonadota; class Betaproteobacteria; order Burkholderiales; family Burkholderiaceae; genus Caballeronia; species Caballeronia sp. ATUFL_F2_KS9A. The sequence continues at coordinate 35,113 of NZ_JALQEK010000001.1, read as the reverse complement.
CGCGCCCGTCTCCGGATCCGGATTCATCGGCAAGAGCGCGAGCGTCTGCCGGTGGCCGAACCATTCCCACGCCGCGTGATCGTGGGGCACGTCGTGCGTCATGCAGCAGACCAACATCGACTTGCCGAAATCGTGCATGTCGGCGGCGATGCCCATCATGCGGCGCGTCGCGGAGAACCGGCTGTCCGCCGCGACGACGAGCCGCGCCGCGATCGTCTCGCCGCTTTCGAGCCGCACGCGCGCGCCACATGCGTCGGTATCGAGGTCGGTCACGCGTTCGGACGTCATGATGCGGACGTCCGCGCTCACTGCTTCGAACGCGGCGCGCCGGATCAGATGATTCGACACGAGCCAACCGAGCTCGTCGTGACCGGAAAGCGCATGACCGATTTTCATCGCGAACGGCGACGATCCGTTGAAAACGCGCGCATCGGCCAACTGCGATTTCGCGTGCGCGTCGATGCGCTCCCACACGCCGAGCGTCTTGAGAAACGCGACGGATTTCTGCGTCAACGCGATCTCGCGGCCGTCGAAGGCGGGCTCGCGCAGCGCGTCGTGGCTTTGCTGCTCGACGAACACGATCGACAAACCCGCGCCGCTCAGCGCGTTCGCGAGACACAAGCCCGCCGGCCCCGCGCCGACGATCACGACATCGGTTTGCATCATCTTTCCGGTCCTGCTGTTTGAAAGCGCACAACGATAGCCGAAAGGCCGAACGGCGATCCGCGACAGCGGGTCGCGCGTTATATTCACGAAGTCTGTTCACACAAGGAACATGTCGCTCATGAAAACGGTTCTGATCGTCGGCGCGTCGCGCGGCCTCGGCCACGAATTCGCACGCGAATATTGTCGCGACGGCTGGCGCGTGCTCGCCACGGCCCGCGATAAAACCTCGCTCTCCGCGCTCGACGCGATGGGTGCGCAAACCTTCCCGCTCGACGTCACGCAGCCCGAGCAGATCGCCGCGCTGGCCTGGCAACTGGACGAGGAAAAGCTGAATGTCGCGATCGTCGTGTCGGGCGTGTATGGACCGCGCACCGAAGGCGTCGAGACGATCGGCGCGGAGGACTTCGATCAGGTCATGCACACCAACGTGCGTGGTCCGATGCAACTGATTCCCGTGCTCCTGCCGCTGACCGACGCCGCGAACGGCGTGCTCGCGGTCGTGTCGAGCAAGATGGGCAGCATCGCCGAGACGAGCGGCACGACCGGCTGGCTGTATCGCGCGAGCAAGGCGGCGCTCAATTCCGCGCTGAAGGTGGCGTCGCTGGAATCGCGGCATTCGGCGTGCATCGCGCTGCATCCGGGCTGGGTTCGTACGGAAATGGGCGGGCCATCGGCGGCGATCGACGTCGCGCGCAGCGTCGCCGGCATGCGCGCGGTGATCGCCGAAGCGGGCGCGCTGCGCGAGGAATTCAACGGGACTTTCGTGCAGTACGACGGCACGAAGATCGAATGGTGAACAAGGAGTGAATGTGACCTATCAGGTACACGGCGTTTCGGCATCGGGCAACTGTCACAAGGTTCGCCTCGTCCTCGAACAGCTCGGCCAGCCTTATGTCTGGCACGAAGTCGACATGATGAACGGCGCAACGCGCACCGACGAATTCAAAAAGCTGAATCCGAACGGCAAGGTGCCGGTGCTCGTCATCGACGAGAACACGACGCTCTCCGAATCGGACGCGATTCTCTGCTATCTCGCCGACGGCACGCCGCTCATGCCCGACGACCGGCTCGAACGCGCGCAAGTGCTGCAGTGGATGTTCTTCGAGCAGTACAGCCACGAGCCGTATGTCGCGGTGGCGCGCTTCATCCTGCAGTTTCAGAAGAATCCCGGCGACGCGCGACTGCCGGAGAAGATCGCCGGTTCGTATCGCGCGCTCGACGTGATGGAACGGCATTTGTCGACGCGCACCTTTCTAGTCGGCGAGCGCTACACCGTCGCCGATATCGCGCTGTATGCGTACACGCATGTCGCGGATCAGGCGAATCTCGATCTGTCGCGCTATCCGGCGATCCGCGCGTGGCTCGAACGCGTGCGCAGCCAGCCGCGCCATGTCGTCATGCCGGGTGTCGATCAATGAAACTCGTGGAATGTCCGTGCGGCGGCGCCGCGCCCGGCCAGCGGCCTGACGCGCGCGCGCCGCGTTACGACGCGTGTTGCGGACGATTCATCGAAGGCGGCGAAAAGCCCGCGAACGCAATGGAACTGATGCGCTCGCGCTACACCGCCTACGTGCTCGGCGACACCGCGTATCTGCGCGCGACCTGGGCGGAAGCGACCTGCCCGCCCGATCTCGACGCCTCCGACGCCGGCACGCGCTGGCTCGGCTTGCAGATCAAACGCCACACGCCGACCGACGCGAATCACGAGGAAGTCGAGTTCGTCGCGCGCTACAAGGTCGGCGGGCGCGCGCATCGCTTGCACGAAGCGAGCCGCTTCACGCGAGACAGCACCGGAAACTGGATCTACGTCGATGGTCAGATTAAAGAAAACTAAATATTCCTTTAAGAAATATGCTGTGGCACGCGGTATTAATTTCCTAAGAATTTCCTTACAGATTAAACAGTTACGGGGTTTCTCTTATTGTGCAGTGCAATTTTGAACGGTTAATCTGTGTTCACGTCAGGGCGCTGTCATTCCCGTGCCCGGACACTCGCAGCGAAGCCCCGTTTTGAAGCCAATTGTCATGCCTTTTCAGGGCATGACTCCCGGAACCCGCAGCCGATACTGCTCTCATCGAGCAGCGCGATAGGTTTGTGACTTCAAAAAGACGTTCGGGGCTCGCCGTATCAACGTCCTTTGGAAGCGCAGTCGGAGTTCACGGATGGCGATCAGAACCTGGTTGGTCGGATGCAGCATGGTGTGCGCGCTCGCGGCATCGCTCGTCACGTCCGCCGTGCGTGCCGAACCGGTCGGCGGCGTGCGTCAATCCGAAGGTCTGCAGGCGCCCGCATTCGGCCAGACGCTCTCGCAGATTCCCGATTCGCTCGATGCCGGCCTGCCCGTCGTCGCGATCGGACTGAACGAAAGCGTCATCGAGATTCCCGAAGCCGACATCTCGCTCGAAACCACCGTGTTCAAGCCGGACGGCGCCGGCCCGTTCCCGATGATCGTCTTCAATCACGGCAAGCTCCCCGGCGATTCGCACGCGCAACCGCGCAATCGTCCGGTCGCGCTCGCGCGTGAATTCGTGCGCCACGGGTATGTCGTCGTCGTGCCGAACCGGCGCGGCTTCGCGGGCTCGGGCGGCGATTACACCGGCCACGGCTGCGACGTCGAGGCGAACGGGTTCGCGCAAGCGCAGGACGTCGCCGCGACCATCGCCTATATGAGCCAGCAAGCGTATGTCGACAAGACGCATATCGTCGTCGCGGGCACGTCGCACGGCGGTTTGACGACCATCGCCTACGGCGCGCGCGATGCCGTCGCGGCGCCCGGCGTGCGCGGTCTCATCAATTTCTCGGGCGGGCTGCGTCAGGACGAATGCGGCGACTGGCGGAAGAATCTCGTCAACGCGTTCGGCGATTACGGGCAGAACGTGCGCCTGCCGTCGCTGTGGCTCTACGGCGACAACGATTCGGTCTGGGACGGCGACTTGTCCGCGCAGATGTACACCGCGTTCACCGCGCACGGCGCGCGCGCCAACATGGTCGATTTCGGCAGCTACAAGAACGACGCGCATCGGCTCGTCGGCGACCGCGACGGCGTGCAGATCTGGTGGCCGCGCGTGAAGGCCTTCCTCGCGCAGATCGGCATGCCGACCGCCGTGCAATATCAGGTGGCCGAGCCGCGCATGCCGAACGCGACGCACTTCGCGGACCTCGATTCCGTGCAGGCCGTGCCGTTCGTCGATGAAAACGGCCGCGCCGGTTATCGCAACTTCCTTTCGCAGTATTCGAGCCGCGCGTTCGCCGTGTCCGATTCGGGCGCGTGGTCGTGGGCCGAAGGCGGCGACGATCCGATGGCCGTCGCCATCGCGAGCTGCCAGAAGCAGAGCGCCGATCCGTGCCGGCTGTACGCGGTGAATAATCGCGTCGTCTGGAACGATCAGGCCGCCGAGACGCAGACGGCGTCGCGCTAGAACACCTTTTCCGCCTGTCGGGAACGCCGGCCTTCGCGCCGGCGTTTTTGCGTCGATCGCACGTTAAGCGACCCATTTGGCCGACGTTGCACGCGATAGCGCGTTTTCGCATTTCCATTGCGCGCGCACGCATGTCCAAAAAACCTTCCGAATACGGAAGGTCGGCCATGTTTTAGGGATAATTGACTCGCGCAGTTTTCACGCAGTTTCCCCGTAACGCAGGCGCCTGGCGCTTGCCCGATGTATCCGGCCCGCATCGCGCGCGCGGGCCTGGGAGCCGTTTTTGAACACAGAAGCCAATCAGGACTGGGTTGCCCGCTCGCTTGCGGCCGTGTGGCATCCGTGCACCCAGATGAAACATCACGAGCGCGTGCCGCTCGTGCCGCTCGTGCCGATCGCGCGGGGCAAGGGCGCGTGGCTCTACGACCACGAAGGCCACCGCTATCTCGATGCGATCAGTTCGTGGTGGGTCAATCTCTTCGGCCACGCGAACGACGACATCAACCGCGCGCTCAAGGATCAACTCGACACGCTGGAACACGCGATGCTCGCGGGCTGCACGCACGCGCCGGCCGTCGAACTGGCCGAGCGTCTTTGCGCGCTCACCGATCGCACGCTCGGCCATGCGTTTTTCGCGTCCGATGGCGCGTCGGCGGTCGAGATCGCGCTGAAGATGAGCTTTCACTTCTGGCGCAATCGCGGCGCAAGCGAGAAGCGCGAATTCGCGTGTCTCGCGAACAGCTATCACGGCGAAACGATCGGCGCGCTCGGCGTGACGGACGTCGCCATTTTCAAGGACGCTTACGATCCGCTGATCCGTCACGCGCATGTGGTCGCGTCGCCGGCGGCGGTCGGCGTCGACGAAGCCATCGCCGCGATGCGCGCGCTCTTCGGGCAGCGCGCGTCGCAGCTTGCGGCCGTGATCGTCGAGCCGCTCGTGCAGTGCGCGGCCGGCATGTCGATGTACGACGCGTCGTATCTCACGCGTTTGCGCGCGCTGTGCGACGAATTCGGCGTACATCTGATCGCCGATGAAATCGCGGTCGGCTGCGGGCGCACCGGCACTTTTTTCGCGTGCGAGCAGGCGGGCATCTGGCCTGATTTCATCTGCTTGTCGAAGGGCATCAGCGGCGGATACTTGCCCCTTTCGATCGTGCTCACGCGCGACGACATCTACGCCGCGTTCTACGACGACGACGTCACGCGCGGCTTTCTGCATTCGCATTCGTACACGGGCAATCCGCTCGCGTGCCGCGCCGCGCTGGCGACGCTCGATCTGTTCGACAGCGCGAACGTGCTCGCGGAAAACAAACGCAAATCGGCGTCGCTGGGCGAGGCGTTGCGCGCGCGCGTCGGCGAGCACGAACGCGTGAAGAATCTGCGCAATCGCGGCACGATCTTCGCGTTCGATGTCGATATCGACGACAAGACGTTCTCGCGCCGCTTCTTCGCAAACGCGTTGCAGCGCGAACTGCTGATGCGCCCCATCGGCGCGACGGTCTACATGATGCCGCCGTACATCCTCTCCGACGACGAACTGCTGCTCCTCGCGCAACGCACGCGCGAAACGCTCGACGCCACGCTCGCGGGGGTCGCAGCATGAGCACGACAGCGAGAGCGTTGTACGAAACGCTCGAACAGGGCTTGAACGATATCGATGCGCGCGGCCTGCGGCGTCGCCGCAAGACGATCGACGGCGCCTGTTCCGCGCACATGACCGTCGATGGCCGCGCGATCGTCGGCTTCGCGAGCAACGATTATCTCGGCCTCGCCGCGCACGATGCGATTCGCGCGGCGCTCGCCGAAGGCGCGTCGCTTTTCGGCGCGGGCAGCGGCGGCTCGCATCTGCTGGGCGGCCATTCACGCGCGCACGCGCAACTCGAAGACGATCTCGCCGCGTTCTCGGGCGGTTTCGTCGACAACCCGCGCGCGCTTTACTTCAGCACCGGCTACATGGCGAACCTCGCGGTCGTCACGGCGCTCGCCGGACGCGGCACGCTCGTGTTTTCGGACGCGCTCAATCACGCATCGCTGATCGACGGCGTGCGCCTGTCGCGCGCGCAAACGCAGATTTATCCGCACGCGGACATCGACGCGCTCGACGCGATGCTCGACGCCTCCCGCGACGAAACAGCGACGAAGCTCATCGTCACCGACACGGTGTTCAGCATGGACGGCGATATCGCGCCGCTCGCGCGTCTCGTCGAGCTTGCGGAGAAGTACGGCGCGTGGCTCGTCGTCGACGACGCGCACGGCTTCGGCGTGCTCGGCCCGCAAGGACGCGGCGCGCTGGCGCATTACGCACTGCGCTCGCCGCATCTCGTCTATGTCGGCACGCTCGGCAAGGCGGCGGGCGTGTCGGGCGCGTTCGTCGCGGCGGATGAAACCGTCATCGAATGGCTCATTCAGCGCGCGCGTCCGTATATCTTCACGACGGCGTCCGCGCCGGCGGTCGCGCATGCGGTGTCGAAGAGCATCGAAATCATCGCGGGCGATGAAGGCGACGCGCGCCGCGCGCACCTCGCGTCGCTCATCGACACCACGCGCGCGATGCTGAAACGCACGCGCTGGATGCCGGTCGATTCGCATACCGCCGTGCAGCCGCTCGTGATCGGCGGCAACGACGAAACGCTGGAAATCGCCGCCGCGCTCGACAAGCAAGGCCTCTGGGTTCCGGCGATTCGTCCGCCGACGGTTCCGGCGGGCACGTCGCGCCTGCGCATTTCCCTTTCCGCCGCGCACAGCGAGGACGATCTCGCGCGGCTCGATCACGCGTTAAACGCTTTGAATACGCTATGACCGCTTTATCCCTGTTCGTCGCCGGAACCGATACGGAAATCGGCAAGACGCTCGTCTCTTGCGCGCTGCTGCACGGCTTCGCGCGCGCGGGCCTTTCCGCCGCCGCGATGAAGCCGATCGCGTCGGGCGCGGTCGAGCGCGACGGAGTGCTGCACAACGAAGACGCCGATCAGCTCGACGCCGCCGCGAACGTCGCGCTGCCGAACGACATCCGCACGCCGTTCATGATGCGCGAGCCGATCGCGCCGCATATCGCTGGGGCGCGCGAAGGCGTGGCGCTCGACATCGGGCGCATTGTGCGAGCGCATCAGTTCGCGATGACGAAAGCGGATATCGTCGTCGTGGAAGGCGTCGGTGGTTTTCGCGTGCCGCTCACCGACACGCACGACACCGCCGATCTCGCCGTCGCGCTGAATCTGCCGGTCGTGCTCGTCGTCGGCATGCGGCTCGGCTGCATCAGCCATGCGTTGCTGACGGTCGAAGCCATCGCGTCGCGCGGCCTGAAGCTCGCCGGCTGGGTGGCGAATCGCGTCGATCCGAATATGCTGTATCCCGACGAAAACATCGCAACACTGAAACAACGCATCAAGGCGCCGCTCATCGGCGTGATTCCGCATCTCGCGGCACCCGATGCAACGCGCGCCGCCGATTCGCTCGATATCGGCGCTCTGACCGACTCGCTTCATCAAAAGGATTGAATTCATGACACAGCAAATCGCCACTGAGACCACCTCGAAAACCACGCCGCAACCGATGCAGCGCTGGCGCGTCGCCGATGTCGTCGCGCTGTACGAACTGCCGTTCAACGATCTGCTCTTCCGCGCGCAGACCGTGCATCGCGAACACTTCGATCCGAACGCGGTGCAGTTGTCCACGCTGCTGTCGATCAAGACGGGCGGCTGCGAGGAAGATTGCGCGTACTGTCCGCAGTCGGTGCATCACGACACCGGCCTCAAGGCCGAAAAACTGATGGACGTCGATGAAGTCCTGAAGGCCGCCGAAGTCGCGAAGTCGAACGGTGCGACGCGCTTTTGCATGGGCGCGGCGTGGCGCAATCCGAAGGATCGCCATCTCGAGCCGATCAAGGACATGATTCGCGGCGTGAAGGCGATGGGCCTCGAAACCTGCGTGACGCTCGGCATGCTCGAGGCGCATCAGGCGCAAGGCTTGCGCGACGCCGGCCTCGATTACTACAACCACAATCTCGACACGTCGCCGGAGTTCTACGGCCAGATCATTTCGACGCGCACGTATCAGGATCGCCTCGATACGCTCGAACACGTTCGCGACGCGGGCATCAACGTGTGCTGTGGCGGGATCGTCGGCATGGGCGAATCGCGACGCGAACGCGCGGGACTGATCTCGCAGCTCGCGAACATGGAGCCGTATCCGGAATCGGTGCCGATCAACAATCTCGTGCAGGTCGCGGGCACGCCGCTCACCGGCGTCGACGCGCTCGATCCGTTCGAGTTCGTGAGGACGATCGCGGTCGCGCGCATCACGATGCCGAAGGCGATGGTGCGTCTGTCCGCCGGACGCGAGCAGATGGATGAAGCGTTGCAGGCGCTGTGCTTCGCGGCGGGCGCAAACTCGATCTTCTACGGCGATCAGCTTCTGACGACGAGCAACCCGCAAGCCGAAGCCGACCGCAAGCTGATCGAGCGCCTCGGCATGCGCGCGGAAGCCGCGCAGAACGCCGGCGCGCAGGAAGCCGAACGCGGTTGCGGACACAAGCACGCGAACTAAACGGAAAACGGACGCGGCCATGAAAATCATCTTCTACGAGAAGGGCGCCGATATCGACGCGTGGCTCGGCGGCCTGAAACGCGAGTTGCCCGATGCGGACCTGCGCGTATGGGAGCCGGGCGACACCGCGAGCGCCGACTACGCGATCGTGTGGCGCGCGCCGCGCGAGCTCTTTGCGAATCGTCCCGATCTTCAGGCCGTGTTCAATCTCGGCGCGGGCGTCGATGCGATTCTCGATGTCGAGCGCCGCGAACCCGGCACGCTGCCGCCGAACGCGAAGCTCGTGCGTCTCGAAGACACCGGCATGGCGCAGCAGATGGTCGAATACGCGACGTACTGCGTGCTGCGCTACCTGCGCCGCTTCGACGAATACGACGCGCTGCAACGCGAAGGCCGCTGGGAAAAACTGCCGCAGCACGCGCGCGAATCGTTCACTGTCGGCGTGCTCGGGCTCGGCGTGCTCGGCGCGGAAGTCGCGAAGGGTTTGCTGAAACTCGGCGTGCCCGTGCGCGGATACAGCCGCACGCCGAAGACGATCGAAGGCGTCCACGTTCACGCGGGCGCGGACGAATTCGACGCGTTTCTCGACGGCGTAAAAGTGCTCATCAATCTGTTGCCGCACACGCCGGACACCGAAGGCATTCTTAACGCGCGCACGTTCGGCAAGCTCGCGCGGGGCGCGTATCTGGTGAACGTGGCGCGCGGCCCGCATCTCGTCGATGCCGATCTCATCGCCGCGCTCGACAGCGGCCAGATCGCCGCCGCGACGCTCGATGTCTTCCACACCGAGCCGCTGCCGCAGGAACATCCGTTCTGGACGCATCCGCGCGTGTCGGTGACGCCGCATATTTCGGCGGAAACGCTGCGCGAGGAAAGCATCGTGCAGATCGCCGGCAAGATCAAAGCGCTCGCGCGCGGCGAGCCGATCAGCGGCATCGTCGATTTCAAGCGCGGGTACTGAGACCACATCGAAAGGAGACAGAGACATGATTCCGTCAAAAGTGAAAATCGTCGAAGTCGGGCCGCGCGACGGCCTGCAGAACGAAAAGGAATTCGTGCCCACCGAAACCAAGATCGAGCTCGTGAACCGGCTCGCGCGGGCGGGCATCGTGAACGTGGAATCGACATCGTTCGTGTCGCCGAAATGGGTGCCGCAAATGTCCGACGCCGCCGCACTCATGGCCGGCGTCGAGCGCCGTCCGGGCACGATCTACTCCGTGCTCACGCCGAACATGCGCGGCTTCGAAGGCGCGCTCGAAGCCAAAGCCGATGAAATCGTGATCTTCGGCGCGGCGAGCGAGGCGTTCTCGCAGAAGAACATCAATTGCAGCATCGCGGAGAGCATCGCGCGCTTCGAGCCGGTCGCGAAAGCCGCGAAGGACGCCGGCATGCGGCTGCGCGGATCCATCTCGTGCGCGCTCGGCTGTCCGTATCAGGGCGAAGTGAGCATCGAATCGGTCGTGGATGTCGTCGAACGCATGAAAGCGCTCGGCTGCGACGAGATCGATATCGCCGATACCATCGGCGTCGGCACGCCCAAACGCACGCGCGAAGTGCTCGCGGCAGCGCAGAAAGCGTTTCCGCGCGAGCGCCTTTCCGGACATTTCCACGACACGTACGGGCAAGCCATCGGCAACATTTATGCGGCGCTGCTCGAAGGCATCGAGATCTTCCACGCGTCGGTGGCGGGGCTCGGCGGCTGTCCGTATGCGAAGGGCGCGACCGGGAATGTCGCGACCGAAGACGTCGTGTATCTGATGAACGGGCTCGGCATCGAGACCGGCGTCGATCTGGATCAGCTCGTCGATATCGGCGATTTCATTTCGCGCGCGATCGGCAAGCCGAGTTCGTCGCGTGCAGGAAAGGCGATCTTCACGAAGAAACGCGACGGCGCCGCCGCCTGCGTCTGAACAACAAAGGACAAAGATGATCGATCAATTGCCCGATTCCGCGCGCCGCGTCGCGCTTTTGTTGAAGGAACGCGGCCATCCGCATGACGTCGTGATGCTGCCGGAAACCGGCAAGACATCGGCGGAAGCGGCGGCCGGCCTCGGCTGCGAGGTCGCGCAGATCGCCAAGTCGATTCTGTTTCGCCGCAAGGAAGACGACGCGCCCGTGCTCGTGATCGCGAGCGGCGCGAATCGCGTCGATGAAGCGAAGGTCGCGGCGCGCGTCGGCGCTCTGGCGCGCGCGGACGCGAAGTTCGTGCGCGAGAAGACCGGCTACGCGATCGGCGGCGTGTGCCCGATCGGACATGCGGTCACGCCGGTCACGCTCATCGACGAAGACCTGCTCGCGCTCGACAGCCTGTGGGCGGCGGCCGGGCATCCGCACGCGGTGTTCAATCTGTCGCCGCAGGAATTGATCGAGCTGACGGGCGCGCCGGTCGCGGACGTCGCGTTGCGCGAGACGGCGGAATCGTGACGAATGTGACGGACATTGCGTCGCCGTGCGTCGATGTATGCCGCATGAATCCGGAGACCGGTTTCTGCGACGGCTGCTTTCGCAACATCGACGAAATCGCCGCGTGGTCCTCCCATGACGATGACGCGAAACGCGCGGTGCTCGCGCGCGTCGAGAGCCGTCGTCAGGGCGCGCGCGTGGTGACGCTCGGCGAATCGTTCGACGCGACGCTCCCGCTGCCGCCCGATTCGATCAAGCACTTCGCGACGCTCGTCAACGATCTCAACCCGCTGCATCACGACGACGCCTACGCGCGCGCAAGCCGTTTCGGTGCGCTGATCGCATCGGGCACGCAGCCGACCGCGCATCTGATGGCGATGCTCGCCACGCACTTCTCGCAATACGCGCAGCCGCTCGGACTCGATTTCGGCATCAGGCTGACGCGCGCGGTGAAAGCGAACGACGTGCTCGCGATGTCCTGGCGCGTGACCGAAGCGAAGTGGAAAGCGAGTCTGAACGGGGATCTCGTGAAGCTGGAAGGCGACGCGCGCAATCAGCTCGGCGAAACGGTGATGAAGGCGACGGCGACCATCGTCGTGATGCCGCTGGAGACACGCGCGTGAGAACGCTGCCGGAGTCGATGACGGTCATCGAGCGCGGCTGGCTCTCGTCGAACAACGTGCTGTTCAGAAGCGCCGAAGGCACCGCGATCGTCGATACGGGCTATGTATCCCACGCGCCGCAAACGCTCGCGCTGGTCAAACAAAAGCTCGGCGCGCGCAAGCTCGATCTGATCGTCAACACGCATCTGCATTCGGATCATTGCGGCGGCAACGCGCTGCTCCAGCGCACGTACGCCTGCGACACGCTGATTCCCGCAAGCGAAGCGCACGCCGTGTGCGCATGGGACGAAGACGCGCTCACGTTTCGCGCGACCGGCCAGCGCTGCGATCGCTTCGATTTCACGGGCACGATCGCGCACGGCGCGACGCTCGCGCTCGGCGGCTTCGACTGGAACGTGCTCGGCGCGCCGGGCCATGATCCGCATTCGCTGATGCTCCATTGCCCCGAGACGCGCGTGCTTATCAGCGCGGACGCGTTGTGGGAAAACGGCTTCGGCGTGATCTTTCCCGAACTCGAAGGCGACAGCGGTTTCGCGGAAGAACGCGCGGTGCTCGAACTCATATCGACGCTCGACGTCGATATCGTGATTCCCGGCCACGGCGCGCCGTTCACGGACGTTGCGCGCGCGCTCGAGGTCGCTTCGTCGCGACTCGATTACTTGGAGGCCGATCCCGCGCGCAACGCGAAGAACGCGCTCAAGGTGCTGATCGTCTTCAAGTTGATGGAAGTGCGCACGATGACGCTCGATGCGCTCGTCACGATGACGCAAGACGCCCGCGCGATGCGCGCCGCCGCCGATGCGCTCGCGCCATCGGGCGAATGTCATACGCTCGTCGAGAAAATCGTCGGGGAACTGGCGCGCGGCGGCTCGGTGAACGTGAGCGGCGAAACCGTGTCGGTGGCCTGAACCGCCCGAGTGCACAAAAAGAAAGCCGCTTGTCAGCTACGGCAAGCGGCAGAATCATATGGACGTGATCAACGTCCCAAGTATCGTATCGCGACACTATTTCACGTGCATCGGTGCTTTCCCTACAAAATTGTAACGACACCTGAATTCACGTAAAGCCCAATGCCGGCGCGGGTTTCAGGGCGCATCTGCCTCGAAGAACGCGAGCATTTCCGCGAGCAGCATGTCGGGCTGTTCCTCGGGAATGTAGTGCCCGCACGGCAGCGCGCGGCCGCTCACGTCGCGTGCGACGCGCCGCCATTCGTCGAGCGCGTCGAAGCGCCGTCCGATGACGCCTTGCTCGCCCCACAGCACGCGCAGCGGACAGGCGATCTTCATGCCGCGTTCGAGATCGGCGCGTTCGTGTTCGAGGTCGATGCCCGCCGACGCGCGATAGTCCTCGCACGTCGCGAAGATCGCACCCGGCGCGGCAAACGCGTCGCGATACGCCTGCAACGCATGCGGCGCGAAGGGCGCAAATCCCGCCTGGCCACTGCCCAATAGCCGATCGATATATGCGTCCGGGTTGCCGCCGATCAGCAATTCCGGCAGCGGCGACGGCTGGATCAGCATGAACCAGTGGAAGTTTGCAGTCGCGAATTCGCGGTCGGTAGCGTCGTACATCGCGAGCGTCGGCGCGATGTCGAGCAGCATCAGACGATCGACGGCGTCGGGGAAATCCATCGCCATGCGATGCGCGACCCGCGCGCCGCGATCGTGCGCGCAGACGAGAAACTGTTCGAAGCCGAAGTGACGCATGACCGCGACCTGATCGCCGGCCATCGCGCGCTTCGAATACGGCGTGTGATGCGTGTCGCTTTCCGGCTTTCCCGACGCGCCGTAGCCGCGCAGATCGGTGGCGATCACCGTGAAGTGCTTCGCAAGCTCGCCGGCGCACTTGTGCCAGATCTCGTGCGTTTGCGGATGTCCGTGCAGGAGCAAGAGCGGCGGCCCGTCGCCGCCTTTCATCCCGGCGATCTCGACGCCGCCCGCATCGACGCGAAACGGCTCGTAGTCTTTGAACGACATTGTGTTTTCTTGTTCGTGGCGTTGCGGACCATTGTAGGCGCGCTCGCGCAGTCGCCGATGCCGTGGCGAGCGTGGAAACGCCGAAACCGAATACTTCTTCGGGAAATGGCGGATGTTTCGGCGGCGATGTCGTGCATATAATCGAACGATCGTTCGCTGGCCACGCGTGCCTTCCGGAAAATGATCGTGCGTGCCGGATCGCGCGCCAGTTCTCTAGAATGGTTTAACGCTGCTCGGACACACTCAGGAGATTCGTGCCATGGCTCTGCCCGCCATCTTGCAGCACCTCAGCTTGCCCGTCGTCGGCTCGCCGATGTTCATCGTCAGTTATCCCGAGCTCGTGCTTGCGCAATGCAAGGCGGGCATCGTCGGCTCTTTTCCGGCGTTGAACGCGCGTCCCGCCGAACTGCTCGACGAATGGCTCACGCAGATTCAAAGCGAGCTCGCCGCGCACAAGGCCGCGAATCCCGATGCCGTGATCGGGCCGATCGCGGTCAATCAGATCGTTCATCAGTCGAATGCGCGGCTCGAACAGGACGTGCGCGTGTGCGTCGAGCATGAGGTGCCGATCTTCATCACGAGCCTGCGCGCGCCGGTCAAGGAGATGATCGACGCCGTGCATTCATACGGCGGCATCGTGCTGCACGACGTCATCAACTTGCGGCACGCGCAGAAAGCGCTCGAAGCGGGCGTCGACGGCCTCATTCTCGTCGCGGCGGGCGCGGGCGGTCACGCGGGGACGACGTCGCCGTTCGCGCTCGTCGGCGAAGTGCGGCGCATGTTCGACGGCCCGATCGTGCTGTCGGGCGCGATCGCCAATGGCGGCTCGATCCTCGCGGCGCAAGCGATGGGCGCGGACCTCGCCTACATGGGCACGCGCTTCATCGCGACGAAGGAAGCGCACGCGCTCGAGGAATACAAGCGCGCGATCGTCGATGCAACCGCCGCCGACATCATCTACACGAATCTCTTCACGGGCGTGCATGGCAACTACATCCGCGAGAGCATCGTCAATGCGGGACTCGATCCCGATGCGCTGCCCGTCTCCGACAAGAACGCGATGAACTTCGCCGAAGGCACGAGCAAGGCGAAGGCGTGGAAGGAAATCTGGGGCGCGGGCCAGGGCGTCGGGCTGATGGAGGACGTGCCGAGCGTCGCGGAACTGGTCGAGCGTCTGAAGCGCGAATACGACGACGCGAAGGCGCGCCTCGCGATCGGCTGATTTTTTGTGCCGCAGAAAGCAAAACACCGCGCCCTTGAGCGCGGTGTTTTCGTTCGATGCGAAACGCTTTAGAACTTCGCGCGGAGACCGACGCCGAAGGTATCGCCCGTCGACATACCCGTGTACTTGTCGTTCAGGTACGCGGCGTAGACGTCGGTGCGCTTCGACAGCGGATAGTCGTAGCCGAGCGCCCAGCTCTTGTGCGTCTGATCGAGACCGCCGTTGCTGCGCGAGTACGCATACGACGCCATCACCGTGCCCGGGCCGAGCGGAACCGTCACACCGCCTTGTCCGGTGTTGACGTGGAACGTGCCGGGGCCTTCGTAGTCGTTCTTCGTGTACATGTACTGCGCGAAGAACTTGACGTACTTCATGTCGTACGACGCGCCCAACTGGCCGACGCTCTGGCTCTTGTAGCCCGGCGAAGCGAAGCCGTCCACCGACGTCAGATCGCCCGGGGTGTTGTTGAAGTTCACGTACTGATAGACGCCCGTCGCCGCGAACGGACCGTGGAAGTACAGGAACTGCGCGCTGTACTTCTTCGAGCGGCCGTCGCCGGCGGTGTTGCCGAAGCTGTACATCACGCTGCCCGACAGACCGTTGAAGTCAGGCGACGTGTACTGGACCGAGTTGTTCCAGCCCGAATCGCCGATCACGCCCTGATCCGTGCGGTACGTCGGGAATGTGCCCGCGCCGAGGAACACGTGATAGACCATCGGCGAGAAGACGTACGAATCGACGAACGGGTTGAACAGGATCGTCGAGACGAAGAGTTGCGTCGTCAGGCGGCCCGCGGTGAACGTGCCGATCGGACCTTGAATGCCGACGTATGAGTTGCGCGCGAAGAAGGTGTCGCCCTGGAAGCGTCCGTACTGACCGTTCTGCGCGCGGAAGAAGCTTTCCAACGTGAAGATGGCCTTGTAGCCGCCGCCGAGATCCTCGGCGCCCTTCAAGCCCCAGTACGACGTCGACATGCCGCCGCCGCTCACGTTCCAGGCACGATCGCCGCCGGGAAATTTCTGCGCGCCGACCCATTCGTCGACCTGTCCATATAGCGAAACGCTCGATTGCGCGTGCGCCGTGCCCGCGGCGAAGAGGCCGAACATCGCTGCGGCGACCGCGGTGGCCTTGACCGTTGTTTTCACCGTAGTCATTGCACGGTTGACGGTTGACTTCATGAACTCTCCTGTTCTTTGTCGAAAATTGAAATCTTTGCGGGCGAGTTGCGTTGCGCTCGCCTCGTCTGACCGGCATAACGGTTTAGTGGGCGAAGAGGCATCGCGTGTGGAGCGGCACCATCTTTACGGACCATTTTTCCGGTCAAAAATGTTTTTGGTTATTGCGGGTATAGCGGTTCGAATACTTCCCGCCCCGCCCGCGCGCAGGAAGGGACGCTTTGCCTCAGGCTCGCGATGGCCGGATCGACAACCGGCGAGATGCGCAGCGAGTACCGGCGCGCCTCTCCAAGCGTCGAAAGGCGTTTGAAATTAAGAATTTCGGACATTTTCCCGCGCAGGCCGCATTGTCCTTGCGCGGAAAAAAGAGCGGAACGTCTGAGGGAAATTCGATGCGCAACTGTGGCGAGATTACGTCATCGTGACAGCGAAGCTAGACGCGCAAACAGTTTTGCGTTCCGCGCGGTGAACGCGGCGAAACGGAGGTCAGCTCAGGAAGACTGCGGAGCGTTCAGTTGCGGTAGTTCGCGTTCGTCGGCGCGCGACCGTCGTCGGCCGGACGGCCGGGGGGGCGCGGCAGGCTGCGCTCTTCGTTGTAGCGCGTGATGTCGGCGCGAATCGAGCCCGCGCCACGCAGCGGCACCGTTTGATCGCCCCGCGGGCCCGGACGCACTTCGGCGCTAACGGGCGTCAAGCCGTCTTTGGCGGCGACCGGCGTGTAATGCAGCGATTGCCTGCTGGCGCCGGAATCGGTGAGGACTGTCGACGGCAGCCACTCGACGCGCGGCCCGGCAAGCGCGAGCGAACCCGCCACCGCGAGCGCGCCAAGCGCTGCGGATGCGAAAAGCCGGGTAGTGTTGCGAATGCCTGTGAGCGCCATGTCGAAACAGCCTGCGTCCGACCGATATTTCCGTCCGTGAATGGAAAGCGGAGACTTTCGCTTCAGGCGGACAACCGGCGGCAGTCGGAACATTCGGGGCCTTGCATCGAGCGATGCATAAACCCGCCAACCGGTGTATTCAACAATTTATTTCGCGCCGCGAAAGCAGTCGAGCCAAAAAGTGTTAGGCCCGCTCGATGGTTGTAACACCATGTTACGTCAGAGTTTTTCGCTGCCGCCGAGCATTTCGGACGACCAAACATATGAAGAACAAATGTGCTGGACAGAAGAATCTGAAAGCCGCGAGATTGGCTCGCGCGCGGCCCGAGTTTTGCTGTAGCGCTCATTCGGCCTTCCTCGTGCACAGGTCGTTTCATGTGGACGTGTCATCAATCGATCCAGTAAATGAATTTGCCAATTTAATCGGGTGCGAGCGAAAATCATGGTTTTTCCTGACTTGACGCAAAAAACGCCCCGCCCAGCGGCCGGCGTGTCCAAGTACGAGACTCTTTGATGGCACGGCCCAAACTTCTTCCCGACAACTTCACGCTGGCGCTCGTCGGCACCGTCATCGTCGCGAGCTTTCTGCCCTGCCGCGGCGGCGCGGCGGTCGCATTCAACTGGATCACCGATATCGCCATCGGCCTCTTGTTCTTCCTGCATGGCGCGAAGCTTTCCCGCGAGGCGATCATCGCCGGCGCGACGCACTGGCGGCTGCATCTCGTCGTGCTGCTCAGCACCTTCGCGCTCTTTCCACTGCTCGGGCTCGCGCTCAAACCGGTGCTGACGCCGCTCGTGACGCCGGCGCTCTACACCGGCATCCTGTTTCTGTGCACGCTGCCGTCCACGGTGCAGTCGTCGATTGCGTTCACGTCGATGGCAAAGGGCAACGTGCCGGCCGCCGTGTGCAGCGCGTCCGCGTCGAGCCTGCTCGGCATTTTCATCACGCCGGCGCTCGTCGGGATCGTCGTGAGCAATCACGGCGCGACGACCGGCTCGCCGTGGCACACCGTCGGCAACATCACGCTGCAACTGCTCGTGCCGTTCATTGCCGGGCAATTGCTGCGGCCGGCCATCGGCAAGTGGATCGACAGGCATCGCGCGATGCTCAAGTTCGTCGACCAGGGCTCGATTCTGCTCGTCGTGTACGTCGCGTTCAGCGAAGCCGTGAACGAAGGCATCTGGCATTCGATTTCGCTCGGGACGCTCGCGGGGCTGCTCGCGGTCAATATCCTGTTGCTGGCGGCGGCGCTGTTCATCACGGCGTTCACGGCCAAGCGCCTCGGCTTCTCGCGCGCCGACCAGATCACGATCATCTTCTGCGGTTCGAAGAAGAGTCTCGCGTCCGGCATTCCGATGGCGAAGGTGATTTTCGCGTCGCACGCGGTCGGTGCGGTCGTGCTTCCACTCATGCTTTTCCACCAGATTCAATTGATGGTGTGCGCGGTGCTCGCGCAGCGCTGGGGCGCACGCAAGACTGCGCCCGAAGCCGCGCGCGAGAACAAGGCCGTCGGAGCGCCTGCCCGCCGCTGATTCACGCCCGTCCGCGAACGGCGCCCGCTGGTTCGCCATATTCGATCCCCTTCCAGAAGGCCGCCGCGTGCGGCCTTTTGCGTCATTTGAACCCGGCCACGCTCAAGCGACCATTCAGCCAAGCGGCATAAGCCAGAAAGCCTGACTTTTCACATCGATTCGTCGGAACGCGTTGCCGCGCGTCCGGCACTTTGGCCTACGTCTTTCGGCTGAATGGTGTTCGGGCATGTCCCTTGCCACACTCTTGTTCAAAACCGGGCAGAAACGGACACGGCGCGCCATGTGGACACAACGCATCAAACTTAAACAGCGGATGGACCGATGAACTGCGTCGAACAGCATGCGACGGCATCCGCCTTGCGCGACTTTCTCGGCAAGTTGCCGTTTCAACGCGGCAACGCCGAAGAAACAGGCCGCGCGCTTCATGCGCTGATCGGCGCGGGTCTCGATCGCCTTCCCTTGCCGGGCCGGGGAAACACGGCTGAGCGCTGGCGCGCGTTGGGCGCGGTCGCAGCCTTCGACCTCTCTTTGGTCAAGCTCTACGAAGGCCACACGGACGCGCTCGCCATCCTCGCCGAACTGGGCGGCCCGCCACCCGACGACGGCAGCGCGTGGGCCGTCTGGGCAGCCGAACCGCCGAATGCGCGCTTGTTGGCGCTGGGTGACGCCGGCTCACAGATCGTCGCGCTGGACGGCACGAAGGCATGGTGCTCGGGGGCGGCATCGGTCACGCATGCGCTCGTAACCGCGTGGAACGAGCGCGACGAACCGGTTCTCGCCGCCGTCGATCTGCGGCAGAACGGCGTGAAAGTCACCGGTTCCGGCTGGCAGGCGGTCGGCATGGAGGCGAGCGCGAGCGTCGACGTGCGCTTCGAGCGAGTACCCGCGCAGTTGGTCGGTCCGCCGCGTGGTTATCTCGAGCGCCCTGGTTTCTGGCAGGGCGGCGCGGGCATTGCCGCGTGCTGGTTCGGCGCTGCATCGGGCATTGCAGCGTTCGTCGCGCGCGATACAAAGCATCGCGCGGGGCCGCACAAGCTCGCGCATCTCGGTGCGATCGATACGGCGCTATCCGCGACGGCCGCGTTGCTGCGCGAGACGGCGGCGTTCATCGACCGCGAGCCGCAGGCCGACGCCATGGTGCCGACGATGCGTGCGCGCCTCGCGGCCGAACATGTGGCAACGCTGGTCGTGGAGCGCGCGGGCCGCGCGCTGGGCGCCGGCCCGCTCTGCCGCGACGCGCACTTCGCGCAGTTGATGGCCGATCTGCCGGTTTTCATTCGACAAAGCCACGCCGAGCGTGACGAAGCATCGCTCGCCGAGCACGTCATAGAGGAGGAAAGGATTTCATGGCAAGTGTGACCACGCAAGCGCCTACCGACGAAACGGCCACTGACCGCGCCATACGCGGCGAAGGCACGCCCGAAGCCGCATGGCAGGGATGGGCGCGTCTGAATGCGCTGCCCGAAGTCGATCCGGCGGAACTGGTGCCGCTCGGCAGCCGGGCCGTCGTCGTTGCGCCACACCCCGACGATGAAATCCTCGGCACCGGCGGCCTGCTCGCTCGACTCTCGGAGATCAGCCGGCACATTCTCATCATCGCCGCAACAGACGGCACGGCAAGTCACCCGAAGTCATCCGAATGGCCGCCGGAACGTCTTGCACGCGTACGTCCGCAGGAAACGAGGGCTGCGCTGCAACGGCTGCATCTGCGTCAGGTCCAGGTAGTCCGGCTCGGGCTCCAGGACGGCGATCCTGACCAGATCGAATCGAGTTTGTCAGGATGCCTGTCGGAGTACCTTCAACCGGGCGACATAGTTTTCACGACATGGCGCTATGATGGTCACCCCGACCACGAGGCGGCCGGGCGCGCCGTTCAGTCCGCGGCACAAGCGCTCGATCTGCCTTGTGTGGAGGTGCCGCTCTGGACCTGGCACTGGGCGTCGCCGGACGATACGCGCGTGCCATGGAGCCGTGCTCGCCGCATCGTGCTCGACGGCGCCACGCATGCCCGGAAGCTCCGGGCCGTGCAGGCTTTTCGGAGCCAGCTCGACCCCGACGCCACCACCGGACAAGCGCCAGTGCTGCCCGAGCATGTGCTGGCAAGGCTTACACGGCCTTTCGAAGTCGTACTCATATGAACAACACCAACAACAATACTAAGCAGTACTTCGATACTCTTTATCGAGATAACGACGATCCCTGGAAAATCAGGCATCGATGGTATGAACGGCGCAAACGCGCGCTCCTGCTCGCCTCGCTTCCGCACGAACGCTATGCGCGCGCATTCGAGCCAGGCTGCGGCAACGGCGAACTGACGGCGCTGCTCGCGCCACGCTGCGACGAGCTGATCGCAACCGACATCGCCGAGGACGCCGTCGCGCTCACGCGGCAACGCGTCGCGGAATATCGGAACGTCGATGTCCGGCAGATGCTGCTGCCCGACTGCTGGCCCACCGGCAAGTTCGATCTCGTCGTGATCAGCGAGATCGGCTATTACCTCGACGAGCCGCAGCTATGGCACATCGTCGAGCATATACACCAAAGCTTGTCGCATGACGGCGCGGTCGTCGCGTGTCACTGGCGTCGGCCGATCGAAGGCTGGCTTCAGAACGGCGACGAAGTCCACGCAAAGCTGCGCGGCCGCATGAGTCTGCCGCTGCTAAGCCACTATTGGGACGACGATCTGATCCTCGACGTATGGACGCCCGACAAGCGCTCGGTTCACGACCGCGAAGCCGCGGCGTAATGTTTCCGTATTTTTACTAAACAAATAACTCGCAAGGAATCGCATATATAACAAAGGCCTACTGGTTTTCTCCAATCTTCGCATACGGTAGGTTCGAGACTTTTTACTATACAATCGCCTCGAACAAGTGAACCGGCCGAGCGCGCGCAACATCGCGCCTGAGCGGAAAACAGCCGAGAAAGGCGGAGACAGAGAACACCACGATGGCCACCACCATTCGCGATGTCGCGCGCGCGGCAAGCGTCTCGATCGGGACGGTTTCGCGCGCGCTTAAGAATCAACCAGGCTTGTCCGAGGCGACGCGCGTGCGCGTCGTCGAAGTGGCGCAGCAACTCGGCTACGATTCAGCTCAGTTGCGCACGCGCATTCGTCGCGTGACCTTTCTGCTGCATCGGCAGCACAACAATTTCGCCGTCAGCCCTTTCTTTTCCCATGTGCTGAACGGCTTCGAGGAAGCGTGCCGCGAGCGGCGGCTCGTGCCATCCGTGCTCACGGCCGGTCCGACGCACGATCTCGCGCAGCAGATGCGCCTGCACGCGCCGGACGCCATCGCGGTCGCGGGTTTCGTCGAGCCGGAACTGCTCGCGCATCTGCATTCGCTCGCGCGGCCCACCGTGCTGATCGACCTGCGCGCGCCGGGATTCCGCTCCGTCAACATCGACAATGTGACCGGCGCGTCGCTCGCGATGCAGCATCTGTTCGCGCAAGGGCGGCGGCGCATCGCGTTCATCGGCGGATCGCTCGCGCATTACAGCATCGCGCAACGCGCGCTCGGCTATCGGAAAGCATATTTCGATGCCGGCCAGCTCTTCGATCCGACGCTCGAGGTCATGACGCAGCCGGGTCTGACCGCCGATCAGGCCGCCGCCGACGCGATGGAACGCCTCATCGCGGAAGCCCGCGCGCAATCCGGTCCCCTGCCCGACGCCGTTTTCGCCTATAACGATGCAGCGGCCCTCGCCGCGATGCGCGTCTGTCTCGCGCACGGCTTGCGCGTGCCGGACGACATCGCGTTCGTCGGTTTCGACGACATTCCGGCCGCCGCCCAAAGCACGCCGCCGCTCTCGACCGTGACCGTCGACAAGGAAGCGCTCGGGCGCCGCGGTGTCGAATTGCTGTTGGAAGATCAATCGAGCCCGCCGAGCCAGGCCGACACGCTCGTCGCCGTCAATTTCGTTCCTCGCGCGAGCTCGGGCACGAAACAGGACATCAGCACGCCATGAACATGACCGCCTCACCTGCCCTCGCGGAACCGGCGCCAGCAGAACGCGCGATCGATTTCCGCAGCCGCGACTTCCTGCTCTCCCACGTACGCGACACGCTCGCGTTCTACGCGCCGAACGCGCGCGATCCGTCCGGCGGTTTCTTTCATTTCTTCAAGGACGACGGCAGCGTCTATAACCGCAAGACGCGCCATCTCGTCAGCAGCACGCGCTTCGTCTTCAACTACGCGATGGCCTTCCGCCACTTCGGCGACGCGCGCTATCGGGACGACGCGCATCACGCGTTCAGATTCCTGCGCGACGCCCACTGGGACGCCGCGAACGAAGGTTACGACTGGGAAATCGAGTGGCACGACGGCCAGAAGCGCACGCTCGACGGCACGCGCCACTGCTACGGCACGGCGTTCGTGCTGCTCGCATGCGCGCACGCGGCGATGGCGGGCATCGACGAAGCCAGGCCGATGATCGACGAAACCTTCGCGCTGATGGAAAAGCGTTTCTGGGACGCCGACGCCGGCCTCTACGCCGACGAAGCCACGCCCGACTGGCGGCTTTCGGACTATCGCGGGCAGAACGCGAACATGCACGCGACCGAGGCGCTGCTCGCGGCTTACGAGGCGACGGGTCACGTCATCTATCTGGATCGCGCGGAAAAGATCGCGGGCAACATCACGCTGCGGCAGGCGAAGCTGTCGCACGGCATGGTGTGGGAGCATTTTCATCGCGACTGGTCGGTCGACTGGCATTACAACGAATCGGACAGTTCGAACATCTTCCGTCCGTGGGGTTTTCAGCCGGGTCATCAGATCGAATGGGCGAAGCTGCTGCTGATTCTGGAGCGGCATCGCGCGCTGCCGTGGCTCTCGGCGCGCGCCGTCGAACTGTTCGACGCCGGCTTCAACCGCGCGTGGGACAGCCGTCACGGCGGCCTCTACTACGGCTTCGGCCCGGACGACACCATCTGCGACCACGACAAGTATTTCTGGGTGCAGGCCGAAGGCTTCGCGGCGGCGGCGCTGCTCGGCGCGCGCACGGGACGCGAGCGTTTCTGGGATTGCTATGACGAACTCTGGCGCTATAGCTGGGAGCGCTTCGTCGATCACGAATACGGCGCGTGGTATCGCATTCTGACGTGCGACAACCGCAAGTACGGCGACGAGAAAAGTCCCGCCGGCAAGACCGACTACCACACGATGGGCGCGTGCTACGAAGTGCTGAACGCGCTGGCCCCGACTTCGACTCAACGGTGACAAGCATGGCAAGCGAGCAAACCACTTTTCCGCAATTCGTTTCCGCGGGCGACATCCTCACCGACATGATCCGCACGGACGTGTCGAGCTGGCTTTCGCGTCCGGGCGGCGCGGGCTGGAACGTCGCGCGCGCGGTCGCGCGGCTCGGCCTGCCGACGGCCTGCGCCGGCTCGCTCGGCACGGACAATTTCTCCGACGATCTGTGGGACGCGAGCGTCGCTTCGGGCCTCGACATGCGCTTCATGCAGCGCGTCGAGCGTCCGCCCTTGCTCGCGATCGTCCACAAGACGCAGCCGCCCACGTACTACTTCATGGGCGAGAACGGCGCCGATCTCGCGTTCGATCCGTCGCGGCTGCCGCAAGGCTGGATGGAGCGCGTGAAGTGGGCGCATTTCGGCTGCATCAGCCTCGTGCGTCAGCCGCTCGGCGCGACGCTTGCCGCGCTCGCCCGTCAGTTGCGCGAACACGGCGTGAAGATCAGCTTCGATCCGAACTATCGCAATCTGATGGAGCACGGCTACGAGCCGATCCTGCGCAACATGGCGGGCCTCGCCGATCTGATCAAGGTGTCCGACGAAGATCTGCACATGCTGTTCAAAGGCATGCCCGAAGCCGACGCGCTCGCGAAAATCCGCGCGATGAACCGCCAAGCCACCGTGCTCGTCACGCGCGGCTCGTCGGAAGCCACGCTCTATGCCGGCGACGAGCAGTACAGCGCGCGTCCGCCGAGCGTCGAAGTGGCCGATACGGTCGGCGCGGGCGATGCGTCCATCGGCGGATTGCTCTATAGCTTGATGGCGCGTCACGGCGAATGGCCCGAACATCTGAAGTTCGCGCTCGCGGCGGGCGCGGCGGCGTGCCGTCGTTCGGGCGCGCATTCGCCGTCGCTGGATGAGGTCGAGGCGTTGCTGAAATAAGCGTCGCACGCGTTACATATCAGCGTGCTAGCATGGATTCGTCCTTGCCTGGAGGCGAATCCATCATGGAAGACACCACCTACACGAAAGGCATCTACA
This sequence comes from Caballeronia sp. ATUFL_F2_KS9A, assembly GCF_023630765.1. Taxonomy (NCBI): domain Bacteria; kingdom Pseudomonadati; phylum Pseudomonadota; class Betaproteobacteria; order Burkholderiales; family Burkholderiaceae; genus Caballeronia; species Caballeronia sp. ATUFL_F2_KS9A. The sequence continues at coordinate 10,436 of NZ_JALQEK010000001.1, read as the reverse complement.
CCGCGACGATCGGCGTGCGCGCCATCGACGGCGGTCAGTACCAGGGCCTCGTCTCGCTCGCACGCGACGACGGCGAAGATACCGAAGCGACGCTCTACGAAGTGGAAGCCGCGTCGGGCAACGAAGAAGAAGCGCTCAACGAAGCGCGCGCGCTCGCGCACCGCATCCTCGGGGAAATCGAGTTGTAGCCACGCTGCATGGCCGCATCGGAGGACAACATGCCGGAGCAGATCTTCCTTTATGGCGTCTACGCCATCCACGTGAGGCCGGTCGAGCTGCAGGGCTCGCGCTGGGACGCGGAGTACGAGATCCGTCATCACGACAAGGCGGTGCAGACGTGGACGACCGTCGGCGGCGACGACGGTCTCGCCGATCGCGCCGAAGCCGTCGAGCTGGCGCATCGGCGCGCGGTGTCGGATATCGAAGCCGGCGCGGGCATTCCCAAGCCGCGCGCGTTTCCCTAACTCTCGCTCGACGAATGCACGACGCCCGCGTGGCTGTTCAGCGCCAGCCGCTCGGCCTCGCGATGATCGATCGCTGACGCGCGCTCGTAGCCCTCGCGCCCGAGCGCGCGTTCGACGTAATCGAAAAGCACGCCCTGCGGCTCGATCAGCTTCGCCCTGAACGCGATCTGCAGCGTGCTCGCCGCGAGAATGTCCGCGGCGGTGAATTGCTCGCCGAGCAGCCACGGCCCCTCTTCCAGCGCGTTTTCGATCGCGTGCTCGACGCGCGCGAGATCGCCCCATCCGAAACTCACCGTGTTGCCTTGCGCGCCGGTCACGCGTTCGGCCATCGCGGGTTCGAGGCACGAACCGGTGAAAAACATCCACTGCAGAAAGCGCCCGCGCGACGGATCGTGCAGCGGCACGCCGAGCGTCGTTTCCGGATAGCGATCCGCCAGATACAGCAGCACTGCGCCCGATTCGGCCACGCGCACGCTGCCGTCTTCCAGCGCGGGCAGCTTCGACATCGGATTGACGCGGCAGAAGTTCGGATCGTTCTGCGCGCCGGCTCGGATGTTCACGAACTCCAGTTGATACGGCACGCGCATTTCTTCGAGCATCCACAGCGCGCGAAAGGCGCGCGTCTTCGGCCAGTAAAAGAGCTTCATCGGCTGCAATCGGGTTGGCTGTCGAGGCATTCAGGTTAGCCCTTTCGCGCGCCGACGCCCGATCCGGGTTTACGCGAAGCACGGACAGATCGAGGAAATTTCTCTCGCGTATCTCGAAAATCAGCCCGATGTTTCTCGGCGCGACGGGATTCGCTGCGAGTAAGCAAAAACATTCCGCTTTTGTCGGCAAAGAATGTCGCATTGCCTCGCATACCTACAAGACACGGAGATCTCATGAACGCGCGCGTCCCCGCCGATGCCTTTTTTCTTCCCGCGCTGTCGGACTATCAACTCGGCGACAACCTCTCCGCCACGAAAGGCCGGATCTTCCTCACCGGCACGCAGGCGCTCGTGCGTCTCGTTTTGATGCAGCGCGAACTCGACCGCGCCGCCGGCCTGAACACCGCTGGCTTCATCAGCGGATATCGCGGCTCGCCGCTCGGCATGGTCGATCAGCAATTGTGGAAAGCGAAGAAACTGCTCGCGTCGCACGATGTGCGCTTCTTGCCCGCGATCAACGAGGAACTCGGCGGCACGGCCGTGCTCGGCACGCAGCGCGTGGAATCGGACGCGGAACGCACCGTCGATGGCGTGTTCGCGATGTGGTACGGCAAAGGCCCGGGCGTCGATCGAGCAGGCGATGCGCTCAAGCACGGCAACGCGTACGGCTCGTCGCCGCACGGCGGCGTGCTCGTCGTCGCGGGCGATGACCACGGCTGCGTGTCGTCGTCGATGCCGCATCAGAGCGATCAGACGATGATCTCCTGGCACATGCCGGTGGTGAATCCGTCGAACGTCGCTGACATGCTGGAGTTCGGCATCTACGGCTGGGCGCTGTCGCGCTTTTCGGGCGCGTGGATCGGCTTCAAGGCGATTTCGGAGACGGTCGAATCCGGCTCGACCGTCGATCTCGATGCGCTCAGGCTCGACTGGCAAGCGCCGCAAGATTTCACGCCGCCGGCGGGCGGCCTGCACAACCGCTGGCCCGATCTGCCGAGCCTCACGATCGAAGCGCGTCTCGCGGCGAAGATCGAGGCCGTGCGCCACTTCGCGCGCACGAACAGCATCGACAAGTGGATCGCGCCGAGCCCGCGTGCGAACGTCGGCATCGTGACGTGCGGCAAGGCGCATCTCGATCTGATGGAAGCGCTGCGCCGCCTCGATCTCACCGTCGACGATCTCGACCGCGCGGGCGTGCGGATCTACAAGGTCGGGCTGTCGTATCCGCTCGAAACGACGCGGCTCGAGACCTTCGTCGAAGGTCTGAGCGAAGTGCTCGTCATCGAGGAGAAAGGCCCGGTCATCGAGCAGCAGATCAAGGATCATCTGTATAACCGCGTCGACGGCGCGCGGCCGATCGTCATCGGCAAGAACGCTCGCGACGGCGCGCAACTGCTTTCCGCGCTCGGCGAATTGCGTCCGTCGCGCGTGCTGCCGGTGTTCGCGGACTGGCTCGCGCGTCACAAGCCGGCGCTCGATCGCCGCGACAAAGTGGTCGATCTGGTCGCGCCGCAAATCCTGTCGAATGTCGCCGATGCCGTGAAGCGCACGCCCTATTTCTGCTCGGGCTGTCCGCACAACACCTCGACGAAAGTGCCGGAAGGCTCGGTCGCGCAGGCGGGCATCGGCTGTCACTTCATGGCGTCGTGGATGGAGCGCGACACGACCGGTCTCATCCAGATGGGCGGCGAAGGCGTCGACTGGGCGTCGCACTCGATGTTCACGAAAACGCCGCACGTCTTTCAGAATCTCGGCGACGGCACGTACTTCCATTCCGGCATTCTCGCGATTCGTCAGGCCGTGGCCGCGAAGGCGAACATCACGTACAAGATTCTGTATAACGACGCCGTCGCGATGACGGGCGGCCAGCCCGTCGACGGCAGCATTTCCGTGCCGCAGATCGCGCGTCAGGTCGAAGCCGAAGGCATCGCGCTGCTCGTCGTCGTGAGCGACGAGCCGGAGAAATACATTGGTCACGAAGATCAGTTTCCGCGCGGCACGACGTTTCATCATCGCGGCGAGCTCGACGACGTGCAGCGCCGTCTGCGCGACACGCCGGGCGTCACCGTGCTCATCTACGATCAGACGTGCGCCGCCGAAAAGCGCCGCCGCCGCAAGAAAGGCGAGTTTCCCGATCCGGACAAGCGGCTTTTCATCAACGAAGCCGTCTGCGAAGGCTGCGGCGATTGCGGCGTGCAATCGAATTGCCTGTCGGTCGAGCCTGTGGAAACGGAACTGGGACGCAAGCGCCGCATCGATCAGTCGTCGTGCAACAAGGATTATTCGTGCGTGAACGGCTTCTGCCCGAGCTTTGTCACGGTCGAAGGCGCGAAGCTCAAGAAGGCCGAAGGCCACGCGTTCGATCCCGCCGAACTCGCGCGCCGCGTCGATGCCTTGCCGCTGCCGCAAGGCCAGCTCGATAACGCGCCGTACGACATCCTCGTGACGGGCGTCGGCGGCACGGGCGTCGTGACGGTCGGCGCGCTCATCAGCATGGCGGCGCATCTCGAAGGCAAGAGCGCGTCGGTGCTCGATTTCATGGGCTTCGCGCAGAAAGGCGGCTCGGTGCTGTCGTTCGTGCGCTTCGCCGCGACCGATGCGCTGCTCAATCAGGTACGCATCGACACGCAACAGGCCGACTTGCTGCTCGCGTGCGACATGGTCGTCGGCGCGAGCCCGGAAGCGCTGCAGACGGTGCGGCACGATCGCACGAAGATCGTCGTGAACACGCACGCGATTCCGAACGCGAGCTTCGTGCAGAACCCCGAAGCGAATCTTCACGCGGATGCGCTGCTCGACAAGATGCGTCACGCCGCCGGCCCCGCCGCGCACGACGCGATGCGCAGTTGCGACGCGCAAGCGCTCGCCCAGCGTTTTCTCGGCGACACCATCGGCGCGAACATTCTGATGCTCGGCTTCGCGTGGCAGCTCGGCCTCGTGCCGCTGTCGCTCGCAGCGTTGATGCGCGCGCTCGAACTGAACAACGTCGCGGTCGCGGCGAACAAGCTGGCGTTTTCGATCGGCCGTCTCGCCGCGCACGACATGAAAGCGCTCGAATCGCTGACCGCATCGACCCAGCAGAAGCGCATCGTCATGGCGGATATGCCGCTCGCGGAACTCATCGGCGATCGCGAAGCGCGCTTGCTGGCGTATGGCGGCAAGAAGTTCGTCGGGCGCTATCGGTCGCTGCTCGCGAAGGCATCGGCGAATGAGGACGTGAAGCGCGCCATCGCGATCTCGTTCTACAAGCTGCTCGCCGTGAAGGACGAATACGAAGTCGCGCGCCTGCACGCGGACCCGGCGTTCCGCGCCGCGCTCGGCGCGCAGTTCGAAGGCACGGCAGGCTCGGATTACGCGGTGAAGTTCAACTTCGCGCCGCCGGTTCTGTCACACGGCGCGCCGAAGAAGAAAGTGTTCGGCCAGTGGATGTGGCCGGTGCTCGGCGGTCTCGCGAAGTTTCGCGCGCTGCGAGGCACCGCGCTCGACGTCTTCGGACGCACGCTCGAACGCCGCATGGAGCGTCAGCTCGCCGACGACTTCGAGATCACCATGACGCGCGCCTTGTCCCGCCTGAACGCCGACAACGCGAAGGACGTGCAAGCGCTCGCCGCGCTGTTCGAGAAAGTGCGCGGCTACGGACACGTCAAGCTCGCGAACGTCGCGATGGTCAAGCGCAGCGAACGCGACATCGCGGCGCGCATCGGCATCGAAGCGGCGACGAGCGACGCGGTGCGCGCCTCCATCGATTCGGTGAAGGGCGCGGCATCGCTGAAGGGGATTCCGGTCGTCGTGGCGAAGTAATCAGTCGATATCGTCGGGCAGCCAGTCGATATCGCCGCACAGCACGCAGCGCTTGCCCTGCGCGCGCGTCTCCACGGAGAGCGTGACGCAGGGCATCGCTTCGTTGATCGACAGATACGGCTTCGTCACGTGCACGCGCTCGGGATCGCCGAGGGCCGCGCGGAAGTACGGACGGCGCAGCCAGTTCGCGCCCTGCGCATCGATGAGCGGCAGAAAGCGCGCTTCGTGCGCGGCGCGGTCGGCGCGCAGCACGACGTTGCGGCCGGCCTGCTTGCCGTTCTGATCGAGCAGAAAACAGCGCGCGGCGTTATCGAGCGCGAGGAAATTCCAGCACACTTCTTCGAGCGGCTCCCCCGCCGCGAGCCGCTCGGCCGCGCGCTCGAACGCGCGGATATACGGCTGAAGCCTCGTCGCGACGCGCCGTTCGCGCGCTTCGGTCTGCAGTCGGTAACGCTCGGTCAGCTCGCCGATCACGTTTTGCGCGTGCGCGCTGTCCGCGAGACCCGGATGCGGCCGCGCGAAGAAAAAGCCCTGCACGAAATCCGCGCCGCTCGCGAGCGCGAGTTGCGCCTCGTGCTCGGTCTCGACGCCTTCGATCAGCACGAGCTTGCCCGCCTGATGCAGCAACGACACGATGCCCGACAGCACCGCCTCCATGTTCTGCCGCTGCTTGAGCGAGCGAGCGGACAGCGGCGCGTGAACGTTGTGGCCGGCGTGCGAAAGCATGACGCGATCGAGTTTGACGATGTCCGGATCGAGCTGCCAGATCCGTTCGATGTTCGTATGTCCCGCGCCGAAATCGTCGAGCGCGATGAGAAAGCCGTGGTCGCGGAACTGCTGCACCGCGAGCGCGAGCCGCTCGATATCCTCGGCGCTTTGCTCGAGCACTTCCAGCACGACGCGGCGCGGCTCGAGATTCAGGCGCTTCAGATTCGCGAGCAGCGCGGCGGCGTGATACGGCTCGGTCAGCGCGCCCGGATGCACGTTGAGAAAGAGCCATTCGTCCTTCGCGCCGAGCATCCTGAAGTTTTCCAGATGCAGCGCCTGCGCGAGCCGGTCGATCTGCAACGCCTCGCCGACGCGCGATGCCTGCCCGAACACATCGAGCGGCGACACCGGGCGATCGAGCGCATCGTGCGCGCGCAGCAAGCCCTCGTATCCGACGGCGCGCATGTGCGACAGACTGAACACCGGCTGAAAGACGCTCGATAACGTCAACTCGCCGTGTTCGACCGAATAGCGATCGAAGCCCGATGTCACGCCTAGCTCGAAGCTGCGCGCGGAAACCGTCGTCTTCTCGGGATTTGCGATCATCATGCCGATGCCCTCGCCTGAACGCCGTGGCGAAACGCACTCGGCTGCGTGATGCCCCATACCATTGTCATAAGAACTGCCCTCGGTGATCTCGCCGGGAGTCTCTCTGTCCCGTGGCTTTCGGTAAAGCAAGCTCCATGCGCAGAGCGCGCTGCGCGCAGCCGGTGTTTTGCGTCCCGCGTGCACCGTCAGCAGGCGATTTCAGGTGCACGCGCACCGTCGCGGTGCGAAAGCCGGCGGCGCGTCCGCTGCCCGCATCGCGAGCAAACGCTAAACTTTGCGCTCATCGAAACAATGCTAGACGCCGCGCGCACAGCCGTTCGTGCGTCTGGTGCAGTAGCGCACACATGGAAATCGTTTTTACCGTCCTCATTCTTCTGCTGGCTGTCGCGCTTTCGGGATTCGGACTGAGCCTGCTTCCGATCAAGCTGCCGCTGCCGCTCATCCAGATCGCGATCGGCGCGTGCCTCGCGTGGCCGGGCTTCGCGCTGCACGTCACGTTCGATCCTGAACTTTTCATGCTGCTCTTCATTCCGCCGCTGCTGTTCGCGGACGGCTGGCGCATACCGAAGCGCGAGCTGTACATGCAGCGCCGCGCGATCCTGATGCTTGCGCTCGGGCTCGTGTTCATCACCGTCGGCGTGCTCGGCTATTTCCTGCACGCGATGATTCCGTCGATGCCGCTGCCCATCGCGTTCGCGCTCGCCGCCGTGCTTTCGCCGACCGATGCCGTCGCGCTGACGGGCATCGCCGGGCGCAACCGGATTCCCGCGAACCTGATGCACGTTCTCGAAGGCGAGGCGCTGATGAACGACGCGTCGGGCCTCGTCGCGCTCAAGTTCGCGATCGCGGCCGCGCTGACGGGCGTGTTCTCGCTGCGCGACGCGACGGTCAGCTTTTTCATCATCGCGGCGGGCGGGTTGGCGATCGGCGCGGCGATCAGTTGGGCCGTCACCGAGATTCCGTCGCGCCTGCTGAAATTCTCCGACGACGACGATCCCGCCGCGGGCGTCATCCTCACGATCCTGATTCCGTTCGCGTCGTACGTGATGGCCGAGCACGTTGGCTGCTCGGGCATTCTGGCGGCGGTGTCGGCGGGCATGATGATGAACATCCAGAGCTTGCGCGAAGGCATTCCGAGCGCGGTGCGCGTGCGCATGACGAGCACCTGGACGATGATCGAATTCGTCTTCAACGGCATGGTGTTCATCCTGCTCGGGCTGCAGTTTCCGCACATCATCGGGCAGGCGCTGATCGAGGCGCATCACGACGGCAACGCGCAGGTGGGGCTGCTCATCGGCTATGTGTTCGCGACGCTGATCGCGCTTTATGCGTTGCGTTTCGTGTGGGTGTATTCGCTGCGCTGGGTCGCCGCGCGCCGTACGGCGAAGCAGGGCCTCGACAGCGCCGCGCCCGGTTTTCGCACGCTGGCGCTGACGACGATCGGCGGCGTGCGCGGTGCCGTGACGCTGGCGGGCGTGCTGTCGCTGCCCGTGACGCTCGCCGGGCGCGATCTGGCGATTTTCATCGCGTCGGCGGTGATCCTGGCGTCGCTCCTGATCGCCGTCGTCGGCTTGCCGCTGATGCTGCGCGGCATCGAGCGCGAGAAGAATCCGCATGCGGTGGAGGAGCGCATGGCGCGTCGCCGCGCGGCGCAGGCCGCGATTCGCGCGATCGACGATACGCATGATGAGCTCATCGAACAGATGGACGAAGCCGCGTCCGCGCGTTGCGCCGATTCGACCGCGCGCGTGATGAGCATGTATCGCAGACGGCTGGAATCGCTCGGCGATGAAGAAGCGTCGCGCAAGGCCGCGAAGAAGAGCGAAATGGTGGAGACGCGATTGAAGATGGCGGCGTTGCGGGCCGAGCGAGCGGAATTGCTGAAGCTGCGCTCGTTGCAGCATATCAACGATGAAACGCTCAATAAGCTGATGCGGGAGGTGGATCTTTCGGAGACTGCTATTGTGAATCGGAAGCGGGGGGCGGGGGCGTAGGGGTTTGGGGCTTCTTGTCGCGATCTTGATTTTTATTGGCCTCGTTTGTGTGCGGCGCAAAGCAGGAATTTTTTTATCTTCCTTACATGGGCCATGCGAATTCCCGAATAGATACGACTAACGCTGAGTAAAAAGTTCGCAACGCGCGAGACGCTAAAGCGAGTTACGCTTTCCCTTTGCGACTGTCTCGCCTCGCCTGAGCGCGCAAGAACAATCTGATTCTCTCGTCCGGCGCGGGCGATTGATCTTCGCAAGGACGGTGCGTCAAGAATTGACACACATATCAAGCGGCTTGCGCTACCCTTCGTAGGGCTAACGAGTCTGATCGGAAACAATGGCAACTTCGGACTAGGAAAGCGCGGCTTCTCGCGTACGTCATCGTCCGGATCAACGACGCTCCGAAGTTAAGCACTGCTTCTGACTCGCCAACGGCGGTTTTTTTATGCCGGTTACGTGCGTTCAGCCACGAAGGAGGAATACTTGAATCGAAGCGACGAATACTTTGAAAGGCGTGACCATGCCTTTCAAGGACAGCATCAGCCTTATTTTCTGGAGATGCGCAGTGTACCGAGTTCGGCCATTGCCGACGTTTTCAGTATCGAGGGCGAAGAAGCGATCGGACGCGAGAGCCGCTACAGAATCCAGTTCACGCATACCTCGCACGATTTGTCTCAGCGTGAATATCTTGGCAAGCGCGGCTCGTTGCTTATTCAGCCGCCGCGACGACTCAGACCCGAACCGCCACGTCACAAATACGGCGTCGTGACGGGCTTCTCCAAACTTTCGACCTCGAAGAACCAAAGCGTCTACGAAGTCGTATTGGAATCGCGGCTCGCGCTTCTGCGAAACACGCCGAAGGTTCGCTTCTTCTTCGACAAGAGCGAGCCCGAGATCATGCAACAACTCTTGCAGGAGCACGGCTTCAACAAGATTTGGGCGCGCGTGGACATGAAGCTGTATCGGACGTATGGAAAGCGGCGCATCGTCACGCAGTGGCAAGAGTCTGATCTGGCGTTTCTCAAGCGCTTGTGCGAACGCACCGGCATCTGGTTCGTCTGCGAGGAAGGCGAAGACTGCGAAGTCGTGCGCTTCGGCGATGACTTCACGCATTATCGCCGTGATGCAGCGCGTGATAATCGCGCGTTTGAATTGCCGTTCCGTCCTGAAGCCGGCATGGACACACAGGGTTCGGAATCGGTGAAGTCGTTGGAAATGCACGCCGTGAGCATTCCGGCTGCCTATCACGTGCGCAGCTATAACTACCGGCAGGCGCCTTATCCGATCGAGGCGACCGAACAGATTCGCGCCAAGAAGGACGACACCAGCACTTACGGCGAGGCGTCGACGGCCAGTCTGGCTATTGAAACCAAAGAGGATGCGCAACGCGAAGCACTATTGCGTCGCGAAGCCGCAGAGGCCGCGCAGATCGAATATCGCGGCACGGGCGATTCGCTGGATGCCACGCCCGGCACCGTCATCGCGTTCAGCAATCACGCGCTCGCGGATGCGAAATATGGCTTGCTGATCGTGAGCATGAAGTGCAGCGCTTCACGCACGCAAGGGTACAAGGTCGAGTTCACCGCGATTCCTTCCGATCGCTTGTATCGGATGCCGCTGCGCGAGTCGGAATGGCCGCGCATCGAGGGCACGATAACCGGAACGATTGCGTCGACGGAAGGTTATAGCGGTCCTTACATCGATCCGCACGGCGAATATATCGTTCAGTTCCACGATGACCGGGAGAAACGCGTCGCGGGTCTGAATAGCTGTCTGTTGCGACTCGGCAAGCCTTTCGCGGGGAAATGGCAGAGCGGCTTTCACATGCCGTATATACCGGGCACGGAGGTGGCCGTCGCGTTTTTCGCGGGTAATCCGGATCTGCCATACATCCTGCATGCCCTGCATAACTCGCAAGATACCGACCCGGTTCATCAGCAACACAAGTGGCGCACGCGTAACGTCGTCATCCACACGATTCGCAATAACACGATTCAAGTCGAGGATCGGGAGAATCAGGAACACATCAAGATTGCGACGGAGCCGGGTAAATCGCAACTGAATCTCGGTCATGCGGTCAATAACGGAGATACACCAACACAGTCATCGCGTTCACCAATCACACGCTCGCGGATGCGAAATATGGCTTGCTGATCGTGAGCATGAAGTGCAGCGCTTCACGCACGCAAGGGTACAAGGTCGAGTTCACCGCGATT